>NZ_JBICXG010000021.1:0-80985 GCF_043200175.1 Streptomyces sp. NPDC048462
CGACATCTGCCCACCCCAAACACAACGTCGGCCTGACCCACCAACGAGATGGATCAGGCCGACGTCACGACGAAGGGGCATTCGCCAACAGCATCGGTGGAACGGGGGCGCCCCTTTTCGCGTGACTACGCGTCGTACAGGTCGGCCTTGCGCGGCGAGGGGTCCTGGACCATGCCGCTCAGTACCGACGAGCGGTTCCCGAAGCGTTCGGTGTCGACACCGTTCTCGTCGAGCACCTTGATGACGGCGCTGTGCACCACGCGCAGGACGGGGGTGGCCGCACGCATCGCGTCGTCCGCCATGAAGCGGTGGCGCCATGGCTTCTCGGCCCAGGCGTGCCGCAGCCCGAAGGGTTCCGGCAGCGCGATCTTGCCGCCGAGGTAGTCGAGCAGCGGCGGGTACCAGGTGAACGGGGCGCGCAGGGCGAGGCGGACGACCTCGCTGGACTCGACCAGCGCCAGCGTTATGTCGCGGGTCTCCCAGAACTTCACGGTCTTGTTGACCGTCTTCTTCTTGGCGGAGGGTTTGCTCGTGAAGAGCGAGTGGACCGGGCCGAGGGCATGCCCGGTGACCTCGATGCGGAGCGTCTCGAAGAGCACGGTGACGGTGATCATCATGGTGATGACCAGCTGGCCGTCCCAGAGGGTGAACTGCACCCCCAGGTAGTGGCGGTCGCCGCCGCCGAACTGCTGGTGGTTGCAGATCCGCTGTATCTCGTGCGGCTTCACCTGGAAGGTGGCGACGTCCTCGCCCGCCGGGCGGGAGACCGAGTCGGCGTTCTCCCCGACGGGCGACACGACCCAGTGGGTGACCGAGGGCTTGGGGAAGCCGCCGGTGTTCAGCGGGCCGCGCTCCAGCATCTTGAGCTGGTCGTGGATGACGCGGATCAGGTCCCAGCTGCGGAACTGGTGGAACTCCTTGCCGGGGTCCTTGGCCACGAGGTCCTCGGCCAGCTGCCAGCTGCCCCAGCGGGTGCCCATGCCGAGGATGCCCTTGGGGCCGGCGTAGAAGACCGAATTCGACTGCTGCTCGGCCGAGAGCTTCTCCAGGCCTTGCCGGAGCGCCTCCCGGGCGGTCTCGCTCGGGTTCTTCGGCACGGCTTCGGGGATCTTGGCGACGACACCGCCGCCGGACAGGAGGCCTTCCCAGCGGGCGCGCATGTCCTGGGCGGAGGTCTCCGCGATCCGTTTGGCGATCAGCCATCCGATGACCGGGGCGATGACCATCGCCCGTACGTAGAGCGCCAGGAATCCGGTGAGGGGCATTTTGATCAGGAAGTACACCGCGACGATCCCGATGACCGGCAACAGGATGTTGCCGAGGACGGAGAGCACCTTGTCCTTGGTCTTGGCGAGGATGTCGCGGAGCCGGAAGGCGATGACCCACAGCAGCATTCCGGGCAGGAAGAGGAAGCCGAAGATGGCGGTCACGACGGTGAGTTTGGTGTCGCGCGCCTTGCGGAGCCGCGAGGCGGACAGGCAGTGCTCGACGACGGTCTGCGGATCGCTGCCGAAGGACTGGATGAGTGCCTTGCGGGCGCCGCCCAGCGTGCGTTCCTGAACGGCGCGGGAGAAGGCCTCACCGAGGTTGGGCTTGAAGTAGTCGGACTTGAGGAGCTTGGACCGGCCGGCCTTCACCTCGGACTTGTGCCACTCGCTGTTGGCCTTGAGGATATCGTCCACCGGGGTGTCGCGGTACGCGGCAGAGGCGAGGGCGTTGGTCGCCACCGCCGCTCCCGCAGCTCCCTGGAGTGGAATCTGCGCTCCGGGAGAGAAATCGAATCCGTCGTTGGCCACTGTCGCCCCCACTCGCCCGCCAAGAAACCGCTCCTGCGGCTGTTTCCCAACTGCCGTGCCCGGCACACTTTCTGAGCTGGGACCACAGCGTATCGTCCGAATCGATACGCTGTCCGGCCCTGTGGACAACCGTGGACATCCGCGGGGGCGTGGGGTGCTACGTGCCGTTCGCGGTGATGTGCTGTTCCTCGCGCATACGGTCCGACGGGTGTGCGGGCATGGCCTCGTGGCGGGCGTACGCGCGGTCGAAGCGTCCGGTGCCGTGGGACAGCGAGCGCAGGTCGACGGCGTACCGGCCGATCTCCAGCTCCGGCACCTCCGCCCGCACGAGGGTGCGTCCCGCCCCGGACTGCTCGGTGCCGACCACCCGGCCGCGGCGGCCCGAGAGGTCGCTCATCACCGGGCCGACGCAGTCGTCGGGGACGAGGACACTGATCTCGGCGACGGGCTCGAGCAGCTGGATGGCGGTTTCCGAGGCGGCCTCGCGCAGGGCCAGGGCACCGGCGGTCTGGAAGGCGGCGTCCGAGGAGTCCACGGAGTGGGACTTCCCGTCCCGCAGGGTGACCCGCAGGTCGACCAGCGGGTGCCCGGTGGCGACGCCTCGGGCGGCCTGCGCGCGGACGCCCTTCTCGATGGACGGGATGAACTGGCGCGGCACCGAGCCGCCGACCACCTTGTCGATGAACTCGATGCCGGACCCCGGCGGGAGGGGTTCGACGTCGATCTCGCAGATGGCGTACTGGCCGTGGCCGCCGGACTGTTTGACGTGCCTGCCGCGTCCGGTGGCCGGGCCCGTGAACGTCTCGCGCAGTGCGACCCGGTGCGGGACGGCGTCGACCTGGACCCCGTACCGGCTGCGCAGCCGGTCGAGCGCCACGTCCAGCTGGGCCTCCCCGAGGCACCACAGGACCACCTGATGGGTGTCCGGGTTCTGTTCCAGGCGCATCGTGGGGTCCTCGGCCACGAGCCGTGCGAGGCCCTCGGAGAGCTTGTCCTCGTCGGCCTTGCCGTGCGCCTCGATGGCGAGCGGCAGCAACGGGTCGGGCATCGTCCAGGGCTCCATCAGCAGCGGATGGTCCGGGTCGGACAGGGTGTCGCCGGTCTCCGCGGTACCCAGCCGGGCGACACAGGCGAGGTCCCCGGCGATGCACTCGGTGAGGGGGCGCTGCTGTTTCCCGAAGGGCGCGGAGAGGGCGCCCACGCGGATCTCGGCCTCGTGGAAGGGGCGGTCGTCGTGGCCGGGGCCGGTGAGCCCGTGGCCGAACACGTGAACGGTGTCGTCGGCGCGCAGGGTGCCGGAGAACACCCGCACCAGGGAGAGCCGGCCGACATAGGGGTCGGACGACGTCTTCACGACCTCGGCCACCAGCGGGCCCCCGGCGTCGCAGCCCAGGGCGGGGAGCGGGGCGCCGTGCAGGGTGGTGACGGCGGGCAGCGGGTGTTCGAGCGGGGTCGGGAAGCCGCCGGTGACCAGGTCGAGGAGTTCGACGGTGCCGATGCCCTGGCGGGCGCCCTCGGCGGCGGGGGCGGCGGCCAGGACCGGGTGGAAGGTGCCGCGTGCGACGGCGCGCTCCAGGTCGCCGACGAGTGTCGCCATGTCGATGTCCGCGCCGGCGAGGTAGCGGTCCATCAGGGTCTCGTCCTCACTCTCGGCGATGATCCCTTCGATGAGCCGGTTGCGGGCGTCGGTGAGCGGGGCCCGCTGGTCGTCGGCGGGCGGGTTCGCCGCCCGTTCGCCGCCGGAGTAGTCCAGGACGCGCTGGGTGAGCAGCCCGGTCAGCCCGGTCAGCGGGGAGTGGCCGTCGGAGCCCTCGGGGCCGTGCACGGGCAGGTAGAGCGGGAGCACCGCGTCCGGATCGTCGCCGCCGAACGTCTCGCCGCAGATCCGCGTCATGGCGTCGAACGAGGTGCGGGCGGTGTCGAGGTGGGTGACGACGATGGCGCGCGGCATGCCGACGGCTGCGCACTCCTCCCAGACGGCGCGGGTGGCACCGGCCACCGCGTCGGCCTCCTGCGCGGCCGAGACGACGAAGAGGGCCGCGTCCGCCGCCCGCAGACCGGCCCTCAGCTCCCCTACGAAATCCGCGTACCCCGGAGTGTCCAGCAGGTTGATCCTGACCCCGTCCCATTCGACGGGCACCACGGAGAGCTGTACGGAGCGCTGCCGGCGGTGCTCGATCCCGTCGTGGTCGGAGACCGTGCTGCCGTCCTCGACCCGGCCCGCCCGGTTGACCGCGCCCGCGGTCTGTGCAAGGGCCTCGACGAGCGTGGTCTTGCCCGAGCCGCTGTGGCCGACCAGCACCACGTTCCGTATGGAGGAGGGGTGGCCGGCCGCCGGCGCTCTTCCGGCGGCCCCGGTGTGTGCGTGTGCCTTGTCGCCCATGGTGCGTGCCTCCCAGGTGATGGCGCGGGGCGGGAGAACCGCCGGGCGCGGGGTGGGGAGTGGCTGCACGGGCAGAGGGAAGCCGCCGCGGCGGCTACGGCGACGCCCGCGGTACTTCCGAGCTTTCCACTGTGTCCGGGTCCCGTCCATACGTCGCGCGCCGCTCCGCGATCCGGGGCGCCCGGGCATGGGGGGCGGGGGTGCCCGGACGGTGGAGTGCGGCCGTCGTGACTACGATGGGTCAGCCGGTGGCCGATGGGGCCGCTCGGCCCACCGAACCCTCGGGAAGGCCATGCTGAACAAGTACGCGCGTGCATTCTTCACGCGTGTCCTCACACCGTTCGCCGCACTGCTGCTCCGTCTCGGCGTCAGCCCTGACGCGGTCACTCTGATCGGCACGGCCGGGGTGATGGCAGGTGCGCTGGTCTTCTTCCCGATGGGGGAGTTCTTCTGGGGCACGATCGTCATCACGATCTTCGTCTTCTCCGACCTCGTCGACGGGAACATGGCGCGGCAGGCCGGCATCTCCAGCCGGTGGGGCGCGTTCCTCGACTCGACGCTCGACCGGGTCGCCGACGGCGCGATCTTCGCCGGCTTCGCCCTCTGGTACGCGGGCAGCGGCGACAACAACGTCCTGTGCGCCGTCGCGATCTTCTGTCTCGCGAGCGGCCAGGTCGTCTCGTACACCAAGGCGCGCGGTGAGTCGATCGGTCTGCCGGTCGCCGTCAACGGGCTCGTGGAGCGTGCCGAGCGGCTGGTGATCTCGCTGGTGGCCGCCGGTCTGGCGGGCCTGCACACGTTCGGTGTGCCCGGCATCCAGGTGCTCCTGCCGATCGCGCTGTGGATCGTCGCGGCGGGCAGTCTGGTGACGCTGGTGCAGCGCGTCGTGACGGTGCGCCGCGAGTCCGCGGAGGCGGACGCGGCCGGGAGCGGGGCCGCTTAGTGAGCCGCACGACCGGGGACCCCCGGCCCGGCCCAGGGGAACGGATCAGCGACGGCCTGTACGGACTCGGCTGGGCCGCGGTCAAGACGCTTCCCGAACCGGCCGCTCGCGCCCTCTTCCGCACCATCGCCGACCAGGTGTGGAAGCGGCGCGGCAAGAGCGTGCTGCGGCTGGAGTCGAATCTGGCGCGGGTGGTCCCGGACGCGAGCCCCGCCCGCCTCGCCGCACTGTCCAAGGCCGGGATGCGCTCGTACATGCGGTACTGGATGGAGTCGTTCCGGCTGCCCACCTGGAGTGCGCGGCGGATCAAGGACTCCATCGACGTGACCGACGCCCACCGGCTGACCGAGGGGCTCGAGGCCGGGCGCGGCGTCATCCTCGCGCTGCCGCACCTGGGGAACTGGGACCTGGCGGGCGCCTGGGTCACCACGGATCTGAAGGTCCCGTTCACCACGGTCGCGGAACGGCTGAAGCCGGAGTCGCTGTACGACCGCTTCGTCGCCTACCGCGAGGGACTCGGCATGGAGGTCCTGGCGCACAACGGCGGGACCGCCTTCGGCACGCTGGCCCAGCGGCTGCGCGCGGGCGGCCTGGTCTGCCTGGTCGCCGACCGCGATCTGTCGGCCTCCGGCGTCGAGGTGACGTTCTTCGGCGACACGGCCCGGATGCCGGCCGGCCCGGCGCTGCTCGCCCAGCAGACCGGGGCGCTGCTGCTGCCGGTCACGCTCAACTACGACGACACGCCGGTGATGAAGGCGCGGATCCATCCGTCCGTCGAGGTCCCCGGCTCAGGTGACCGTGCGGAAAGGACGTCTGTGATGACACAGGCCCTGGCCGACGCGTTCGCCCTGGGCATCGCCGAGCACCCGGAGGACTGGCACATGCTGCAACGGCTCTGGCTCGCCGACCTCGAACCCCTCGGAGACCAGCAGTGAAGATCGGCATCGTCTGCCCGTACTCCTGGGACGTACCGGGCGGCGTGCAGTTCCACATCCGCGATCTGGCCGAGCACCTGATCCGGCTCGGCCACCAGGTGTCCGTGCTGGCACCCGCGGACGACGAGACGCCGCTGCCGTCGTACGTGGTCTCGGCCGGCCGGGCCGTGCCCGTCCGGTACAACGGCTCGGTGGCCCGGCTGAACTTCGGCTTCCTGTCCGCGGCGCGGGTGCGGCGCTGGCTGCACGACGGCACGTTCGACGTGATCCACATCCACGAGCCGACCTCGCCGTCGCTGGGACTGCTGACCTGCTGGGCGGCGCAGGGGCCCATCGTCGCCACGTTCCACACGTCCAATCCGCGCTCCCGGGCGATGATCGCCGCCTACCCGATCCTCCAGCCCGCCCTGGAGAAGATCAGCGCGCGCATCGCGGTCAGCGAGTACGCGCGCCGCACCCTGGTCGAGCACCTGGGCGGCGACGCCGTGGTCATCCCCAACGGTGTCGACGTGGACTTCTTCGCCGCGGCCGAGCCCAGGCCCGAGTGGCAGGGCGGCACGATCGGCTTCATCGGCCGCATCGACGAGCCCCGCAAGGGCCTGCCCGTCCTGATGCGGGCACTGCCCGCGATCCTCGCCGCCCGCCCGGACACCAGGCTCCTGGTGGCCGGCCGGGGCGACGAGGAGGAGGCCGTCGCCTCGCTGCCGAGGGAGATGCGCGAGCGGGTCGAGTTCCTCGGCATGGTGAGCGACGAGGACAAGGCTCGGCTGCTGCGCAGCGTCGACGTGTACATCGCGCCCAACACCGGCGGCGAGAGCTTCGGCATCATCCTGGTCGAGGCGATGTCGGCCGGCGCACCGGTCCTGGCCAGCGATCTGGACGCCTTCGCCCAGGTCCTGGATCTGGGCGGTGCCGGTGAGCTGTTCGCCAACGAGGACGCGGACGCGCTGGCCGCGGCGGCGGTCCGGCTGCTGGGTGACCCGGAGCGGCGCGCGGAGCTGCGGGAGCGCGGCAGCGCACATGTGCGGCGCTTCGACTGGTCGACGGTGGGCGCGGACATCCTCGCGGTGTACGAGACGGTCGCGGACGGCGCGGCGTCGGTGGCCACGGACGAACGCACGGGGCTGCGGGCCCGGTTCGGGCTGGCGCGCGACTGAGGGCCCGTCCCGCCGGACTGTCGACGCGGGTGATCGGGGGCCGGGTGGTGTCCGGTCACCGGTAGCCTTCGGCCCGTGACCGAAACCCTTATCTGGACCGTCGTCGTGCTCGTCGCGATCGGCCTCTATCTCAGCTGGACCGCCGGCCGGCTCGACCGGCTGCACACCCGTATCGACGCGGCACGGGCCGCGCTCGACGCGCAACTGCTGCGCCGGGCCTCGGTCACCCAGGAACTCGCCACGTCCGGCGTGCTGGACCCGGCCGCGTCCATCGTCCTGTACGAGGCCGCGCACGCCGCCCGTCAGTCGGAGGAGGAGCACCGCGAGGTGGCCGAGAGCGAACTGAGCACCGCCCTGCGCGCCGTGTTCGGTGAACCGGCGCAGGTGGACGCGGTGAAGGAGATCCCGGGCGGGGAGGAGGCCGCGTCCGAACTGGCCGCCGCAGTCCGCCGGGTCCCGATGGCGCGCCGGTTCCACAATGACGCGGTGCGGGCCGCCCGTGCGCTGCGCCGCCACCGCACGGTGCGCTGGTTCCGGCTGGCCGGTCACGCGCCCTTCCCGCTCGCCTTCGAGATGGACGACGAGCCGCCGGTCGCCCTGGCCGCCCGCCCGGTCAGCTGACACGCGCACACCGAGATCCCGCGCCGCGACCGCCGGCGGGACCAAAACGATCCACCGGCCTCCTATTGGCCCTTGCTGTGGACCGGCCCCGGAGAGTTTGCTCAGCAGTGCATCACTCCGCACGCTCAGCGCCCCTTCTCCCAGTGAGGTCGATCCGTGTCCACGCTTCCCACCACCCCGCAGTCCGCTGACTCCCCGGCGACCGGCACCGCCCGCGTCAAGCGCGGCATGGCCGAGCAGCTCAAGGGCGGCGTGATCATGGACGTCGTCAACGCCGAGCAGGCGAAGATAGCCGAGGACGCGGGCGCCGTGGCCGTCATGGCCCTGGAGCGGGTGCCCGCCGACATCCGTAAGGACGGCGGCGTGGCCCGGATGTCCGACCCGAACATGATCGAGGAGATCATCGAGGCCGTCTCCATCCCGGTCATGGCGAAGTCCCGCATCGGACACTTCGTCGAGGCCCAGGTCCTGCAGTCCCTCGGCGTCGACTACATCGACGAGTCCGAGGTGCTCACCCCGGCCGACGAGGTCAACCACAGCGACAAGTTCGCCTTCACCACCCCGTTCGTCTGCGGCGCCACCAACCTGGGCGAGGCCCTGCGCCGCATCGCCGAGGGTGCGGCCATGATCCGTTCGAAGGGCGAGGCCGGCACCGGCAACGTCGTCGAGGCCGTCCGCCACCTGCGCCAGATCAAGAACGAGATCGCCCGGCTGCGCGGCTACGACAACAACGAGCTGTACGCCGCCGCCAAGGACCTCCGCGCCCCGTACGAGCTGGTCAAGGAGGTCGCCGAGCTCGGCAAGCTGCCCGTCGTCCTCTTCTCCGCGGGCGGCGTCGCCACCCCCGCCGACGCCGCGCTGATGCGCCAGCTGGGTGCCGAGGGCGTCTTCGTCGGCTCCGGCATCTTCAAGTCCGGCGACCCGGCCAAGCGTGCCGCCGCCATCGTGAAGGCCACCACGTTCTTCGACGACCCGAAGATCATCGCGGACGCCTCCCGCAACCTGGGCGAGGCCATGGTCGGCATCAACTGCGACACCCTGCCCGAGACCGAGCGCTACGCCAACCGCGGCTGGTAGTCACTGATGAGCGACACCCCTGTGATCGGCGTCCTGGCTCTCCAGGGCGACGTACGGGAACACCTGATCGCCCTGGCCTCGGCGGACGCCCTGGCCAGGCCGGTCCGGCGGCCCGAGGAACTCGCCGAGGTCGACGGCCTGGTCGTCCCCGGCGGCGAGTCCACCACGATGTCCAAACTGGCCGAGCTGTTCGGGATGCTGGAACCGCTGCGCGAGCGGGTCGCCGCGGGGATGCCGGTCTACGGCACCTGCGCCGGAATGATCCTCCTCGCGGACAAGATCCTGGACCCGCGCTCGGGCCAGGAGACGATCGGCGGCATCGACATGATCGTGCGCCGTAACGCTTTCGGGCGGCAGAACGAGTCCTTCGAGGCGGCCGTCGAGGTGGCCGGGATCGAGGGCGGGCCCGTCGAGGGGGTCTTCATCCGGGCCCCCTGGGTCGAGTCCGTGGGCGCGCGGGCCAAGGTGGTGGCCGAGCACGGCGGCCACATCGTGGCAGTACGGCAGGGAAACGCCCTTGCCACGTCATTCCACCCGGAACTGACCGGAGACCACCGGCTTCACGCGTACTTCGTCGACATGGTGCGCGCAGCGGGCTGACTCGACCCCGGTAGGATCTCTCGGGTTCGTACGGAATTTGGTGACGCGAAGGAGAAGGCAGATGTCCGGCCACTCTAAATGGGCTACGACGAAGCACAAGAAGGCCGTGATTGACGCCAAGCGCGGCAAGCTCTTCGCGAAGCTGATCAAGAACATCGAGGTCGCGGCCCGCACCGGTGGTGTGGACCCCGAGGGCAACCCGACCCTTGTGGACGCGATCCAGAAGGCGAAGAAGAGCTCGGTCCCGAACAAGAACATCGACTCCGCGGTCAAGCGCGGTGGCGGTCTCGAAGCGGGCGGCGTCGACTACCAGACGATCATGTACGAGGGTTACGGCCCCAACGGTGTCGCGGTGCTCATCGAGTGCCTCACCGACAACCGCAACCGTGCCGCGTCCGACGTACGTGTCGCCATGACGCGCAACGGCGGCTCGATGGCCGACCCGGGCTCGGTCTCGTACCTGTTCAACCGCAAGGGCGTCGTGATCGTCCCCAAGGGTGAGCTGTCCGAGGACGACGTGCTGGGTGCCGTCCTCGACGCGGGCGCCGAGGAGGTCAACGACCTCGGTGAGACGTACGAGGTCGTCAGCGAGGCCACCGACATGGTCGCGGTCCGTACCGCGCTCCAGGAGGCGGGCATCGACTACGACTCGGCCGAGGCCAACTTCCTGCCCACCATGCAGGTCGACCTCGACGAGGAGGGCGCCCGCAAGATCTTCAAGCTGATCGACGCGCTGGAGGACAGCGACGACGTGCAGAACGTCTTCGCGAACTTCGACGTCTCGGACGAGGTCATGGAGAAGGTCGACGCCTGAGCCGTCGCCGACCGGCGCAGCTTTCGCGGACGGGCCGACGGGGACACACCCCGTCGGCCCGTCGCATTGTCAGTGCGAGCCGATAGCCTGCCAGAACAGTTGACCGATCGGCAGGGAGGGGACGACCCGGTGCGGGTACTCGGTGTGGACCCCGGGCTGACCAGGTGCGGCGTCGGAGTCGTCGAGGGCGTCGCGGGCCGTCCCCTGACGATGCTCGGCGTAGGAGTCGTGCGCACCCCGTCCGACGCCGAGCTCGGACACCGGCTGGTGGCCATCGAGCGCGGCATCGAGGAGTGGCTCGACGAGCACCGCCCCGAATACGTCGCCGTCGAGCGGGTGTTCGCCCAGCACAACGTCCGGACGGTGATGGGGACCGCCCAGGCCAGCGCGGTCGCCATGCTCTGCGCCTCCCGCCGCGGCATCCCGGTGGCCCTGCACACGCCCAGCGAGGTCAAGGCCGCCGTCACCGGCAGCGGCCGCGCGGACAAGGCACAGGTCGGCGCCATGGTCACCCGGCTCCTGCGGCTGGACGCCCCGCCGAAGCCCGCCGACGCCGCCGACGCGCTGGCCCTCGCCATCTGTCACATCTGGCGCGCCCCGGCCGCCAACCGCCTCCAGCAGGCGCACGCGGCAGCGACCGCGGCCCGTACCCCGCGCGTTCCGCGCACCGCAGCAGCTCCCGTCCGGAAGGTCCCCCGATGATCGCCTTCATCACCGGCCCCGTGGCCGCGATCGCCCCCACCACGGCCGTGATCGAGGTCGGCGGCATCGGCATGGCCGTCCAGTGCGCGCCGAACACCCTCGCCGCCCTGCGGATCGGCAAGGAGGCCAGACTCGCCACCTCCCTCGTCGTACGGGAGGACTCGCTCACGCTCTACGGCTTCGCCGACGACGACGAGCGGCAGACCTTCGAGCTGCTCCAGACCGCCAGCGGGGTCGGCCCCAGGCTCGCCCAGGCCATGCTCGCCACCCACAGCCCGGACGCCCTGCGCATCGCGGTGTCCACCGGCGACGAGAAGGCGCTCACCGCGGTCTCCGGCATCGGCAAGAAGGGCGCGCAGAAGCTCCTGCTCGAACTGAAGGACCGGCTCGGCGAGCCGGTCGGCGCCCACATCGGCCAGCAGGGCATCGGCACCGCAGTCACCTCCTCCTGGCGGGACCAGCTGCAGGCCGCCCTGATCGGCCTCGGCTACGCCACCCGCGAGGCCGACGAAGCGGTGTCCGCCGTGGCCCCGCAGGCGGAGACGGCCATCGCCGAGGGCGCCCAGCCGCCCGTGCCCCAGCTGCTGCGCGCCGCCCTGCAGACCCTCAACCGCGCGCGCTGAGCGGAACCGGGCAACACCCCTGACGCCCGGCCGGGCATCCCACGGCACGGCACCGAAACACCCGAGGCGGGACTGACGAGATGAACTGGGACGAGACCGGACCCGACACCGACGAACTGCTCGACGAGCGGCTCGTCGACGCCGGCGCGGACGGCGAGGACACCGCCGTCGAGGCGGCCCTGCGCCCCAAGGACCTCGACGAGTTCGTCGGCCAGGAGACGGTGCGCGAACAGCTCGACCTGGTCCTCAAGGCCGCCCGCGCCCGCGGCGCCACCGCCGACCACGTACTGCTCTCCGGCGCCCCGGGCCTGGGCAAGACGACCCTCTCCATGATCATCGCCGCCGAGATGGGAGCGCCGATCCGGATCACCTCGGGGCCCGCCATCCAGCACGCCGGCGACCTCGCGGCGATCCTGTCCTCCCTCCAGGAGGGCGAGGTCCTCTTCCTCGACGAGATCCACCGCATGTCCCGGCCCGCCGAGGAGATGCTCTACATGGCGATGGAGGACTTCCGGGTCGACGTGATCGTCGGCAAGGGACCGGGGGCCACCGCCATCCCGCTGGAGCTGCCGCCCTTCACCCTGGTCGGCGCCACCACCAGGGCCGGGCTGCTGCCGCCCCCGCTGCGCGACCGCTTCGGCTTCACCGGGCACATGGAGTTCTACAGCCCGGCCGAACTGGAAAGGGTGATTCATCGCTCGGCCCGGCTCCTGGACGTCGAGCTGGACGCCGAGGGCGCCGCGGAGATCGCCGGCCGCTCCCGGGGCACACCCCGTATCGCCAACCGGCTGCTGCGCCGGGTCCGGGACTACGCCCAGGTCAAGGCCGACGGCCGGATCGACCGGGCCATCGCCGGAGCGGCCCTGAAGGTGTACGAGGTCGACGGCCGCGGCCTCGACCGGCTGGACCGTGCGGTGCTCGGCGCCCTGATGAAACTCTTCGGCGGCGGCCCGGTGGGGCTGTCCACGCTCGCGGTCGCCGTGGGGGAGGAGCGCGAGACGGTCGAGGAGGTCGCCGAGCCCTTTCTGGTGCGCGAGGGCCTGCTGGCCAGGACGCCCAGGGGGCGGGTCGCCACACCGGCCGCCTGGGCCCACCTCGGGCTCGTTCCGCCGCAGCAGGGCGGAAAGGGACAACAGGGCCTGTTCGGGGCGTGATGAGTCACAGGTTGGCCCGCAGCGGAACCCGGGTGCCATGCTGGGCGTTGTTCCATCGATGCGGACTCGCTTAGACTCCGCCGATGCCGCCCTTAAAGGTCGGTGTACCCACCCCCGTAGATCAGGCCGCTCTCCAGTGCGGTCGTGCGAAGGAAACTCGTCCCGTGAATCCCGTGACTCTCCTCCCCTTCATCGTGCTCATCGGGGCCATGTTCCTGATGACGCGGTCCGCCAAGAAGAAGCAGGCGGCGGCTGCGAACATGCGCAATGAAATGCAGCCCGGTACCGGCGTCCGGACGATCGGGGGCATGTACGCCACCGTCAAGGAGCTTCACGACGACTCGGTCCTCCTTGAGATTGCTCCCGGCGTCCACGCCGTCTACGCCAAGAACTCCATCGGTGCCGTCCTCGACGACGCGGAGTACAACCGCATCGTCCACGGTGACGAGGAGGAGCTCGACGTCGACGGCGCGGTCGTGCCCGACGACGCTTCCTCGCTGACCGAGCTCGACGTCGCGGACGACTCCGCGGACGCGGACGACGTCGCGAAGATCGACCTGGGCAAGAAGGCCGAGGCGGACGACACCGAGGCGGACGACACCGAGCCGGCCGACAAGAAGTCCGACGGCAAGTCCGACGGCGAGGCCGACGCGAAGTAGCACACGACCCGGGGATGCCGTGAGCCCACAGGCATCCGGCTGTCCCCGGACCGTGCGGTCTTCTGCGGGGGCGGGTCCCCACTACACTTCGTGGCCGCTTGGGCGCGTACCCGGCGCGGGGCGGTTGGACAGGGAGAAACGAGAAGGTGGCAGCACCGAAGAAGGGCCGAGGGCCGGCCGGCGGTCAGGGCAGGCCGGGGCGTGCCCTGGCTCTGATCCTGATCGCCATGGTCGCGCTCACCGGCGGGATGTTCCTGGCCGATCAGCCGACGCCGCGACTCGGCATCGACCTGGCGGGTGGCACGTCCATCACGCTCGAGGCGAAGGCCGAGCCCGGCCAGGAGTCGGCGATCAACAAGACCAACATGGACACGGCGGTCCAGATCATGGAACGCCGCGTCAACGGTCTTGGTGTCTCCGAGGCCGAGGTCCAGACGCAGGGCAAGAGCAACATCATCGTCAACATCCCCAAGGGCACGAATTCCGCCCAGGCCCGGCAGCAGGTCGGTACGACGGCCAAGCTCTACTTCCGGCCGGTGCTGACCGTCGCCCAGGGAACGCCCACCCCTGATCCCAGTGCCTCGCCCTCCGGCAAGGGCAGCCCGTCGCCGTCGCCGAGCGGCTCCGCCTCGGACAAGGCGACGAGCCCGTCCGGAAAGCCGAGCCCGAGCGCCACCACCCAGGGCCGCGCGGTCACCGGCGCCCTGAAGGCCGACTCCACGCCCACCCCGAAGGCCAGTGAGACGCCGCAGGCGAGCGGCACTCCGACGCCGTCCGCCGAGGAGCAGGCGGCCGCCGCCAAGCTGCAGAAGCAGTTCGAGGCGCTCGACTGCTCCACCAAGGCCGGCCGCTCCAAGGCGTCCCAGGGCTCCAAGGCCACCGACACGGTGGTCGCGTGCGAGCAGGACGGCTCCGCGAAGTACGTCCTCGGCCCGGCCGAGGTCGACGGCACGGACGTGGACAGCGCCAAGGCCGCGATCAACCAGCAGACCGGTCAGTGGATCGTCCAGATGGAGTTCACCGGCGGCGGCGCCAAGAAGTTCCAGAAGACCACCGGCAAGCTCGCCCAGCAGCAGTCGCCGCAGAACCAGTTCGCCATCGCGCTCGACGGCGAAGTGGTCTCGGCACCCTCCGTGAAGGAGGCGCTGAGCGCCAACGCCGAGATCTCCGGCAGCTTCACCCAGCAGTCCGCCGAGGACCTGGCCAACGTCCTGTCCTACGGTGCGCTGCCGCTCTCCTTCCAGGAGCAGAGCGTCACCACCGTCACCGCCGCACTCGGCGGGGAGCAGCTCAAGGCGGGCCTGATCGCCGGTGCCATCGGCCTGGCCCTGGTCATCATCTACCTGGTGGCCTACTACCGCGGACTGGCGCTCATCGCGCTCCTCAGCCTGCTGGTCTCCGGCATCCTGACGTACACGATCATGTCGCTGCTCGGCCCGGCCATCGGATTCGCGCTGAACCTGCCCGCTGTCTGCGGCGCCATCGTGGCGATCGGAATCACAGCGGACTCGTTCATCGTGTACTTCGAACGCATCCGTGACGAGATCCGCGAGGGCCGCACGCTCCGTCCCGCCGTCGAGCGGGCCTGGCCGCGCGCCCGGCGCACCATCCTGGTCTCCGACTTCGTGTCGTTCCTGGCCGCGGCGGTGCTGTTCGTCGTCACCGTCGGGAAGGTCCAGGGCTTCGCGTTCACGCTGGGGCTCACCACTCTGCTCGACGTGGTCGTGGTGTTCCTCTTCACCAAGCCCGTCATGACGCTGATGGCGCGCAAGAAGTTCTTCGCGAGCGGTCACCCGTGGTCCGGCCTGGACCCGAAGCGGCTCGGTGCCAAGCCGCCGCTGCGCCGTTCACGCCGTGTCAACGCCCCCACCGACCCGAAGGAGGCGTGAGATGTCGCGACTCGGCAATCTCGGCGCCCGTCTCTACCGCGGCGAGGTCGGCTACGACTTCATCGGCAAGCGCAAGATCTGGTACGGCATCTCGATCCTGATCACCATCACGGCCATCGTCGGCCTGGCGGTCAGCGGCCTGAACATGGGCATCGAGTTCAAGGGCGGCGCCGTCTTCACCACGCCGAAGACGAGCGTCTCCGTCGACAAGGCGGAGGAGCTGGCCTCGACGTCCTCGGGCCACCAGGCCATCGTCCAGAAGCTGGGCAACGGCGGACTGCGCATCCAGATCACCGAGGTCGACACCTCGAAGTCGGACGAGATCAAGGGCGACCTCGCCAAGGGCCTCGACGTCTCCGAGGAGAAGATCGCCGCCGACCTGGTCGGCCCCAGCTGGGGTGAGCAGATCGCCAACAAGGCGTGGACCGGACTCGGCGTCTTCATGGTCCTCGTCGTGATCTACCTGGCCATCGCGTTCGAGTGGCGCATGGCCATCGCGGCCCTGGTCGCGCTGATCCACGACATCACCATCACGGTCGGCATCTACGCCCTGGTCGGCTTCGAGGTCACGCCGGGCACCGTGATCGGTCTGCTGACGATTCTCGGTTACTCCCTCTACGACACGGTCGTCGTCTTCGACAGCCTCAAGGAGGGCTCGAAGGGGATCACCAAGCAGACCCGGTGGACGTACAGCGAGATCGCCAACCGTTCCATCAACGGCACGCTGGTCCGCTCGATCAACACCACGATCGTCGCCCTGCTGCCGGTCGCCGGTCTGCTGTTCATCGGTGGCGGTGTCCTCGGCGCCGGCATGCTGAACGACATCTCGCTGGCACTGTTCGTCGGCCTCGCCGCCGGTGCGTACTCCTCGATCTTCATCGCCACTCCGCTCGTCGCCGACCTCAAGGAACGCGAACCGCAGATGAAGGCCCTGAAGAAGCGGGTCCTCGCCAAGCGCGCGGCAGCCGCCGCCAAGGGCGAGCCCTCGGAGGCGGAGCTGTCGGACCAGGAGCACAACGGCGCCGCAGAGGACGCCGCACCCGCCGGCGCAGTCGTCGGACAGCGTCAGGAGCCCCCCAGGGGCCACGGCCGCACCCCGGGGAAGCGCCGATGACCAGCGGCACCACCGAGAGCACGAGGGAACTCCTGCTCAGCCGGATCCGTGACGTGGCCGACTACCCGAAGCCGGGGGTGATGTTCAAGGACATCACCCCGCTGCTCGCGGACCCGGTGGCGTTCACCGCGCTCACCGAGGCGCTGGCGGAGCTGTGCGTACGGCACGGAGCCACGAAGATCGTCGGCCTGGAGGCCCGCGGCTTCATCCTGGCCGCACCGGTCGCGGTACGGGCCGGGCTCGGCTTCGTCCCCGTCCGCAAGGCCGGGAAGCTGCCGGGAGCCACGCTCGCCCAGACGTACGAGCTGGAGTACGGCAGCGCGGAGATCGAGATCCACGCCGAGGACCTGTCGGCCGACGACCGGGTCATGGTCATCGACGACGTACTGGCCACCGGTGGCACCGCCGCCGCCTCGCTGGAACTGATCCGGCGGGCCGGTGCGGGCGTCGCCGGCGTCGCCGTCCTCATGGAGCTGGGATTCCTGGCCGGCCGGGCACGCCTTGAGGAGAGCCTCCAGGGCGCTCCGCTGGACGCTCTGATCACGGTCTGAGCCCCGGCGGGCCGCACGCGGCACCGCATGACACGCACCGAAGCGGGCACCCGGGAACAACCGGGTGCCCGCTTCGCGTTGTGCGGGCTCTCACGGTCCCCGGGGGAGGAGCGGCCGCAGGGTCGTTACGATGGCCTTTCCGGGTGTCCGGATCCGCACGAGGAGCGCTCTTGCCAGACGAGGCCCAGCCAGTCGCCGCCCCGCAGCCCGACCAGCCCGAGGCGGCCCCAGCCACGCCCGCGAAGCAGCAGCCCGCGGAGAAGCCGAAGCCTCCGGCGCCCGAGCCCGGCACGGGCCCGGCCCCCGCCGAGGCGAACGGGCCCGCGCCCGCTTCCCCGGCCCAGCCGGCCGCCCCCGCCTCACCGCCCCCGACGGCGCCGAAGCCTCCGGCGAAGCCGGCGGCCGCCCCTGCGGGGCCGGTGGCCCGTACCGGCGGCGGCTCCTCCAACCGGGTCCGGGCCAGGCTGGCCCGCCTCGGCGTCCAGCGCTCCAGCCCGTACAACCCGGTGCTGGAACCGCTGCTGCGTACCGTCCGGAGCAACGACTCCAAGATCGAGACCTCCACGCTGCGCCAGATCGAGCGCGCCTACCAGGTGGCGGAGCGCTGGCACCGAGGCCAGAAGCGCAAGAGCGGCGACCCCTACATCACCCACCCGCTCGCCGTTACCACGATCCTGGCCGAGCTGGGTATGGATCCGGCCACCCTGATGGCCGGGCTGCTGCACGACACCGTCGAGGACACCGAGTACGGCCTGGACACCCTGCGCCGCGACTTCGGTGACCAGGTCGCCCTGCTGGTCGACGGCGTGACCAAGCTGGACAAGGTCAAGTTCGGAGAGGCCGCCCAGGCCGAGACCGTGCGCAAGATGGTCGTCGCGATGGCCAAGGACCCGCGCGTCCTGGTCATCAAGCTCGCCGACCGGCTGCACAACATGCGCACCATGCGCTACCTCAAGCGGGAGAAGCAGGAGAAGAAGGCCCGCGAGACGCTGGAGATCTACGCCCCGCTGGCCCACCGCCTGGGCATGAACACCATCAAGTGGGAGCTGGAGGACCTCGCCTTCGCGATCCTCTACCCGAAGATGTACGACGAGATCGTCCGTCTCGTCGCTGAGCGGGCGCCCAAGCGCGACGAATACCTCGCCATAGTGACCGACGAGGTCCAGTCCGACCTGCGCGCCGCCCGCATCAAGGCCACCGTCACCGGCCGGCCGAAGCACTACTACAGCGTCTACCAGAAGATGATCGTGCGAGGCCGGGACTTCGCCGAGATCTACGACCTGGTGGGCATCCGCGTCCTCGTCGACACGGTCCGCGACTGCTACGCGGCGCTCGGCACCGTACACGCGCGGTGGAATCCGGTCCCCGGCCGGTTCAAGGACTACATCGCGATGCCCAAGTTCAACATGTACCAGTCGCTGCACACCACGGTGATCGGCCCCAGCGGCAAGCCCGTCGAGCTGCAGATCCGTACCTTCGACATGCACCGCCGCGCCGAGTACGGCATCGCCGCGCACTGGAAGTACAAGCAGGAGGCCGTCGCGGGCGCCTCCAAGGTGCGCACCGACGTCCCCAGGAACACCGGCCGAGGCCAGGACACCGTCAATGACATGGCGTGGCTGCGCCAGCTCCTGGACTGGCAGAAGGAGACCGAGGACCCCAGCGAGTTCCTGGAGTCCCTGCGCTTCGACCTCTCGCGCAACGAGGTCTTCGTCTTCACGCCCAAGGGCGACGTCATAGCGCTCCCGGCAGGGGCGACCCCGGTCGACTTCGCGTACGCCGTCCATACGGAGGTCGGCCACCGGACCATAGGGGCACGGGTCAACGGGCGGCTCGTACCGCTGGAGTCCACGCTCGACAACGGCGACCTGGTGGAGGTCTTCACCTCCAAGGCGGCCGGCGCGGGTCCCTCCCGCGACTGGCTCGGGTTCGTCAAGTCGCCCCGGGCGCGCAACAAGATCCGCGCCTGGTTCTCCAAGGAGCGCCGCGACGAGGCGATCGAGCAGGGCAAGGACGCCATCGCGCGGGCCATGCGCAAGCAGAACCTGCCGATCCAGCGGATCCTGACCGGCGACTCCCTGGTCACGCTCGCCCACGAGATGCGCTACCCCGACATCTCGTCGCTGTACGCCGCGATCGGTGAGGGACATGTCGCGGCGGCCGGTGTCGTGCAGAAGCTGGTCCAGGCGCTCGGCGGCCAGGACGAGGCCAACGAGGACCTCGCGGAGAGCTCGCCGCCCTCGCACGGCCGCAACAAGCGCCGCTCCAACGCCGACCCGGGCGTCGTCGTCAAGGGCGTCGAGGACGTCTGGGTCAAGCTGGCCCGCTGCTGCACTCCCGTGCCCGGTGACCCGATCATCGGCTTCGTCACCAGGGGCAGCGGAGTCTCCGTCCACCGCGCGGACTGCGTCAACGTCGACTCGCTCTCGCAGGAGCCGGAGCGCATCCTCGAGGTCGAATGGGCGCCCACCCAGTCCTCGGTGTTCCTGGTCGCCATCCAGGTCGAGGCGCTGGACCGGTCCAGGCTGCTGTCGGACGTCACCCGGATCCTGTCCGACCAGCACGTCAACATCCTGTCCGCCGCCGTGCAGACCTCCCGCGACCGGGTGGCCACCTCGCGGTTCACCTTCGAGATGGGCGACCCCAAGCACCTCGGCCACGTCCTGAAGGCCGTACGCGGCGTCGAGGGCGTCTACGACGTCTACCGGGTGACCTCGGCCCGCCGGCCCTGATCCGGGCCCTCCAACGGGCCGTGCAGCCCCTCGCGTGAGTACGCGGGGGGCTGCGGTGCGTCCTGCCGGACCCGCGCACCACGTGAAGGGCCCCTCCGCAACCGGCGGAGGGGCCCTTCACGTACGGCAGGGGAATCTCAGCCGCCGAACTCCTCGAGCCCCTTCAGGGCCTGGTCCAGGAGCGCCTGCCGGCCCTCCAGCTCGCGGGCGAGCTTGTCCGCACGGGCGTTGTTGCCCGAGGCGCGCGCCGTGTCGATCTGGCCGCGCAGCTTGTCCACGGCCGACTGGAGCTGCCCGGTCAGACCCGCGGCACGGGCACGTGCCTCCGGGTTGGTCCGGCGCCACTCCGACTCCTCGGCCTCCTGGAGCGCCCGCTCCACCGTGTGCATCCGCGCCTCGATCCTCGGGCGGGCGTCACGCGGCACGTGGCCGATGGCCTCCCAGCGCTCGTTGAGGGCCCTGAAGGCCGCCCTGGAGGCCTTCAGGTCCTTCACCGGCAGCAGCTTCTCGGCCTCGACCGCGAGCTCCTCCTTGAGTTTGAGGTTCTCGCCCTGCTCGGCGTCGCGCTCGGCGAACACCTCGCCGCGGGCGGCGAAGAAGACGTCCTGGGCCCCGCGGAAACGGTTCCACAGATCGTCCTCGGCCTCGCGCTGGGCGCGGCCGGCGGCCTTCCACTCCGTCATCAGGTCGCGGTAGCGGGCGGCCGTCGTGCCCCAGTCCGAGGAACGGGACAGCGATTCGGCCTCGACGACCAGCTTCTCCTTGGCCTTGCGGGCCTCCTCGCGCTGGGCGTCCAGCGAGGCGAAGTGGGCCTTGCGGCGCTTGGAGAACGCCGAGCGCGCATGGGAGAAGCGGTGCCACAGCTCGTCGTCCGACTTGCGGTCGAGCCTCGGCAGGCCCTTCCACGTGTCGACGAGCGCACGGAGCCGCTCGCCCGCGGAGCGCCACTGCTCGCTCTGGGCCAGCTCCTCGGCCTCGACGACCAGCGCCTCCTTGGCGTGCTTCGCCTCGTCGGTCTGCTTCGCCTTCTGGGCCTTGCGCTCCTCGCGCCGCGAGTCGACCGTCGCCACCAGGGCGTCCAGCCGCTTGCGCAGCGCGTCCAGGTCCCCGACGGCGTGATGCTCGTCGACCTGCGCACGCAGGTGCTCGATGGCGGTCGTCGCGTCCTTCGCGGACAGATCGGTGGTCTTCACCCGCCGCTCCAGGAGGCCGATCTCGACCACAATGCCCTCGTACTTGCGCTCGAAGTAGGCCAGGGCCTCCGCCGGAGAACCGGCCTGCCACGATCCGACGACCTGCTCGCCGTCGGCGGTACGCACGTACACGGTGCCTGTCTCATCGACACGGCCCCACGGGTCGCTGCTCACAGCGCCTCCTCCACCTGATGCCCGCGAGAGGGTTCGCCCCCCTGGCATCGTCCACAGTTTCCTGGGGCGGGCAGCGCCCGCCCTGCACAACGCCAATCTAGGCGACGGGCCACCCGGCTGTCCGCACTCCGCGCGGCCGAAATTATCCGGCGCGCGCCCGGTGCCGTCGTGCGGATCGTGCCGGGCCCGCCGCGCTCACGCCTTGGTGACGGCCGCCTTCGAGATGTTCACGGCCTTCGCCGGCGCACCGTCGGCGGCGCCGCCGGTGACCCCCGCCTTGCCGATGGCCTGGACGGCCTTCAGCGAGGCGCCGTCCATCGTGCCGAACGGCGTGTAGGTGGGCGGCAGTTTGCTGTCCTTGTAGACCAGGAAGAACTGGCTGCCGCCGGTGTGCGGCTGGCCGGTGTTGGCCATCGCCACGGTGCCGGCCGGATAGGTCACCGTGGTGTCCTTGCCCGCCCTGCCGAGGGCGGTGAGGTTCTCGTCCGGGATCGTGTAGCCCGGACCGCCGGTGCCGTCGCCCTTGGGGTCGCCGCACTGGAGGACGAATATCCCCTGCGTGGTCAGACGGTGACACTTCGTGCCGTCGAAGAAGCCCTTGTCGGCGAGCGACTTGAAGGAGTTCGTGGTGTGCGGGGTCTTCGCCGCGTCCATGGTGAAGGCGATGTCGCCCTGGCCCGTCTTGAGGGACAGCGTGTACTTGGCCTTCTTGTCGATCTTCATCGCGGGCTCGGGCGCGCTCTTCTCGCTCGCCGACGGAGAGGGCGAGGCGGACGCCGACGGGCCGGCGCTCGCGGCCGCGTCGGTCTTGTCCTTCTTGCCGTCGTCGCCGGTGGCGAAGTACGTGATGCCGCCTATGACGGCCACCGCGGCCACCGCGGAGGTGATGATGACCGTCAGCCGCCGGGTCCGGCGACGGGCCTCCTCCCGGCGCTGCTGCTGCCGCTCGAACTTCTCCCTGGCGAGCTGCCGCCGCCGCTGATCGCTGCTGACCACCGGGTGATCTCCTTGTACGTCGTGTGATCGGGCCTGAGTTGCCCCGTACCGTATATGGGTTAGCTGTGGAATGAGGAGCGCCGGTAGGCTCTGAACTGCTGCGACCTCGCAGCCGCCATCCCTCGTCGGACGACCATTAAGGACGATCGTGCTCATTGCCGGGTTCCCCGCCGGGGCCTGGGGGACCAACTGTTACCTGGTCGCCCCCGCCGCGGGTGAGGAGTGCGTGATCATCGACCCGGGCCACCAGGCCGCGTCCGGTGTCGAGGAAGCACTGCGCAAGCATCGGCTGAAGCCCGTCGCCGTCGTACTCACCCACGGCCATATCGACCACGTCGCCTCGGTCGTCCCGGTGTGCGGCGCGCACGATGTCCCCGCCTGGATCCACCCGGAGGACCGCTACATGATGAGCGACCCGGAGAAGGCCCTCGGCCGCTCCATCGGGATGCCGCTCATGGGCGAGCTGACGGTGGGGGAGCCGGACGACGTCAAGGAGCTGAGCGACGGCGCACGGCTGTCGCTGGCCGGTCTGGAGTTCGGCGTCTCGCATGCGCCCGGCCATACCAAGGGGTCGGTGACGTTCAGGATGCCCGAGGCCGCGGATGTTCCGCAGGTCCTCTTCTCGGGCGACCTGCTCTTCGCCGGCTCCGTCGGACGCACCGACCTGCCCGGCGGCGACCACGCCGAGCTGCTCGAGTCGCTGGCCCGCGTGTGCCTGCCGCTCGACGACTCGACCGTGGTGCTGTCCGGCCACGGCCCCCAGACGACCATCGGCCGCGAGCGCGCCACCAATCCGTATCTGCACGGTATGGACGCGCCCCGACGAGGAATGTGACGAGAGCGAAAACGTGAGCACCTTCAAGGCCCCCAAGGGCACGCACGACCTGACCCCGCCCGACTCCGCGAAGTACCTCGCGGTGCGCGAGGCGATCTCCGCACCGCTGAAGAACTCCGGCTACGGCTACATCGAGACCCCGGGCTTCGAGGACGTGGCCCTCTTCTCCCGAGGCGTCGGTGAGTCCACCGACATCGTGTCCAAGGAGATGTACACCCTCACCACCAGGGGCGGCTCCCAGCTGGCGCTGCGCCCCGAGGGCACCGCGTCCGTACTGCGCGCCGCTCTGGAGGCCAACCTCCACAAGCTCGGCAACCTGCCGGTCAAGCTCTGGTACTCGGGCTCGTACTACCGCTACGAGAACCCGCAGAAGGGGCGATACCGCCACTTCTCGCAGGTCGGTGCCGAGGCCATCGGCGCGGAGGACCCGGCGCTGGACGCCGAGCTGATCATCCTGGCCGACCAGGCGTACCGCGCCCTGGGCCTTCGCGAGTTCCGCATCCTGCTGAACTCGCTGGGCGACAAGGAGTGCCGCCCCGTCTACCGCGACGCGCTCCAGGGCTTCCTGCGCGAACTCGACCTGGACGAGGAGACCCGCCGTCGGATCGAGATCAACCCGCTCCGGGTCCTCGACGACAAGCGCCGCGAGGTCCAGAAGCAGCTGACCGGCGCCCCCGTGCTGCGCGACTACCTCTGCGACGCCTGCAAGGCGTACCACGAGGAGGTCCGCGACCTGCTCAACACGGCGGGTGTCGTGTACGAGGACGACGAGCGGCTCGTCCGCGGCCTCGACTACTACACCCGCACCACCTTCGAGTTCGTCCACGACGGTCTGGGCTCGCAGTCGGCGGTCGGCGGCGGCGGCCGGTACGACGGCCTGTCCGAGATGATCGGCGGACCGGCGCTCCCGTCGGTCGGCTGGGCGCTCGGCGTGGACCGCACCGTGCTCGCCCTGGAGGCGGAGGGCATCGAGCTCGAACTGCCCTCGACCACGAGCGTCTTCGCCGTACCGCTCGGCGAGGAGGCGCGCCGGGTGCTGTTCGGCGTAGTGACGCGGCTGCGCCGCGAGGGAGTGGCCGCGGACTTCGCGTTCGGGGGCCGCGGCCTCAAGGGTGCGATGAAGAGCGCCAACCGGTCGGGCGCGCGGTTCACCGTGGTGGCCGGCGAGCGCGATCTGGCCGAGGGCCTCGTGCAGCTCAAGGACATGGAGTCCGGCGAGCAGACGGCGGTCCCGCTGGCCGAGGTGACCGAGGCGATCAAGGCACGCCTCACGTAGCGCGCCGCACCGGTCGCAGGCGGGTGGTTCCTAGCCTGCCTGCGACCGGCGGCACCGCGCACCCGCCCGTCAACCCGGTGCGCCTGGGTTCATCCTGCCGGAGGGTTCCGGTCCGGGAGAGCCGGTTCCGGCGGGCGGAGGCCGTAGAGCAGGACGGCACCAAGAGCGCCTGTTCCGGGTGGCGTTGGCGTCCCCCGTACCCGGAACCGCACACTGATTTCGCGCGCATCTTTATGTTCATCGAACGGAAGACCGGCGCAACGGTACGGCACAATGACCGTGCCCAGCAGGCTACTCAGTGACGGATCGGCGATATGACGACTGCAGCGGTTGACCATCCCTCCTCCGACCAGGACGAGGACAGCGGGAAGAGGACCATCGGCGGCAGCCGTGCGCTCGCACTGCTGCTGGTGATCACGGGCGCTGCCGGGCTCCTCGCCGCGTGGGTCATCACGCTCGACAAGCTCAAGCTGATGGAGGACCCCTCCTTCGTCCCGGGCTGCAGCCTCAACCCGGTGGTCTCCTGCGGCAACATCATGAAGAGCGATCAGGCGGCCGCCTTCGGCTTCCCGAATCCGTGGCTCGGGCTCGCCACCTACCCCGTCATCATCGGCATCGGCCTGGCGCTGCTCGCCGGGGCGCGCTTCCGCGGCTGGTACTGGCTGGGGATGAACGCGGGCACCCTGTTCGGCGTCGGCTTCTGCACCTGGCTCCAGTACCAGTCGCTCTACAACATCAACTCGCTGTGCCTGTGGTGCTGCCTGGCCTGGGTCGCCACGATCTTCATGTTCTGCTACGTCACCACGCACAACATCAAGCACCGGATCATTCCCGCGCCCAGCTGGCTGCGCAACGGGCTGACCGAGTTCCACTGGGTGCCGCCGGTGCTGTGGGTCGGCATCATCGGCATGCTGATCCTGACCCGCTGGTGGGACTTCTGGACCAGCTGAGCGGCCCTCGCACGCCGAGGCTCCCCCCGGGGCCCGGCAGGGTTGTCAGTGCGGTGACATAGGCTTCAAAACGTGGAGCCCGACCTATTTACCGCAGCAGCCGAAGACCGCCAGGAGAAGGACCCGTCCAGCAGCCCCCTAGCTGTCCGGATGCGTCCCCGTATCCTCGACGAGGTCGTCGGCCAGCAGCATCTGCTCAAGCCGGGCTCGCCGCTGCGCCGCCTCGTCGGAGAAGGCAGCGGCGGACCGGCGGGCCCCTCGTCGGTGATCCTCTGGGGTCCCCCCGGCATCGGGAAGACGACCCTGGCGTACGTGGTCAGCAAGGCCACCAACAAGCGCTTCGTCGAGCTCTCCGCGATCACCGCGGGCGTCAAGGAAGTGCGGGCGGTCATCGAGGGCGCCCGGCGCGCCACCGGTGGCTACGGCAAGGAGACCGTCCTCTTCCTGGACGAGATCCACCGCTTCTCCAAGGCACAGCAGGACTCGCTGCTGCCGGCCGTGGAGAACCGCTGGGTGACGCTGATCGCGGCTACCACCGAGAATCCGTACTTCTCGATCATCTCCCCGCTGCTCTCGCGCTCACTGCTGCTGACCCTGGAATCGCTGACCGACGACGACCTGCGCGGTCTGCTGCACCGGGCCCTGGCCGACGAGCGCGGACTGGGCGGCGCGGTGACGCTGCCCGAGGACGCCGAGGAACATCTGCTGCGCATCGCGGGCGGCGACGCACGCCGCGCGCTGACGGCGCTGGAGGCGGCGGCCGGTGCGGCGCTGTCCAAGGGGGAGCCGGAGATCACCCTCCTGACCCTGGAGGAGACGGTCGACCGCGCCGCGGTGAAGTACGACCGGGACGGTGACCAGCACTACGACGTGGCGAGCGCCCTGATCAAGTCGATCCGGGGCTCGGACGTCGATGCCGCGCTGCACTATCTGGCGCGGATGATCGAGGCGGGGGAGGACCCCCGGTTCATCGCCCGGCGGCTGATGATCTCGGCCAGCGAGGACATCGGGCTCGCGGACCCCACGGCGCTGCCCACAGCGGTCGCGGCGGCCCAGGCCGTCGCGATGATCGGCTTCCCGGAGGCGGCGCTCACCCTCAGCCACGCCACGATCGCCCTGGCCCTCGCCCCCAAGTCCAACGCGGCGACGATGGCGATCTCCGCCGCCCAGGAGGATGTGCGCAAGGGGCTGGCCGGCCCCGTCCCGGCCCATCTGCGCGACGGCCACTACAAGGGGGCCGCCAAGCTGGGGCACGCGCAGGGCTATGTCTATCCGCACGATGTCCCCGGCGGTATCGCCGCCCAGCAGTACGCCCCGGACGCCGTGCGCGACAAGCGCTACTACCAGCCCACTCGGTACGGCGCCGAGGCGCGTTACGCGGATGTGGCGGACCGGGTCCGCGAGCGGCTCGGCCGTTCCGGCGGCGACGGCGAAGCGGGTCCGTCCGGGGCGTAGCCGGGCCCCGGCACTCCGGCCCTTCAGTGCGCGGCCGCTTCGAAGAGCGTGTGCATGGCGTGCCGCAGCTCGGTCACATCGCGCACCGGCTCGGGGAACTCGAAGCGTGCGTCGAAGCACCTGCCGTCCTGTTCGCACACCCGCACCCGCAGTCCCAGCCGGTCCAGTGCGAGCGGCACGACGGCCGGCCGGTGCGCCGGGCAGTCTGCCGGTGTCCGCTCACCCAGCAGACCGCACAGTGTGTCCAGCTGTTCGCGGTGGGCCGCGTGCAGGTGCTGCAGCAGCTCCGCCTCGTGGATGACGAGCGGGTCGGCGCGAGCGTCCCGGAACTCCTCGGGCTCCACGCTCTGCGCACCCCAGAGGTCGTCCACGTACGCCTCGCCCGTCTCCAGCCGGAGCAGCATCCGGCCCGGCCCGGCCATGCCCGGTACCGTGGTGAGCCAGCCGAAGACCCGGGCCCGGCCGCGGATGCGGTGCGGTACGGAGACCGGGGCCACGTCGGTGATCTCCAGCACAGCGGTCAGCTCGTCGTCCTGGGCGTGCGTCGCGGCCCGTACCGCCGGGGAATCCGTGGGGAATTCGAGGAAGAGGTCCCCGTCAGGACCCACGCTGCGGGACAGCGGCATCAGCTGGTCCGAGCCCGCGGAATCGAGGCCGGGGATGAGCAGTGCCGAAGAGCAGGTACTCTGTACGAGAGTTCGTGTGCGCTCGGCTGCTGACGGCATCCGAGTGTTTTCAAGCCCGCTGGGACGCGGCTGACCACGATCAGATCGGCCTTCCGTCGTAGCAGCACCTTCATGTGTGCTGCCGCTGTCTGTGCTGTCCGTGACGTGTGTGGTGTTCCCAGGGCGAGACATGCGATCTCCTTGAGTAAGGTGAGCCTAACCTAACCTACAACGGAGGTCTGGAGAACGTGCCTAATCAGTCGCGTCCCAAGGTCAAGAAGAGCCGCGCGCTCGGCATTGCGCTGACGCCGAAGGCCGTCAAGTACTTCGAGGCGCGCCCCTACCCGCCGGGCGAGCACGGTCGCGGCCGCAAGCAGAACTCGGACTACAAGGTCCGTCTGCTCGAGAAGCAGCGTCTGCGCGCCCAGTACGACATCAGCGAGCGCCAGATGGCGCGTGCCTACGACCGCGCCAAGAAGGCCGAGGGCAAGACGGGCGAGGCGCTCGTCGTCGAGCTCGAGCGCCGTCTCGACGCGCTGGTGCTGCGTTCGGGCATCGCCAAGACGATCTACCAGGCGCGCCAGATGGTCGTGCACGGTCACATCGAGGTCGACGGCCACAAGGTGGACAAGCCGTCCTTCCGTGTCCGTCCCGACAACATCGTGATGGTCCGCGAGCGCAGCCGCGACAAGCACCCCTTCCAGGTTGCCCGCGAGGGTGGTTACGACACCGACGGTGAGACCCCGCGCTACCTGCAGGTGAACCTGAAGGCCCTGGCCTTCCGCCTTGACCGGGACCCGAACCGCAAGGAAATCCCCGTGATCTGCGACGAGCAGCTCGTCGTCGAGTACTACGCCCGCTGATCCAGGCGTAGCCGCTCTTCACCGGCGCTCAGGCCCGCCCCTTCCCGATGCTGGGGAGGCGGCGGGCTTTCGCGTTTTCCCGGCATCGGGAACGGGCCCCGGGGCCTCCGGTGCGCCGGTCTCCGCGTCACCGCGCCGCTGCCCCGGACGCCCGGCCAGCGCTCTGGCCACCACCGCGTCGGCGCCGAGCGCGGCGCCGGCCCGTCGCTGCGACGCGTACCGCTCCTCGCCCAGCTCATGGCGGGCCAGCTCCTCGCACCGGGCCCTCGGCGCCCCGTAGTGCGCCGAGCCGAACAGCGGCAGTCCCACCGATGGCCAGATCTGTTCGGCGGCTCCCTGCAGCAGCGCGGCCTCGCCCGCGTCGCCCTCGACCACCGTGACCAGCGCCAGCAGTTCCAGCGAGAGCACGGTGCCGAGCAGGTCGTGGAAGGCGTGGCTGATGGAGAGCGACTCCCCGAGGAGCTCCCTGGCCCGGACCGGGCGGCCCCGTTCCAGCGCGGCGAAGGCCAGGACGAACAGCGCGTAGCTGAGGGCCCACCGCTCCCCGTGGTCCTCGCAGATCTCCCGGACCTCCTCGCAGATGTTGACCGCGCGGTCCAGCTCCCCCCGGAACCCGACCGACATCGCCAGCTCGACCTGGGCCATCAGTACATTGCTGTTGAGCTCCCCGAGTTCCCGGTAGCGGCCGAGCGCCTCGTGCAGCAGTTCCTGTGCGCGCGCGGTGTCGTCCGTGACGAGCGCCAGGCAGCCGGTGCGGTGCAGCGCGTACGCCGACGCCGTCGCGTCACCGGCCAGATCCGCCTCTTCCCGGCACTCGGTCAGCGCCGAGATCGCCCCCACCGGGTCCCCCTGCAGCACCGCGACGTAGCCGAGCACCCACAGCGCCTTCAGCCGCGAGGAGTCGTACGGCGTCTCCTCCTCCAGTACATGGTCCAGCCAGTGCCGCCCCTCGGACAGTCGCCCGCAGCCGACCCACAGGAACCAGAGCGTGCCCGCCAGGTACTGGGCGAGATGAGCCTCCTCCGGGCACTCCAGCGAACACTCCATGGCCCGCCGCAGATTGGGCAGTTCGCTCTCCACCCGGGCCGCCACCTCGCTCTGGCGCGGGCTGAACCAGTCCAGCTCGCACCAGGTCGCCAGCCCCAGGAACCAGTCGCGGTGGCGCCGGCGCAGCCGCTCCGTCTCACCGGTGGCGGCCAGCCACTCGGCGCCGTACTCGCGCACCGTGTCGAGCATCCGGTAGCGGGTGCCGGCCGCCGAGTCCTCCCGCAGCACGATGGACTGCGCGAGCAGCCCGGAGAGCACGTCGAGCACCGAGTCGGCCGGCAGGCCGGAGCCGCTGCAGACGTACTCGACCGCCTCCAGGTCGAACTGCCCGGCGAAGACCGAGAGCCGTGACCACAGCAGCCGCTGCTCCGGGGCACAGAGCTCATGGCTCCAGCCGATGGCCGTGCGCAGCGTCTGGTGGCGGGCCAGCGCGCTGCGGCTGCCGCCCGTCAGCAGGCGGAAGCGGTCGTCGAGGCGTTCCAGCACCTGTTCCGCCGAGAGCGCCCGCAGCCGCCCGGCCGCCAGCTCGAGGGCGAGCGGAATGCCGTCCAGCCGGCGGCAGAGCTCCTGCGCCGCGCCCCGGGTGTGCTCGGTCAGCCGGAACTCCGGCTGTACCGCGGTGGCGCGCTCCGCGAAGAGCCGGAGCGCGTCCCGCTCGGTCATGGTCGCGAGCGCGTAGGTGGCCTCGCCGTCGAGTTCCAGCGGCAGCCGGCCGGCCGCGAGCACCCGCAGCCGGGGGGCCCGGCGCAGCAGGTCACGTACCAACTCCGCACAGGCGTCCACCAGATGTTCGAAGCCGTCGATCACCAGCAGGAGCCGGCGCCCGGCGCAGTGTTCGAGGAGCGTGGTGCGGGGCGGTCTGCTGGTGTGGTCGGTCAGGCCCAGCGCGTCGACGAGCGCGTGCTCCAGCAGTTCCGGATCGTGGACCGCGGACAGCTCCAGCAGCCAGACCCCGTCGCAGTACCGTTTCTCCAGAAGGGCCGCGGCCCTGGTCACCAGACGGGTCTTGCCGACCCCGCCCACCCCCACGACGGTGACGAGCCGGGACTCCTCCAGGAGTCCGGCGAGATCGGCCAACTCCTCGTCGCGTCCCACGAACCTGTTCAGTTCCGCCGGGAGATTGCCCGTAAGAGCGCGTACCGGCCCGCCGCGGGCGGTCGGCGGCGTACCCGGATCGTCGGAGGAGGGGAAGGGGCGCTGAGAGCGTCGCATGAAACACGCAGAGTACTGGCCCGAAAGCGCTCCGTACAATCTCGTTCCCGGAACTGCCGCCGTGCCAGGTGGTAATGCGGTACAGGGCGCGAGCCCCGGCGCGATAGGCTCGGAGGCGGTGACCGGCCGCTATGGGGGCCGCCGCCGAACAGAGCGGAAGAGCAACGCAGAACAAGAACAACGCTGAACAACACGGAACAACGCAGAGACAGACGACAAGCCAGAGAGAGCGGTGCACTGTGTCCGGTGGTGAGGTGGCCGGGATCCTGGTGGCCGTCTTCTGGGCGATCCTGGTTTCGTTCCTCGCCGTCGTGCTGGTGAGGCTCGCCCAGACGCTCAGGGCGACCACCAGACTCGTGGCGGACGTGACCGAACAGGCCGTCCCGCTGCTCGCGGACGCCTCCGCGACCGTACGTTCCGCGCGGACCCAGCTCGACAAGGTCGACGCGATCGCGACGGACGTCCAGGAGGTCACCTCCAACGCCTCGGCGCTCTCCACCACCGTGGCCTCCACGCTCGGCGGTCCGCTCGTCAAGGTCGCCGCGTTCGGCTACGGGGTCCGGCAGGCCATCGGCCGCAAGACCGCTCCCGAACCGGAAGCGCGTTCCCGGCGGTCGGTGATCGTCGGCCGGACCGTGCCGTCCGCGCGTGGCAGGAAGCGCAACGGCAAAAACTCCCGCGGATCGAAGGACTGACGCAGCGATGTTCCGCCGTACGTTCTGGTTCACCGCCGGCGCAGCCGCCGGGGTATGGGCCACCGCCAAGGTCAACCGGAAGATCAAGCAGCTGACCCCCGAGAGCCTCGCGGCGCAGGCCGCCGACAAGGCGGTCGTGGCCGGTCACAGGCTCAAGGACTTCGCGCTGGACGTCCGCGAGGGCATGGTCAGGCGCGAGGCCGAACTGGGCGAGGCGCTGGGTCTCGAAGCGCCGGTCGACCCCGACCTCCCCGTGCTGCCCCATGCCGCCGTCGAGCCGGCCCCGCCCCGCAGGCGGCGCGGGGCGCCCGCCCGCAACCGCACGCTCCCCTACAACTCGTACAACCGGAATGAGGACCACTGATGGAGTCGGCTGAAATTCGTCGCCGCTGGCTGAGCTTCTACGAGGAGCGCGGTCACACCGTCGTCCCTTCGGCGTCGCTCATCGCGGACGACCCGACTCTGCTGCTGGTCCCGGCGGGCATGGTCCCCTTCAAGCCGTACTTCCTCGGCGAGGTCAAGCCGCCCGCCCCGCGCGTCACCAGCGTGCAGAAGTGCGTCCGCACGCCGGACATCGAAGAGGTCGGCAAGACCACCCGGCACGGCACCTTCTTCCAGATGTGCGGGAACTTCTCCTTCGGTGACTACTTTAAGGAAGGCGCCATCGAGTACGCCTGGGAGCTGCTCACCGGCTCCGTGGCGGACGGCGGCTTCGGCCTCGACCCCGAGCGGCTGTGGATCACGGTCTACCTCGACGACGACGAGGCCGAGCAGATCTGGCGCGACAAGATCGGCGTCCCCGCCGAGCGCATCCAGCGCCTGGGCAAGAAGGACAACTTCTGGTCCATGGGCGTCCCCGGCCCCTGCGGTCCCTGTTCCGAGATCAACTACGACCGCGGCCCCGAGTTCGGCGTCGAGGGCGGCCCGGCCGTCAACGACGAGCGCTACGTGGAGATCTGGAACCTGGTCTTCATGCAGTACGAGCGTGGCGCCGGCGACGGCAAGGAGGACTTCCCGATCCTCGGGGACCTGCCCTCCAAGAACATCGACACCGGTCTCGGCCTCGAACGCCTCGCGATGATCCTGCAGGGCGTGCGGAACATGTACGAGACAGACACCCTGCGCGTCGTCATGGACAGGGCCACCGAGCTGACCGGTGTGCGCTACGGCGCCGCCGAGGGCACGGACGTCTCGCTGCGCGTGGTCGCCGACCACATGCGCACCTCCGTGATGCTCATCGGTGACGGCGTCACCCCCGGCAACGAGGGCCGCGGCTACGTGCTGCGCCGCATCATGCGCCGCGCCATCCGGATGATGCGGCTGATGGGCGCCACCGGTTCCGTCGTCAACGAGCTGGTCGGCGTCGTGATCGAGACGATGGGGCTCCAGTACCCCGAGCTCATCACCGACCGCAAGCGCATCGAGACCGTCGCCCTCGCCGAGGAGGCCGCCTTCCTCAAGGCCCTCAAGGGCGGCACGAACATCCTCGAGACCGCCGTCACCGAGACCAGGGCCACCGGCGGACGGGTCATCGCCGGCGACAAGGCGTTCCTGCTCCACGACACCTGGGGCTTCCCGATCGACCTCACCCTGGAGATGGCCGCCGAACAGGGCCTGTCCGTGGACGAGGACGGGTTCCGCCGCCTCATGCAGGAGCAGCGGGACAAGGCCAAGGCCGACGCCCGCGCCAAGAAGACCGGGCACGCCGACCTGTCCGCCTACCGGGAGGTCGCCGACAACTCCGGCGCCACCGAGTTCACCGGCTACACCATGACCGAGGGCGAGTCGACGATCGTCGGCCTCCTCGTCGACGGCGTTCCCTCGCCCGCCGCCTCCGAGGGCGACGAGGTCGAGGTCGTCCTGGACCGCACCCCGTTCTACGCCGAGGGCGGCGGCCAGCTCGCCGACACCGGGCGGATCCGGCTCGACACCGGTGCCGTGATCGAGGTCCGCGACGTCCAGAAGCCCGTTCCCGGCGTCCACGTCCACAAGGGCGTCGTCCAGGTCGGCGAGGTGACGGTCGGTGCCGCCGCCCTCGCCTCCATCGACAACACCCGCCGCCGGGCCATCGCCCGCGCCCACAGCGCCACCCACCTCACGCACCAGGCCCTGCGCGACGCACTGGGCCCGACGGCCGCCCAGGCCGGCTCGGAGAACTCCCCCGGCCGCTTCCGCTTCGACTTCGGTTCGCCCGCCGCCGTACCCGGCACGGTCCTCACCGACGTCGAGCAGAAGATCAACGCCGTGCTCTCCCGCGAGCTCGACGTCCAGGCCGAGGTCATGTCCATCGACGAGGCCAAGAAGCAGGGCGCCATCGCCGAGTTCGGCGAGAAGTACGGCGAGCGGGTCCGGGTCGTCACCATCGGGGACTTCTCCAAGGAGCTGTGCGGCGGCACGCACGTCCACAACACCGCCCAGCTCGGCCTGGTCAAGCTGCTCGGGGAGTCGTCCATCGGCTCCGGCGTGCGCCGCATCGAGGCCCTCGTCGGCGTTGACGCGTACAACTTCCTCGCCAGGGAGCACACGGTCGTCGCCCAGCTCCAGGAGCTGGTCAAGGGCCGTCCCGAGGAGCTCCCGGAGAAGATCGCCGGAATGCTCGGCAAGCTGAAGGACGCCGAGAAGGAGATCGAGAAGTTCCGTGCGGAGAAGGTCCTGGCGGCCGCCGCCGGACTGGTCGAGTCCGCCCAGGACGTCCGGGGCGTCGCCCTGGTCACGGGTCAGGTCCCGGACGGCACCACCGCCGACGACCTGCGCAGGCTCGTCCTCGACGTCCGTGGGCGCATCCAGGGCGGCCGCCCGGCCGTCGTGGCCCTGTTCACCACGGCCAACGGCCGCCCGCTGACCGTCATCGCGACCAACGAGGCCGCCCGCGAGCGCGGCCTCAAGGCCGGTGACCTGGTCCGCACCGCCGCCAAGACGCTCGGTGGCGGAGGCGGCGGCAAGCCGGACGTCGCCCAGGGCGGCGGCACCGACCCGAACGCCATCGGTGAAGCCGTCGCCGCTGTCGAACGCCTCGTCACCGAGACGGCGTGACGCCGGACATGACGCAGATACGCCGCGGCCGCCGACTGGCGGTCGACGTCGGGGACGCCCGGATCGGGGTCGCCTCGTGCGACCCCGACGGGATCCTCGCCACGCCGGTGGAGACCGTGCCGGGACGTGATGTCCCGGCCGCCCACCGGCGGCTCGGGCAGATCGTGGCGGAGTACGAGCCGATCGAGGTCATCGTCGGGCTGCCCCGTTCACTCGGCGGGGGAGAGGGGCCGGCCGCGGCCAAGGTCCGCGCCTTCGCGGATGTGTTCGCCCGCGCGGTCGCACCCATTCCGGTGCGGCTGGTGGACGAGAGGATGACCACAGTGACGGCGAGTCAGGGCCTGCGCGCATCGGGCGTGAAGTCCAAAAAGGGCCGGTCCGTTATCGATCAGGCTGCCGCTGTGGTGATCCTTCAGAACGCTCTGGAGTCCGAACGGGCTTCGGGTAATCCTCCGGGTGAGGGCGTCGAAGTGGTTGTCTGATCGCGATACGGTAACGTTCCGCGCGATGCGGCGGTGTTCGAACAAACACCGCACAGCAAAGAGACGGAACGTCGTCTCGCGGCTCAAGGGGATCGATGACTGAGTATGGCCGGGGCCCCGGCTCCGAACCGTGGCATCCCGAGGACCCCTTGTACGGGGACCAGGGATGGGAGGGCCAGCAGCCTGCCCACGGCCAGGGCCAGTACGGCGGCCAGCAGCAGCCCTACCCGCAGGACCCGTACGCCGCCCAGCAGCAGCCGCACGACCCGTACGCGCAGCAGCACCAGCAGCCGCAGGGCACCTACGCGCAGCAGCAGGACCCGTACGCGGCTCAGCAGCAGCCGCACGATCCGTATGCGCCGCAGCACCAGCAGGCGCAGGATCCCTACGCGCAGCAGCAGCATCAGGATCCCTACGCACAGCAGCCGCAGCAGGAGCAGGACCCCTACGCGCAGCAGCAGTACCAGCAGCAGCCCCAGTACGGAGCCCAGCAGGATCCGTACGGCCAGCAGCCTCCCTACAACGGCGGCTGGGACACCGGGCAGCAGCCGGCCGCGATGCCGTACGAGGGGCAGCCCGCCGCCGGGTACGGCTACGGCGAGACGAACGACTACTACGGCACCCCTGATGCCTACCCGCCTCCGCAGCCTCCGGGCCGCCGCCAGGCCGTACCCGAGCAAGCACCCGAACAGACGCCTGCGCAGAACCCCGACTGGGACCCCGAGGTCCAGCCGGAGGAGACCCACCCCTTCTTCACGGGCGTGGACGACAGCGAGGGCAAGGACGACGACTACGACGACGACGATGACGCCCGCGACTCCCGCCGCGGGGGCGGGGACGAGCGCCGGGGCAAGGGCAAGAAGAAGAAGGGCCGCAGCGGCTGCGCCTGCCTGGTCATCTCTCTTGTCCTGGTCGGCGGCGTGGGCGGAGTGGGCTACTTCGGCTACTCGTACTACCAGGACAAGTTCGGCCCCGCGGAGGACTACGCGGGAAGCGGCTCGGGGACCGTCGAGATCGAGATCCCCAAGGGTTCGTACGGATACGACATCGCCAACATCCTGAAGAAGCAGGGTGTGGTCAAGAGTGTCGACGCCTTCGTCTCCGCGCAGAGCGAGAACCCCAAGGGGAAGTCGATCCAGGCCGGCGTCTATCTCCTGCACGAGAAGATGTCCGCGGCCGAGGCCGTGAAGATGATGGTCGACCCGAAGAGCCAGAACCTGCTGGTGATTCCCGAGGGGTCTCGCAACGGCGCTGTCTACACGCTGATCGATACGAAGCTGGACCTCAAGAAGGGCACGACCGAGGGCATCGCCAAATCCAAGGCGACCACACTCGGCCTGCCCGGCTGGGCGAGCAAGAACAAGGACATCAAGGACCCACTGGAAGGCTTCCTCTACCCGGCCGCATATCCGGTCACGAAGGAAACCAAGCCGGAGGCGATCCTGAAGAAGATGGTCGAGCGGTCCAATGACGAGTACGACAAGCTCGACCTCGAAGCGGCCGCCAAGAAGTACAAGCTGGACGGCCCGTGGCAGGTGCTGACCGTCGCCAGCCTGGTCCAGGCGGAGGGGCTGACGCACGACGACTTCCGCAAGATGGCCGAAGTCGTCTACAACCGCCTGAAGCCGGATAACACGGCAACGAACCGTAAACTTGAATTCGACTCCGCGTTCAATTACCTGAACAAGCAGAGCAAGATCAAGATCAATCTGTCCGAGATCCGTACCAACACGGATCCGTACAACACCTATTACCACGCCGGTCTGCCGCCGGGCCCCATCAGTAATCCTGGGGACGAGGCTCTGCGTGCGACGCTCAGCCCCACCAGTGATGGGTGGATGTTCTTTATCTCGCTCGACGGCAAGAAGACCGATTTCACGAAGACGGCCGCAGAGCACGCGAAACTCACAGAGAAATTCAATAAAATTCATGGCATCGACTGACGGGCGTCACAGGGCAGCCGTTCTCGGCTCGCCCATCGCCCACTCGCTCTCCCCGGTCCTGCACCGGGCCGCGTACGCCGCACTCGGACTCGACGACTGGTCCTACGACCGCTTCGAGATCGACGAGGCCGCGCTGCCCGGGTTCATCGAGGGGCTGGACTCCTCCTGGGCCGGGCTCTCGCTGACCATGCCGCTCAAGCGGGCGATTCTTCCGCTGCTGGACTCGGTCAGCGAGATCGCTTCCTCGGTCGAGGCCGTCAATACGGTCGTGTTCACCGAGGACGGCCGCCGCGTCGGCGACAACACCGATATCCCCGGCATGATCGCCGCCCTGCGCGAGCGTGGCGTGGAGAAGACCGAATCCGCCGCCGTGCTCGGCGCCGGCGCCACCGCCTCCTCCGCCCTCGCCGCCCTCTCCGAGATCTGCGCGGGACCGGTCACGGCCTACGTCCGCAGCCGGGAACGCGGTGACGAGATGCGCGGCTGGGGCGAACGGCTCGGCGTCGACGTACGGATCGCGGACTGGGCGGAGGCCGAGCAGGCGCTGCGGGCCCCGCTGGTCATCGCGACCACCCCGGCCGGAGCCACGGACGCGCTCACCGATGACGTACCGGAGACCCCCGGCACACTCTTCGACGTGCTGTACGAGCCCTGGCCCACCGGACTCGCGGCCGCCTGGGCAGCCCGCGGCGGCCCAGTGGTCGGAGGTCTCGACCTCCTGGTGCACCAAGCCGTTCTCCAGGTCGAGCAGATGACCGGTCGCGGGCCCGCACCCCTGGCCGCCATGCGGCAGGCCGGCGAGCAGGCGCTGGCCGCCCGCTGACCGTGCCCGCGGCGGTTTGATCCGTCCGTCTGCTGGACCGGGGGCGGGACGGCGGTCCGGTCCGTGGGAGGATCGGGGGCGGCGGGCCAGGGCCGCGCACCCGGTCGCGCCGTTGGATTTCAGGCGCGAGCATGAGGAGCACCGTTGAGCAGGTTGCGCTGGCTGACCGCGGGGGAGTCGCACGGCCCCGCACTGGTGGCGACGCTGGAGGGTCTTCCCGCCGGTGTCCCGGTCACCACGGAGATGGTGGCGGACGCGCTCGCCCGGCGGCGGCTCGGATACGGCCGCGGCGCCCGGATGAAGTTCGAGCAGGACGAGGTCACCTTCCTCGGCGGCGTACGGCACGGGCTGACCATGGGTTCGCCGGTCGCCGTGATGGTGGGCAACACCGAGTGGCCCAAGTGGGAGCAGGTCATGTCGGCCGACCCGGTCGACCCCGACGTGCTGGCCGCACAGGCCCGCAACGCCCCGCTGACCCGCCCCCGGCCCGGCCATGCCGATCTCGCCGGCATGCAGAAGTACGGCTTCGACGAGGCCCGGCCGATCCTGGAGCGCGCCAGCGCCCGGGAGACCGCCGCGCGCGTCGCCCTAGGCGCCGTCGCCCGGTCGTACCTCAAGGAGACGGCCGGTATCGAGATCGTCAGCCATGTCGTGGAGCTGGCCGCGGCCAAGGCGCCGTACGGGGTCTACCCCGTCCCCGCCGACGTGGACAAGCTCGACGCCGACCCGGTGCGCTGCCTCGACGCCGACGCGAGCAAGCAGATGGTCGCCGAGATCGACCAGGCCCACAAGGACGGCGACACCCTCGGCGGTGTGGTCGAGGTGCTGGCGTACGGGGTGCCGGTCGGCCTCGGCTCGCACGTCCACTGGGACCGGCGGCTCGACGCCCGCCTCGCCGCGGCGCTCATGGGCATCCAGGCCATCAAGGGCGTCGAGGTCGGGGACGGCTTCGACCTGGCCCGGGTGCCGGGGTCGCAGGCGCATGACGAGATCCTGGCGACCGAGGACGGCATCAAGCGCGCCTCCGGCCGCTCCGGCGGCACCGAGGGCGGCCTCACCACCGGCGAGCTGCTGCGCGTGCGCGCCGCGATGAAGCCCATCGCGACCGTGCCGCGCGCACTGGCCACCATCGACGTGGTGACCGGTGAGCCCGCCAAGGCCCACCACCAGCGCTCCGATGTCTGTGCGGTCCCGGCCGCAGGGATCGTCGCGGAGGCGATGGTCGCGCTGGTGCTCGCCGACGCGGTCGCGGAGAAGTTCGGTGGCGACAGCGTCCCCGAGACCCACCGCAACGTGCAGTCGTACCTCGACAACCTGCAGATCCGATGAGCGCCCCGCTGATCGTCCTGGTCGGCCCGATGGGCGTCGGCAAGTCCACCGTGGGCGAGCTGCTCGCCGGACGGCTCGGCACCACCTACCGGGACACCGACGCGGATGTCGTCGCCACGGCCGGGAAGCCGATCGCGGAGATCTTCTACGACGAGGGCGAGGAGCGGTTCCGCGAGCTGGAGCGCGCGGCCGTGCGCGACGCGGTCGCCGGGCACACGGGCGTGCTCTCGCTCGGCGGCGGCGCCGTCCTCGACGAGACGACGCGGACCCTGCTGGCCGGCCACGCGGTCGTCTACCTCTCGATGGACGTCGACGAGGCGGTCAAGCGGGTCGGGCTGAACACCGCGCGCCCGCTGCTCGCCGTCAATCCGCGCCGGCAGTGGCGCGAACTCATGGAGGCCCGGCGCCACCTCTACACGGACGTGGCCCGCGCGGTCGTCGCGACCGACGAGCGCACACCGCAAGAGGTCGCCCAGGCGGTCCTCGAAGCACTGGAACTGCCGGACGCGCCGTCGTCCGGCCGGGAGAACGCAACGATGACCGACCAGGGACCCACTCGCATCCAGATCGCCGGCAGCGCGGGCACCGACCCGTACGAGGTGGTGATCGGCCGCCAGCTGCTGGGCGAGCTGCCCTCGTTCATCGGTGACCGCGTCAAGCGCGTCGCGGTCCTGCACCCCGAGGCACTCGCGGAGACCGGCGAGGCCGTCCGCCAGGACCTCGCGGACCAGGGCTACGAGGCCATCGCGATCCAGCTGCCGAACGCCGAGGAGGCCAAGACCGTCGAGGTCGCGGCCTACTGCTGGAAGGCGCTCGGCCAGACCGGCTTCACCCGCACGGACGTCATCGTCGGCGTGGGTGGCGGCGCCACCACGGACGTCGCCGGATTCGTCGCGGCGACCTGGCTGCGCGGAGTGCGCTGGATCGCCGTACCCACCACCGTGCTCGCCATGGTGGACGCGGCCGTCGGCGGCAAGACCGGCATCAACACCGCCGAGGGCAAGAACCTCGTCGGCGCCTTCCACCCGCCCGCCGGGGTGCTCTGCGACCTCGCCGCCCTCGACTCGCTGCCGGTCAACGACTACGTCAGTGGCATGGCCGAGATCATCAAGGCCGGCTTCATCGCGGACCCGTTGATCCTCGACCTCGTCGAGGCGGACCCGGAAGGCGCTCGCTCGCCGGCCGGACCGCACACCGCCGAGCTCATCGAGCGGGCCATCCGGGTCAAGGCAGAGGTCGTCTCCAGCGATCTCAAGGAGTCCGGGCTGCGCGAGATCCTCAACTACGGCCACACCCTGGCGCACGCGATCGAGAAGAACGAGCGCTACAAGTGGCGGCACGGCGCGGCCGTCTCGGTCGGCATGGTCTTCGCCGCCGAACTGGGCCGGCTGGCCGGACGGCTGGACGACGCGACCGCCGACCGGCACCGCGCCGTCCTGGAGTCCGTCGGGCTGCCGCTCACCTACCGCGGCGACCAGTGGCCCAAGCTGCTGGAGAACATGAAGGTCGACAAGAAGTCCCGCGGCGACCTGCTGCGCTTCATCGTCCTGGACGGCCTGGGCAAGCCCACCGTCCTGGAGGGCCCCGACCCGGCCGTTCTGCTCGCCGCGTACGGGGAGGTGTCGGCGTGACCCGACGGGTCCTCGTCCTCAACGGGCCCAACCTCGGCCGGCTGGGCTCCCGCGAGCCCGATGTCTACGGGGCCACCTCGTACGCCGGACTCGTCGAGGCCTGCCGCACGCTCGGCAAGGAGCTCGGCTTCGATGTCGACGTCCGGGAGACCAACGACGAGGGGGAGCTGATCCGCTGGCTGCACGAGGCCGCGGACGGTTCAATTCCGGTCGTTCTCAACCCCGGTGCGTTCACGCACTACTCGTACGGGATGCGGGACGCGGCAGCCCAGCGCACCGCCCCGCTGATCGAGGTGCACATCTCGAACCCGTACGCGCGGGAGGAATTCCGCCACAACTCCGTGGTCGCGCCCGTCGCCACCGGGACCGTGGCGGGATTCGGCATCGGCTCCTACCGGCTCGCGCTGCGGGCGCTGGCGGACGAACTGACGGACTGACGGACCGTCGCACCGGAGCCCCGACCCGGCCGTCGGGGCACTTCGCACCGCCCCCGGCCGTTGCCTGTGTGGCGGCCGGGGAAGGTACGGTTGCCGTTCCACCAGCGCCAGTTGCCTGTACGAGACGGAGTGCCACCGGATGCAGCACGCAGTGGGGGCACCGCTGCCGCCGCCCCACGGACCCGGAACCGGGCCTGTCGGATGGTCGCAGCAGGCCCAGCACCCCGGCCATCCCGGACCGCCGGGCCCGCCCCCGGCCGGTCCGCCCGGCCCGCCCCCGTCGGGCCGTCCCGTCCCGCCGCCCCCGGCCGGACGCCCCGCCGGGCCACCGCAGCCCCCGGCCGCCCAGCAGGCACAGGGCCAGGGCTGGAGCGGGCCCGCACCGCACCAGGCACCGGCGCCGGTCTCCCGGGAGAGCACCGGGCACATCCAGCTGCCTCCCGGCGGGCCCGTACCGCTGCCCGCGCCGCCCGCCGAGCCCGGCACCGGCACCGCGACCCTCGCCGTCCTCCTGATCGGGCCCGCGGGCGCCGGGAAGACCACCGTGGCCAAGCTCTGGGCGAGCCGCCGCCGGGTCCCCACCGCCCACGTCAGCCTCGACGACGTCCGGGAGTGGGTCTGCTCCGGCTTCGCGGACCCGCAGGCGGGGTGGAACGACCAGTCGGAGGCCCAGTACCGGCTGGCCCGCCGCACCTGCGGCTTCTCCGCCCGCAACTTCCTGGCCAACGGCATCTCCTGCATCCTCGACGACGCGGTCTTCCCGGACCGCCCCGTGGTCGGCCTCGGCGGCTGGAAGCGGCACGTGGGCCCCGGCCTGCTGCCCGTCGTCCTGCTGCCCGGCCTGGAAGTCGTCCTGGAGCGCAACGCCGCCCGCAGCGGCAACCGCCGGCTCTCCGACGAGGAGGTCGCCCGGATCCACGGCCGGATGGCCGGCTGGTACGGCTCCGGACTGCCGATCATCGACAACTCCACGTACGACGTGGAGACCACCGCCCGCGTCCTGGACGACATACTCGCCCGCTCCATAGCCAGCCCCCCGGCCTGGTAGCTCCCTGCCCGGTGGCCGCCCTGCCCGGTGGCCCCACCGCCCGCCCCGCACCCCGGTCGGGTGCGCTGACCGCGCGGGCCCGGGGCAGCGCTCGTACGCTCGATGCATGTCAGAGGTGTACGCCGTCCGACGCGGGCTGCTCCGCGACCGGTGCGCCGCCGTCGGATCCGCGGCCGCCCTGGTCTCCCGCCCCGCCAATGTCCGCTATCTGGCAGGGGGAGCGCCGCCGGGCGCCGTGCTGCTGCTCGGCCCCGACGAGGACGTTCTGCTCTGCCCGCGACCACCGGCCGGTGATCCGGCCGACGGACGTACCGACGAGCAGCTCCGGGTGGACCTGCTGTCGCTCACCGGTGGCGATCCGGTGGTCGCCGCCGCGGATCTGGCCACCTCCCGGGGTGCCGAGTCGCTGGCCGTCGAGGAGCACGATCTGACCGTCGCCCGGCACCGTGCCATGGGCGCGGTCGCCCCGAAGCTCCGGCTGGCCGACCTCGGGGTCACCGTCGAGCAGCTGCGCATCGTCAAGGACGAGGAGGAGATCGGCTGCCTGCGGATCGCCGCCGAGATCACCGACCAGGCGCTCGGTGAACTCCTCGAATCGATTCTGGTCGGCCGCACCGAACGCCATCTGGCGCTGGAACTGGAGCGCCGGCTGGTGGACCACGGCGCCGACGGTCCGGCCTTCGCCACCTCCGTCGCGACCGGTCCCAACTCCGGCCGGGGCCGTCACAGGCCCTCGGACCGAAGGGTGGAGGAAGGAGATTTCCTCTCCGTCTGCCTCGGTGCGAACTACCGCGGCTACCGGTGCGAGATCGGCCGCACCTTCGTCATCGGCACCGCTCCGGCCGACTGGCAGATCGAGCTCTACGACCTGGTTTTCGCCGCTCAGAGGGCTGGACGGGAGGCACTTGTGCCCGGCGCCGCCTACCGCGACGTGGACCGCGCGGCACGCCACCTCCTGGACTCGGCGGGCCACGGTGAGGGCCTTCCGGCCAGGACCGGGCACGGGGTGGGGCTCGAAATCGACGAGGACCCGCAACTGGCACCTGCGGCCATGGGTAAACTGGACGCTTGCGTGCCGGTCACCGTCGAACCGGGGGTCCACCTCCCGGGCCGGGGCGGGGTCCGGATCGATGACACGCTCGTCGTGCGCCCCGAGGCGGACGGCGGACCCGAGCTACTCACCATTACGACCAAGGAGCTGCTCGCGCTCTAGCGCGCATCCTCGGTCGTTCCACCAGCTTCAGTCCAGGAGATTCCGCAACCGTGGCTTCCACGAACGACCTCAAGAACGGCCTGGTGCTCAAGCTCGACGGAGGCCAGCTCTGGTCCGTCGTCGAGTTCCAGCACGTCAAGCCCGGCAAGGGCCCCGCCTTCGTGCGCACCAAGCTCAAGAACGTGCTCTCCGGCAAGGTCGTCGACAAGACGTTCAACGCCGGTGTGAAGGTCGAAACGGCCACCATTGACCGACGCGACATGCAGTTCTCGTACATGGACGGCGAGTACTTCGTCTTCATGGACATGGACACGTACGACCAGCTGATGGTCGACCGCAAGTCCGTCGGCGGCGCCGCCAACTTCCTGATCGAGGGCTTCACCGCCTCCGTCGCGCAGCACGAGGGCGAGGTGCTCTACGTCGAGCTGCCGGCCGCCGTCGAGCTCGTCATCCAGCACACGGACCCGGGCGTCCAGGGCGACCGTTCCACCGGTGGCACCAAGCCCGCCACGCTGGAGACCGGCTACGAGATCGGTGTCCCGCTCTTCATCACGACGGGCGAGAAGATCAAGGTCGACACCCGCTCGGGCGATTACCTCGGCCGGGTGAACAGCTAACCGTGGCTGCCCGGAACACGGCCCGCAAGCGTGCCTTCCAGATCCTCTTCGAGGCCGACCAGCGCGGTGAGTCCGTGAAGACGGTCCTCGCGGACTGGGTGCGGCACTCGCGGTCCGACACCCGTCAGCCGCCGGTCACCGAGTACACGATGGAGCTCGTCGAGGGGTACGCGCAGTACGCGGACCGGATCGACGACCTCATCGTCACCTACGCCGTGGACTGGGAGATCGACCGGATGCCGGTCGTCGACCGGAACATCCTGCGGCTCGGTGCGTACGAGCTGATCTGGGTGGACGCGACACCGGACGCGGTGGTGATCGACGAGGCGGTCCAGATCGCCAAGGAGTTCTCCACCGACGACTCCCCGTCCTTCGTGAACGGCTTGCTGGCCCGCTTCAAGGACCTCAAGCCGAACCTTCGCCGGGAGCAGTAGCCACCGGCGGCGCTCAGCCGACGAAGGGCCCACGGTCAGCAGACCGGGGGCCCTTCGTCGTACTGCGGCCCGTCCGCGGGGAACGGGCTGCCGGAAACAGGAACGCCGGAGCGGCGGGGCATCCGGGAAAGGGCCCCGCCGATCCGGCGGTACGTTTCTGCTGGGGCGCTCAGCCCTCGTCGTGGGCGACGGCGCGACGGGCGTCCGCGTCCAGCACACCCCAGCTGATCAGCTGTTCCGTGAGCACGGACGGGGACTGGTCGTAGATCACGGCGAGCGTGCGCAGGTCGTCCTGGCGGATCGAGAGCACCTTGCCGTTGTAGTCACCGCGCTGGCTCTGGATCGTCGCCGCGTAGCGCTGCAGCGGTCCGGCCTTCTCCGGCGGGACGTGGGCGAGGCGCTCCAGGTCCAGGACGAGCTTCGGCGGCGGCTCGGCGGCGCCGCCGGGCGTCGTACCGGGCAGGAGCTCCTGCACGGGGACCCCGTAGAAGTCGGCCAGCTCCGCGAGGCGCTGCACGGTCACGGCACGGTCACCGCGCTCGTACGAGCCCACTACGACGGCCTTCCAGCGGCCCTGGGACTTCTCCTCGACGCCATGGAGGGAGAGGCCCTGCTGGGTGCGGATGGCACGGAGCTTGGCCCCGAGCTGCTTTGCGTATTCGCTGGACATAAGGCTCCCGGGACGCTGGAACATTTCGCGGCTCCGCCGCGTGGCTGGTAACTCACTGTGAGGTTACGCAGCGTTACTTGGGTGCGTCAAGCTGAAAGGGTCGGTGCCGGTACCTCCCGGGGGTGCGACGAGGGCCCTGCACAAGCCCTGGTAACGTGGATGACGCAATTTCGACGTCCTTTAAGATCCGTCCGGTGAGGCGGAGAAGGAGGTCCGTTTCTTATGGACGCACAGCACGACGCCACCGGCAATGCGGCACGCCCCGTTCTCGAGGCTCCCGACATCGCCCGAGTACTGACCCGTATCGCCCACGAGATCGTCGAACGCGCCAAGGGCGCCGACGACGTGGTGCTTCTCGGCATCCCGACCCGGGGTGTCTACCTGGCCCGCCGGCTCGCCGACAAGCTCGAAGAGATCACCGGCCGGAAGATGCCGGTCGGCTCCCTCGACATCACGATGTACCGCGACGACCTGCGGATGCACCCGGCACGGGCCCTGGCCCGCACCGAGATCCCCGGCGAGGGCATCGAGGGCCGCCTGGTCGTCCTCGTCGACGACGTCCTCTTCTCCGGCCGCACGATCCGCGCCGCGCTCGACGCGCTCGGCGACATCGGCCGGCCCCGCGCGGTGCAGCTCGCGGTCCTCGTCGACCGCGGACACCGCGAACTCCCGATCCGCGCCGACTACGTCGGCAAGAACCTCCCCACGTCGCTGCGGGAGACGGTCAAGGTCCAGCTCGACGAGGAGGACGGCCGCGACGCCGTGCTGCTCGGTGCCGGGCGGACCGCCCCGGCGGGCGAGCAGTAACCGCACATCACGTACGGCCCACCCGCCGTACGGCGGCTTCCGCACGCCCGCACGCCTGAACCCTCCAGCCACCCGGAGAACACCCAGATGAAGCGTCACCTCATCTCGGCCGCCGACCTCACCCGCGACGACGCCGTCCTGATCCTCGACACCGCCGAGGAGATGGCCAGGGTCGCGGACCGGCCGATCAAGAAGCTCCCCACCCTGCGCGGCCGGACCGTCGTCAACCTCTTCTTCGAGGACTCGACGCGCACCCGCATCTCCTTCGAGGCGGCGGCCAAGCGGCTGTCCGCCGATGTCATCAACTTCTCCGCCAAGGGCTCGTCCGTCTCCAAGGGCGAGTCGCTCAAGGACACCGCCCTGACCCTGGAGGCGATGGGCGCCGACGCCGTCGTCATCCGGCACGGCGCCTCCGGGGCCCCCTACCGGCTGGCCACCTCCGGCTGGATCGACGGCGCGGTCGTCAACGCCGGCGACGGCACCCACGAGCACCCCACCCAGGCCCTCCTGGACGCCTTCACCATGCGCCGCAGGCTGGTCGGGGCCGACGCCGGACTCGGCAAGGACCTCGAAGGACGCCGGATCACGATCGTCGGCGACATCCTGCACAGCCGGGTCGCCCGCTCCAACGTCCACCTGCTGACCACCCTCGGCGCCCACGTCACCCTGGTGGCCCCGCCCACCCTGGTCCCGGTCGGCGTCGAGCACTGGCCGTGCGACGTCAGCTACAGCCTCGACAAAGTGCTGCCCGAGTCGGACGCGGTGATGATGCTGCGTGTGCAGCGTGAGCGGATGAACGCCGCGTACTTCCCGACCGAGCGCGAGTACTCCCGCCGCTACGGCCTGGACGGCGAGCGGATGGCGAGGATGCCCGGGGACGCCATCGTCATGCACCCCGGCCCGATGGTCCGGGGCATGGAGATCACCGCCGAGGTCGCCGACTCCGACCGCTGCACGGTCGTCGAGCAGGTCGCCAACGGGGTCTCCATCCGGATGGCCGTGCTCTACCTGCTGCTGGGCGGCTCCGGACCCGCCGCCCCGTCCAACCCGTCGCCCGCCGCCCGTACCGAGGAGAACAAGTAACCATGAGCAAGATCCTTATCCGCGGCGCGAAGATCCTCGGTGGCGAGCCGAGTGACGTCCTCATCGACGGCGAGACCGTCGCGGCCGTCGGCACCGGCCTCGACGCCGGCGACGCCACGGTCATCGAGGCGGCGGGCCAGATCCTGCTGCCCGGCCTGGTCGACCTCCACACCCACCTGCGCGAGCCCGGCCGGGAGGACTCCGAGACCGTCCTGACCGGTACCAGGGCCGCCGCGGCCGGCGGCTTCACCGCCGTCCACGCGATGGCCAACACCTTCCCGGTCGCCGACACCGCCGGAGTCGTCGAGCAGGTCTGGCGGCTCGGCAGGGAGTCCGGCTACTGCGACGTGCAGCCCATCGGCGCCGTCACCGTCGGCCTGGAGGGCAAGCAGCTCGCCGAGCTCGGCGCCATGCACGACTCGGCCGCCGGGGTGAAGGTCTTCTCCGACGACGGCAAGTGCGTCGACGACGCGGTGATCATGCGCCGCGCCCTGGAGTACGTGAAGGCGTTCGACGGCGTCGTCGCCCAGCACGCCCAGGAACCCCGCCTCACCGAGGGCGCCCAGATGAACGAGGGCATCGTCTCGGCCGAGCTCGGCCTCGGCGGCTGGCCCGCCGTCGCCGAGGAGTCGATCATCGCCCGCGACGTCCTGCTCGCCGCGCACGTCGGCTCCCGGGTGCACATCTGCCACCTGTCGACCGCCGGCTCCGTCGAGATCGTCCGCTGGGCCAAGTCCAAGGGCTGGAACGTCACCGCCGAGGTCACCCCGCACCACCTGCTCCTCACCGACGAGCTCGTACGCTCCTACAACCCGGTCTACAAGGTGAACCCGCCGCTGCGCACCGAGGCCGACGTGCTGGCCCTGCGCGAGGCCCTCGCGGACGGAACCATCGACTGCGTCGCCACCGACCACGCCCCGCACCCGCACGAGGACAAGGACTGCGAGTGGGCCGCGGCCGCCATGGGCATGGTGGGCCTGGAGACCGCGCTCTCCGTGGTCCAGCAGACGATGGTGGAGACCGGACTCCTCGACTGGGCCGGCGTCGCCGACCGGATGTCGCTGCGCCCGGCCGCCATCGGCCGGCTGGACGGCCACGGCCGCCCCGTCGCCGCCGGTGAGCCCGCCAACCTCACCCTGGTCGATCCGGCATACCGTGGAGCGGTGGACCCCGCGGGCTTCGCCTCCCGCAGCCGCAACACTCCCTACGAGGGACGCGAGCTGCCGGGCCGAGTGACCCACACCTTCCTGCGGGGCCGTGCCACGGTCGTCGACGGGAAGCTCGCGTGACAACACTCAGCCCCAAATTTCAGCTGTACCAACTGGCCGCCGAGCGGAAGTCGGCGGAGGTCACCGACTGGTCCGCCCGGATCAGCTGGGTGATCGGACTGGCCGTCCTGGTCGCCTTCGTCTACTGGCTGATGCGCCAGGGATGGAAGTGGCGCGGCAGCCTCCAGTCCGGTCTGTCCGACCTCGCGACCCGCCCGGACGGCTTCGCGGACGGCGAGAAGCTGCTCACCCTGACCGGGCGCTACCACGCCTCGACGACGGCCGGGCAGTGGCTCGACCGCATCGTCGCCCACGGCCTCGGCACCCGCAGCCGCGTCGAGCTCACGCTCACCGAGCAGGGCCTCGACGTCGTACGGCCCGGCGCGGCGGACTTCTTCGTCCCCGCCGCCGACCTGCGCGAGGCCAGGACCGACAAGGCACTCGCCGGCAAGGTCCTGCCCGAGGGCGGCCTCCTGGTGATCACCTGGGCGCTCGGCGACCGGCTGATCGACTCCGGATTCCGCTCCGACCACTCGGCCGAACACCCTGCCTGGGTCGAGGCCGTCAACCACCTCACCAGCTCTACGGAAGGCACCGCACGATGACGATCTCCACCCGGGGAGCCGGCAAAGCTCCCGCCGTACTCGTCCTGGAGGACGGCCGCGCCTTCCGCGGCCGCGCCTACGGGGCTGTGGGGGAGACCTTCGGCGAGGCGGTTTTCTCCACCGGCATGACCGGCTACCAGGAGACGCTGACCGACCCCTCGTACCACCGCCAGGTCGTCGTGATGACCGCCCCGCACGTCGGCAACACCGGTGTGAACGACGAGGACCCCGAGTCGAAGCGGATCTGGGTCTCCGGCTACGTCGTGCGCGACCCCGCCCGCACCCCCTCCAACTGGCGCTCGCAGCGCTCGCTCGACGACGAGCTCACGGCGCAGGGCGTCGTCGGGATCAGCGGCATCGACACCCGCGCCCTCACCCGCCACCTGCGCGAGCGCGGCGCGATGCGCGTCGGCATCTTCTCCGGCGGCGCGCTCGCCGACGAGGGCACGCTCCTCGCCAGGGTGCGCCAGGCCCCCGAGATGAGCGGCGCCGACCTCTCCGCCGAGGTCGCCACCAAGGAGGCCTACGTCGTCCCCGCGATCGGCACCAAGAAGTTCACCGTCGCCGCGATCGACCTCGGCATCAAGGGCATGACCCCGCACCGGATGGCCGAACGCGGCATCGAGGTGCACGTCCTGCCCGCCACCGCCACGCTGGAGGAGGTGTACGCGGTCGCCCCCGACGGCGTCTTCTTCTCCAACGGCCCCGGCGACCCGTCCACCGCCGACCACCCGGTCTCCGTCATGCAGGGAGTCCTGGAGCGGAAGACGCCGCTCTTCGGCATCTGCTTCGGCAACCAGATCCTGGGCCGCGCGCTCGGCTTCGGCACCTACAAGCTGAAGTACGGCCACCGCGGCATCAACCAGCCCGTGCAGGACCGCTCGACCGGCAAGGTCGAGGTCACCGCGCACAACCACGGTTTCGCCGTCGACGCCCCGCTCGACAAGGTCTCCGACACCGCCTACGGGCGGGCCGAGGTCTCCCACGTCTGCCTGAACGACCAGGTCGTCGAGGGCCTCCAGCTCCTGGACCGGCCGGCCTTCAGCGTCCAGTACCACCCCGAAGCGGCCGCCGGCCCGCACGACGCCGCGTACCTCTTCGACCGCTTCGTATCCCTGATGGAGGACCAGCGTGCCTAAGCGCTCCGATATCCAGTCCGTCCTGGTCATCGGCTCCGGTCCGATCGTCATCGGCCAGGCCGCCGAGTTCGACTACTCCGGCACCCAGGCCTGCCGCGTCCTCAAGGCCGAGGGCCTGCGCGTCATCCTGGTGAACTCCAACCCGGCGACGATCATGACCGACCCGGAGATCGCCGACGCCACCTACGTCGAGCCGATCACCCCCGAGTTCGTCGAGAAGATCATCGCCAAGGAGCGCCCCGACGCGCTGCTCCCCACCCTGGGCGGCCAGACCGCGCTGAACACCGCGATCTCCATGCACGAGAACGGTGTCCTGGAGAAGTACGGCGTCGAGCTCATCGGTGCCAACGTCGAGGCCATCAACAAGGGCGAGGACCGCGAGCTCTTCAAGGGCGTCGTCGAGGCCGTCAAGGCGAAGATCGGCTACGGCGAGTCCGCCCGCTCGGTCATCTGCCACTCCATGGACGACATCATGAAGGGCGTCGACACGCTCGGCGGTTACCCCGTCGTCGTCCGCCCCTCCTTCACCATGGGCGGCGCCGGCTCCGGCTTCGCCCACGACGAGGAGGAGCTGCGCCGCATCGCCGGACAGGGCCTCACGCTCTCCCCGACCACCGAGGTGCTCCTGGAGGAGTCCATCCTCGGCTGGAAGGAGTACGAGCTGGAGCTGATGCGCGACCGCAACGACAACGTCGTGGTCGTCTGCTCCATCGAGAACTTCGACCCGATGGGCGTCCACACCGGTGACTCGATCACCGTCGCCCCGTCGATGACCCTCACCGACCGCGAGTACCAGCGGCTGCGCGACATCGGCATCGCGATCATCCGCGAGGTCGGCGTCGACACCGGTGGCTGCAACATCCAGTTCGCCATCGACCCGGTCGACGGCCGGGTCATCGTGATCGAGATGAACCCGCGCGTCTCCCGCTCCTCGGCGCTGGCGTCGAAGGCCACCGGCTTCCCGATCGCCAAGATCGCCGCCAAGCTGGCCGTCGGCTACACGCTCGACGAGATCCCCAACGACATCACCGAGAAGACCCCGGCCTCCTTCGAGCCGACCCTCGACTACGTCGTTGTCAAGGCCCCGCGCTTCGCGTTCGAGAAGTTCCCCTCCGCCGACTCCACCCTCACCACCACCATGAAGTCGGTGGGCGAGGCCATGGCGATCGGCCGGAACTTCACCGAGGCGCTGCAGAAGGCACTGCGCTCGCTGGAGAAGAAGGGCTCGCAGTTCGCCTTCACCGGCGAGCCCGGCGACAAGGCCGAGCTGCTGGCCGAGGCGGTCCGCCCGACCGACGGCCGCATCAACACCGTCATGCAGGCGATCCGGGCCGGCGCCACCCAGGAGGAGGTCTTCGAGTTCACGAAGATCGACCCCTGGTTCGTCGACCAGCTCTTCCTCATCAAGGAGATCGCCGACGAGTTGGCCGCCGCCGACGAACTGGTGCCCGAGCTGCTGGCCGACGCCAAGCGGCACGGCTTCTCGGACGTCCAGATCGCCGAGATCCGCGGCTTGCGCGAGGACGTCGTGCGCGAGGTGCGGCACGCGCTCGGCATCCGCCCGGTCTACAAGACGGTCGACACCTGCGCCGCCGAGTTCGCCGCGAAGACGCCGTACTTCTACTCCTCCTACGACGAGGAGAGCGAGGTCGCACCCCGCACCAAGCCCGCGGTGATCATCCTCGGCTCCGGCCCCAACCGCATCGGCCAGGGCATCGAGTTCGACTACTCCTGTGTCCACGCCTCCTTCGCGCTGAGCGACGCCGGCTACGAGACCGTGATGGTCAACTGCAACCCGGAGACCGTCTCCACGGACTACGACACCTCCGACCGCCTGTACTTCGAGCCGCTGACGCTGGAGGACGTGCTGGAGATCGTCCACGCGGAGTCCCTCGCGGGCCCGATCGCGGGCGTCATCGTCCAGCTCGGCGGCCAGACCCCGCTGGGCCTGGCCCAGGCGCTCAAGGACAACGGCGTGCCCGTCGTCGGCACCCCGCCGGAGGCCATCCACGCCGCCGAGGACCGGGGCGCCTTCGGCCAGGTCCTGGCCGAGGCCGGACTGCCCGCGCCCAAGCACGGCACCGCCACCACCTTCGCCGGGGCCAAGGCCATCGCCGACGAGATCGGCTACCCCGTCCTCGTACGCCCCTCGTACGTGCTCGGCGGCCGGGGCATGGAGATCGTCTACGACGAGACCCGCCTCGCCGCGTACATCTCCGAGTCCACCGAGATCAGCCCCACCCGGCCGGTCCTGGTCGACCGCTTCCTCGACGACGCGATCGAGATCGACGTCGACGCGCTCTACGACGGCACCGAGCTCTACCTCGGCGGCGTCATGGAGCACATCGAGGAGGCCGGCATCCACTCCGGTGACTCCGCCTGCGCACTGCCCCCGATCACCCTCGGCGGCTACGACATCAAGCGGCTGCGCGCCTCCACCGAAGGCATCGCCAAGGGCGTCGGCGTCCGCGGACTGATCAACATCCAGTTCGCGCTCTCCGGCGACATCCTCTACGTCCTGGAGGCCAACCCGCGCGCCTCGCGGACCGTCCCCTTCACCTCGAAGGCGACCGCGGTCCCGCTCGCCAAGGCCGCCGCCCGGATCTCGCTGGGCGCGACCGTCGCGGAGCTGCGCGAGGAGGGCCTGCTGCCCAGGCACGGCGACGGCGGCACCCTGCCGCTGGACGCGCCGATCTCCGTCAAGGAGGCCGTCATGCCGTGGTCGCGCTTCCGCGACATCCAGGGCCGCGGCGTCGACACGGTCCTCGGCCCGGAGATGCGCTCCACCGGCGAGGTCATGGGCATCGACTCCGTCTTCGGTACCGCGTACGCCAAGTCGCAGGCGGGCGCCTACGGCCCGCTGCCCACCAAGGGCCGCGCCTTCATCTCGGTGGCCAACCGCGACAAGCGCACGATGATCTTCCCGGCCCGCGAGCTGGTCGCCCACGGCTTCGAGCTGATGGCCACCTCCGGCACCGCCGAGGTCCTCAAGCGCAACGGCATCAACGCCCGCGTCGTGCGCAAGCAGTCCGAGGGCGAGGGCCCGAACGGTGAGAAGACCATCGTCCAGCTGATCCACGACGGCGAGGTCGACCTCATCGTCAACACGCCGTACGGGACCGGCGGCCGGCTCGACGGCTACGAGATCCGCACCGCGGCCGTGGCCCGCTCCGTACCGTGCCTGACCACGGTCCAGGCGCTCGCCGCGGCGGTCCAGGGCATCGACGCCCTCAACCACGGCGACGTGGGGGTCCGCTCCCTCCAGGAACACGCGGAACATCTGACCGCGGCCCGCGACTAGCCCGCTCCCAGGGGGACACCGGAAACGGTGTCCCCCTCTTCGCGAGCCCACCGCCTCTCCGCGAGAACACCGAGGACACCCCCGATGTACAAACTCTTCTTCCGACTGGTCTTCAAGCGCATGGACCCGGAGCGGGCCCACTACGCCGCGTTCCGCTGGATCCGCCTCGCCGCCCGGACCCCGGTCCTGCGCACCTTCGTCGCCGCCGCACTCGCACCCCGCTACCGGGAGCTGCGCACCGAGGCCCTCGGGCTGCGGATGCACGGCCCCTTCGGCCTCGCCGCCGGCTTCGACAAGAACGCCGTCGCGATCGACGGCATGTCGATGCTCGGCTTCGACCACATCGAGATCGGCACGGTCACCGGCGAACCGCAGCCGGGCAACCCGAAGAAGCGGCTGTTCCGCCTCGTCGCGGACCGTGCCCTCATCAACCGCATGGGCTTCAACAACGAGGGCTCCGCCGCCGTGGCCGCGCGCCTGGCCGCCCGTGTGCCGGTCTTGCGGACCACGGTCGGCGTCAACATCGGCAAGACCAAGGTCGTCCCGGAGGCGGAGGCCGCCGCCGACTACGTGAAGTCCACCGAGCGGCTCGCCGCCCACGCCGACTACCTCGTCGTCAACGTCTCCTCGCCGAACACCCCGGGCCTGCGCAACCTCCAGGCCACCGAGTCGCTGCGCCCGCTGCTGTCCGCCGTGCGCGAGGCCGCCGACCGGACCGTCACCGGGCGCCGGGTCCCGCTGCTCGTCAAGATCGCCCCCGACCTCGCCGACGAGGACATCGACGCCGTCGCGGACCTCGCGGTCGAGCTCGGCCTGGACGGCATCATCGCCACCAACACCACCATCGCCCGCGACACCCTGGGCCTGAGGTCCTCGCCGTCGCTGACCGGAGAGACCGGCGGGCTGTCCGGCGCACCCCTCAAGGAACGCTCCCTGGCGGTCGTGAGCCGCCTCTACGCGCGAGTGGGGGACCGGATCACCCTGGTGGGCGTCGGAGGCATCGAGAACGCCGAGGACGCCTGGCAGCGCATCCTCGCCGGTGCCACGCTCGTCCAGGGCTACAGCGCCTTCATCTACGAGGGTCCGTTCTACGCCCGGTCGATCCACAAGGGCCTGGCCGCGCGCCTGGCCGCCTCCCCGTACGCCACCCTCGCCGACGCGGTCGGCGCGGAAACCCGGAAGGCCGTGAAGTGACCCCGGAACCCTTCGGCGCACGACTGCGCCGCGCCATGGACACCCGTGGCCCGCTCTGTGTAGGCATCGACCCGCACGCCTCCCTGCTCACCTCCTGGGGGCTGAACGACGACGTCGCGGGCCTGGAGCGGTTCACCCGCACGGTCGTCGAGGCGCTGGCGGACCGGGTCGCCGTGCTCAAGCCCCAGTCGGCGTTCTTCGAGCGCTTCGGCTCGCGCGGCACCGCCGTCCTGGAGAAGGCCGTCGAGGAGGCCCGCGCGGCCGGCGCGCTGGTCCTGATGGACGCCAAGCGCGGCGACATCGGCTCCACCATGGGCGCCTACGCGGCCACCTACCTGGACAAGGACTCGCCGCTGTTCTCCGACGCGGTCACCGTCTCGCCGTACCTCGGCTTCGGCTCGCTGCGGCCGGCGCTGGACGCGGCCGAGATCTCCGGCTCGGGGGTCTTCGTGCTCGCCCTCACCTCCAACCCGGAGGGCGCCGAGGTACAGCGCGCCACCGCGGCCGACGGCCGCTCGCTGGCCCAGCTGATGCTCGACCACATGGCCGCCGAGAACGAGGGCGCCACGCCGCTCGGCTCGGTCGGCGCGGTCGTCGGAGCCACGCTCGGGGAGGCGGGTGCGGACCTCGCGATCAACGGGCCGCTGCTCGCGCCCGGGATCGGCGCGCAGGGGGCGACCCCCGCGGATCTGCCGGGGGTCTTCGGGGACGCGGTGCGCAATGTGCTGCCCAGCGTGAGCCGGGGCGTGCTGCGCCACGGTCCGGACGCGGCAGGGCTGCGCGAAGCGGCCGAGCGGTTCGCGGACGAGGTCCGCGCGGCCGTCTCGGACGGCTGACCATCCCACGTAACAGCGTGTTGACGTAATCCTGACCAAAAAACTCGGCTGTTATGCCAGGAATGTCCTGGTCGGCAAAGGCTGACCAGGACTTTTCGTCTGTTCTCGCTGACTCCGGCGGCCCTGGCCGCTAGTCTCCGTCGAGAGCCAACGCGCACAGGTTGTTCGTTGCTCACCAGGTGAGGGGCGATCCAGTTGCCTCACCGGTCCGTATCCGACAGATCGACATCCGAGGTGACGTAGGCGTGGCTCTTCCGCCCCTTACCCCTGAACAGCGCGCAGCCGCGCTCGAAAAGGCCGCCGCGGCTCGCCGGGAGCGGGCCGAGGTCAAGAATCGACTCAAGCACTCCGGCGCCTCCCTCCACGAGGTCATCAAGTCGGGCCAGGAGAACGACGTCATCGGGAAGATGAAGGTCTCCGCCCTGCTGGAGTCCCTGCCCGGCGTGGGCAAGGTCCGCGCCAAGCAGATCATGGAGCGGCTCGGCATCTCCGAGAGCCGCCGAGTGCGGGGTCTTGGCTCCAACCAGATCGCATCCCTGGAGCGTGAGTTCGGCGGCAGTCCCGCCTGACGTTCTCAGGCACTCCTGAGAACCTGGATAATCGCTCCATGGCTGCAACATCCCGGGGGACGTCCCCCGTACCCCCGGACGCACGTCCGCGGCTGACCGTGCTCTCCGGCCCCTCGGGGGTCGGCAAGAGCACGGTCGTCGCGCACATGCGCAAGGTCCACCCCGAGGTATGGCTCTCCGTGTCGGCGACGACCCGCAAGCCCCGCCCCGGCGAACGCAACGGTGTCCACTACTTCTTCGTGGACAACGAGGAGTTCGACAAGCTGATCGCCAACGGCGAGCTGCTGGAGTGGGCCGAGTTCGCCGGCAACCGCTACGGCACGCCGCGCCGCGCCGTGCAGGAGCGGCTCGAGGCGGGTGAGCCGGTACTGCTGGAGATCGATCTCCAGGGTGCCCGGCTGGTCAGGCAGTCGATGGCCGACGCGCAGCTGGTCTTCCTGGCGCCCCCGAGCTGGGACGAGCTGGTCCGCCGGCTCACCGGCCGAGGCACCGAGGCGCCCGCCGTGATCGAACGCCGGCTCGGCGCGGCCAAGATCGAACTGGCCGCCGAATCCGAGTTCGATACGACGCTTGTCAATACCTCCGTCGAGGATGTGGCACGTGAGCTGCTAGCCTTGATGCTGGAGGCTTCCGGCCACCGTGCCGCCGGCGACTGAACGAACGGGTCGCACCGACACGGGACCGCACCACACAGCCCCTGAGTGTCAAAGATTTCTTTGATCTTCACCCCCTTCGGAAGGCAGAGAGTGTCCTCTTCCATCACCACGCCCGAGGGCATCATCAACCCGCCGATTGATGAGCTCCTCGAAGCAACCGACTCGAAGTACAGCCTCGTGATCTACGCAGCCAAGCGCGCGCGCCAGATCAACGCGTACTACTCGCAGCTCGGTGAGGGACTCCTCGAGTACGTCGGCCCGCTCGTCGACACCCACGTGCACGAGAAGCCGCTCTCGATCGCACTCCGCGAGATCAACGCGGGCCTGCTCACCTCCGAGGCCATCGAGGGCCCCGCGCAGTAGCGGCAGAAGCACCTTCACCACGGGCCCGGCGGTCACCACCGCCGGGCCCGTGGTGTGTCCGGGGCGGCGGACCGGTGTCCGCGACGGTGAGGCAGCATGGGTGCGTACGTGTCCGATTCACGTACCCGAGTGCGGGGAGACGCAGTGGAGAAGCCGAAGGTCGTTCTGGGCGTCAGCGGCGGCATCGCCGCGTACAAGGCGTGCGAGCTGCTGCGGCGGCTGACCGAGTCCGGCCACGACGTACGGGTCGTGCCGACCGAGGCGTCGCTCCACTTCGTCGGCGCGGCCACCTGGTCGGCGCTCTCCGGCCACCCGGTGTCGACCGAGGTCTGGAACGACGTCCACGAGGTCCCGCACGTGCGGATCGGCCAGCACGCCGACCTCGTCGTCGTCGCGCCCGCCACCGCCGACATGCTCGCCAAGGCCGCCCACGGCCTGGCCGACGACCTGCTGACGAACACCCTGCTCACCGCCCGCTGTCCGGTCGTCTTCGCGCCCGCCATGCACACCGAGATGTGGGAGCACCCCGCCACCCAGGAGAACGTCGCCACGCTGCGCCGCCGGGGTGCCGTGGTCATCGAGCCCGCCGTGGGCCGTCTCACCGGCGTGGACACCGGCAAGGGCAGGCTGCCCGACCCGGCGGAGATCTTCGAGGTCTGCCGGCGCGTGCTGGCCTGCGGGCCCGTCGCCCCGGACCTGGTGGGCCGTCACGTGGTGATCAGCGCCGGCGGCACCCGGGAACCGCTCGACCCGGTCCGCTTCCTGGGCAACCGCTCCTCCGGGAAGCAGGGTTACGCACTGGCTCGCACCGCGGTCGCCCGCGGCGCGCGGGTCACGCTCGTCGAGGCCAACACCGGCCTGCCCGACCCGTCCGGGGCCGACGTCGTCCGGGCCGGCACCGCGATGCAGCTGCGCGAGGCGGTGCTGAAGGCGGCGGCGGACGCGGACGTCGTGGTCATGGCGGCGGCGGTGGCCGACTTCCGCCCGGCCGAGTACGCCACCGGGAAGATCAAGAAGAAGGACGGCCAGGAGCCCGCGCCGATCACCCTGGTCCGCAACCCGGACATCCTCGCGGAGGTCGCCGGGCGGCGCGCCCGGCCGGAACAGATCGTCGTCGGCTTCGCCGCCGAGACCGACGACGTCCTGGCCAACGGGCGCGAGAAGCTACGCCGCAAGGGCTGCGACCTGCTGGTGGTCAACGAGGTCGGGGAGCGCAGGACCTTCGGGTCCGAGGAGAACGAGGCCGTGGTGCTCGCGGCCGACGGCGAGGAGACCCCGGTGCCGTTCGGGCCCAAGGAAGCGCTCGCCGACACGGTCTGGGACCTCGTGTCGCCGCGTCTTGCGTGAATTTCGTGTGTCCCCGACGCGAGGGCCCCGATCCCTTGGGAAACGGGGCAGAACCGGGTTCTTCGGGGCTTGTGGAAGGTATCCGTCCGGCCGTGCCGCATGTCACAGAACTCCCAAAGGGCGAGACACGTTGTCCGGCAGCCGGAGCCGACCGATAAACTGGTCCTGGACCTTACCGGGCGCAGCTCCCGGCCCGTCCGCCAAATGATCAGCCAGCAGCCGCTGCAACCCCAGGGAGCGATGTGTCCCGCCGTCTCTTCACCTCGGAGTCCGTTACCGAGGGTCACCCCGACAAGATCGCTGACCAGATCAGCGACACCATTCTCGATGCACTCCTCTCCGAGGACCCGACGTCGCGTGTCGCCGTCGAGACCTTGATCACCACAGGTCAGGTGCACGTTGCGGGTGAGGTCACGACCAAGGCCTACGCCCCGATCGCCCAGCTGGTGCGCGACAAGATCCTGGAGATCGGCTACGACTCCTCCAAGAAGGGCTTCGACGGCGCCTCCTGTGGCGTCTCGGTGTCCATCGGCGCGCAGTCGCCCGACATCGCGCAGGGCGTCGACACCGCGTACGAGAAGCGGGTCGAGGGCGACGAGGACGAACTCGACAAGCAGGGCGCCGGCGACCAGGGCCTGATGTTCGGGTACGCCTGCGACGAGACGCCCGAGCTGATGCCGCTGCCGATCCACCTCGCGCACCGGCTCTCGCGCCGGCTGTCCGAGGTCCGCAAGAACGGGACCATCCCGTACCTGCGCCCCGACGGCAAGACCCAGGTCACCATCGAGTACGACGGCGACAAGGCCGTCCGGCTCGACACGGTCGTCGTCTCCTCGCAGCACGCCAGCGACATCGACCTCGACTCGCTCCTCGCGCCCGACATCCGCGAGTTCGTCGTCGAGCACGTTCTCGGGCAGCTGATCGAGGACGGCATCAAGCTGGACACCGAGGGCTACCGCCTGCTGGTCAACCCGACCGGACGCTTCGAGATCGGCGGCCCGATGGGCGACGCCGGCCTCACCGGCCGCAAGATCATCATCGACACCTACGGCGGCATGGCCCGCCACGGTGGCGGCGCCTTCTCCGGCAAGGACCCGTCGAAGGTGGACCGTTCGGCCGCCTACGCGATGCGCTGGGTCGCGAAGAACGTCGTCGCCGCGGGCCTCGCCGCCCGTTGCGAGGTCCAGGTCGCCTACGCGATCGGCAAGGCCGAGCCGGTGGGCCTTTTCGTCGAGACCTTCGGCACCGCCGTGATCGAGACCGAGAAGATCGAGCACGCCATCGGCGAGGTCTTCGACCTCCGCCCGGCCGCGATCATCCGCGACCTCGACCTGCTCCGCCCGATCTACGCCCAGACCGCCGCGTACGGCCACTTCGGCCGCGAGCTTCCCGACTTCACGTGGGAGCGCACGGACCGGGTGGACGCACTGCGCGGCGCCGCGGGCCTGTAGGTCCGCAGCAAGCCCTTCGCGCGGCGCACCGCCTCACCTGAGCCCGGACACCTTCATCGGTGTCCGGGCTCAGGTGCTGAGTCGGCGTCCGGCGGCGGCCGCGATGTCAGCGACGGCCGGAATGTCAGTGGGGTCTGGTAGGAATTTGGCTGTGAACAGCGACGACGAGCGGCCCGACGAGCCCGGCACCGGGGCTCCGGAGCAGCTTGCGCTGATTCGGGAGACGGTGCGGCAGGCCAAGGTGCCCCGCGCCAAACCGCGGACCTGGCGCGGTGCCGCCCTCGCCGGTGAGCTGCCCGTCGCCCGCGTCCTGGTGAACAAGGGCGCGCTCCACCTCGACCAGTACTTCGACTACGCGGTCCCCGAGGAGCTCGACGCCGTCGCCCGGCCCGGCGTCCGGGTGCGGGTGCGCTTCGGTGCGGGCGGGCGCAATGTCCGCGGCGGGCGCCGCGAGGGCGGCGGCCTGATCGACGGATTCCTGGTCGAGCGGCTGGCCGAGTCCGACTACGGCGGCGCCCTGGCCGCGCTCGCCTCCGTCGTGTCACCCGAACCGGTGCTCGGGCCGGAGCTCCTCGGCCTCGCCCGAGCCGTTGCCGACCGGTACGCGGGCAGCCTCGCGGACGTCCTGCAGCTCGCGGTGCCGCCGCGGAACGCCCGCGCCGAGTCCAAGCCCTCGCCCGAACCGCTGCCGCCGCCCCCCGTGCCCGCTCCCGGCACCTGGGCGCGGTACGGGCAGGGCGCGGCGTTCCTGGACGCGCTGGCCTCGGGCGGCGCCCCCAGGGCCGTGTGGACCGCCCTGCCGGGCCCGCACTGGCCGCAGGAGATCGCCAGGGCCGTCGCGGCGACCCTCGCCTCGGGGCGCGGCGCGCTCGTCGTGGTCCCCGACGGACGGACCGCGGGGCGGGTCGACGCCGCGCTCACCGGGATCCTCGGAGAGGGCCGGCACGCCCTGCTGACCGCCGGCTCGGGGCCCGAGAAGAGGTACCGCGAGTGGCTCGCCGTGCGGCGCGGGGCCGTCCGGGCGGTCGTCGGGACCCGGGCCGCGATGTTCGCTCCGGTCGCCGGCCTCGGCCTGGTCGCCGTCTGGGACGACGGGGACTCCAGCCACAGCGACGACAACGCCCCCTTCCCGCACGTCCGCGAGGTCCTCGAGCTGCGGGCCGCCCACAGCGGATGCGCCTTCCTGCTCGGTGGTACGAACTGCACCGTGGAGGCCGCCCAGCTCGTGGAGAGCGGCTGGGCGCTGCCGCTGCGCGCCGACCGGGAGCAGACCAGGATCGCGGCGCCGCTGGTGCGGACCGTCGGGGACGGCGAGCTCGCACGGGACGGCGCCGCCCGGGCCGCGAGGCTGCCGAGCCTCGCCTGGCAGACCGTGCGCGACGGACTGCGCAGCGGCCCGGTGCTCGTCCAGGTGCCACGTCGCGGGTACGCCCCGCGGCTGGCCTGCGAGCGCTGCCGGGAGCCCGCGCGCTGCCGGCACTGCGCGGGGCCGCTGGAGGCGCCCGACCAGCAGGACCTGAACTGCGCGTGGTGCGGCCGGGCCGAGACGTCCTGGCACTGCGTGGCCTGCGGAGCGCGTCGGCTGCGGGCCCAGATCGTCGGCGCCCGCCGGACCGCCGAGGAGCTCGGCCGGGCGTTTCCCGCCGTCCCGGTGCGGACCTCCGGACGTGACCACGTGCTGGACTCGGTACCGGACCAGCCCGCGCTCGTGGTCAGCACCCCGGGCGCCGAGCCGGTCGCCGAGGGCGGGTACGCGGCCGCGCTGCTGCTGGACGGCTGGGCGATGGTCGGCCGCCCCGACCTGCGGGCCGGCGAGGAGGCGCTGCGCCGCTGGACGGCCGCCGCCGCGCTGGTACGGGGGCAGCCCGAGGGCGGCACGGTGGTGATCGTCGCCGAGCCGACGCTGCGGCCGGTGCAGGCCCTGGTGCGCTGGGACCCGGTCGGGCACGCGCGCCGTGAGCTCGCGGAACGGGCCGAGCTGGGCTTTCCGCCGGTGTCCCGGATGGCTTCGGTGACGGGGGAGCCGCAGGCACTCGCCGCGTTCCTGGCAGCGGCGGATCTGCCGCCGGACGCGGAGGTGCTCGGCCCGGTGCCGGTCCCCGGCAGCGAGCCGGGACGGCCCCGCAGACCCTTCGACGCACCGCCGGGGGAGACCTGGGAGCGGGCCCTGGTACGGGTGCGTCCCGGCAGCGGTGCGGCGCTGGCGGCCGCGCTGAAGGCGGCGCAGGCGGCCCGGATGTCCCGGGGCGGTGGCGGCGGCGGGCCGGTGCGGATTCGGGTGGACCCGCCGGACATCGGGTGACGGTGGGGCGGGGGCCAAGGAAGGTGCGGGAGCGCCCGCTGGGCACGTTGTCCTCAACCGCCGGACGGGCCCGAGAGTGTGGGACCGCTGAACGGGCCTGCCCCGCCGGGCCGGGGCGCGGCGGGACAGGCCCGGTAGGAACAGCCGTCAGCCGTCAGCCGTTGCGCGGGCCCGGGAAGGCTCCCGGGCGCAGGTCCTCGCGCAGCGACGGGCGTTCCGCCGAGGGCTGCGGCGGCATGGAGCGCGCGGCCGGAACGGCGGGCAGCGCGGGGGCGACGGCGGAGCCGGGCACCACCGGCACCGGCGGGCGCTGCGCCACGGACTCGGCGGCCTCGGCCGCCAGCGGCTGGGGCGCCGCGCGCCGCGTGCCGTAACGGCGGTGGACCGCCTGTTTGGTGACTCCGAGCGCGGAGCCCACCGCGTCCCAGGAGAAGCCCAGTGAACGGTCGAAGTCCACCGCGGCCGTCACCAGGGTCTCGACACTGTCCCGCAGTTCCTGCGCCAGCCTGACGGTGGGGGCCGGGGCCCTGCCGTAGACGACGAAGCCGGCGGACGGGCCGGAGCGGCGCGGACGGTAGACGTTGCCCAGTTGGGCGGTGAGCGTGCGCAGCGCGTCCACCTGCCGCCGGACCCGCTCGATGTCCCGCACCAGAAGATGCAGGCTGGCCCGCGCTTGGGCGTCGTGGGTTGCGTGGTCGGCCATGAAGAAGCCTCTCGAACCGGCGTTGAAAGGGATCGGGCCGCACCGTGGCGGCTCGCTTCGGTCAATCTCACTTGACCAACGCCTCAGCCGGGGATCTGGTCACGCTCCGGGGGCGTATACGCACCCGCGAGGGGCGCGCAACCGTGCGTACGCCCCCTGGGTGGGCACCGGCCGCCGGGCCCATAGACTTGTGCGTTGCTCGTCACCGTAACGTTTCGGCCTGAGAGGCAGTCAGCCACCCATGAAGCTCGTCTTCGCAGGCACCCCCGAGGTAGCCGTACCCGCACTGGACGCACTGATCGCCTCCGGCCGGCACGAGGTCGCCGCCGTCGTCACCCGGCCCGACGCCCCCGCCGGGCGCGGCCGCCGGCTGGTGGCCAGTCCCGTCGCCGAGCGGGCCGAGGAGGCCGGGATCGAGGTGCTCAAGCCGGCCAGGCCGAGGGACGAGGACTTCCTGGCGCGGCTGCGGGAGATCGCGCCGGACTGCTGCCCGGTCGTCGCCTACGGGGCCCTGCTGCCCAGGACCGCACTCGACGTGCCCGCCCGGGGCTGGGTCAACCTCCACTTCTCGCTGCTCCCGGCCTGGCGCGGCGCCGCCCCCGTGCAGCACTCCGTCATGGCCGGCGACGAGGTGACCGGCGCCTCCACCTTCCTGATCGAGGAGGGACTCGACTCCGGACCCGTGTACGGCGTCCTCACCGAGGAGGTCCGGCCCACCGACACCAGCGGTGACCTGCTGACCCGGCTGGCGTTCGCCGGGGCCGGGCTGCTCGCCGCGACCATGGACGGCATCGAGGACGGCACCCTGCACGCCGTGCCGCAGCCCGCCGAGGGCGTCACCCTCGCGCCGAAGCTCACCGTCGAGGACGCCCAGGTCCAGTGGTCGGCGCCCGCCCTGCGCGTCGACCGGGTGGTCCGCGGCTGCACCCCCGCCCCCGGCGCCTGGACGCTCTTTCGCGGTGAGCGCCTCAAGCTGGTCCAGGCCGCGCCGGTCCTGGACCGCGCCGACCTGGCGCCCGGCGAGCTGTCGGCGGCCAAGAACAACGTCTACGTGGGCACCGGATCGCACGCGGTCGAGCTGCTCTGGGTCCAGCCGCAGGGCAAGAAGCCGATGCGCGCGGCGGACTGGGCGCGCGGGGTGCGCATCGTCCCCGGCGAGCTCGTCGGCAGCTGACGGACCGGCGGGCCGGGGCGGGGACGTAGGCTGGGACGGTTCGCCCTCTCACCATCAGCGGAGCACCTTTCACGTGAACGACCAGCCGCGTCGCCGTCCCGCCACCCCGCACCGCCGCCCGAAGAAGGACCCGGTCCGCTTCCTCGCCTTCGAGGCCCTGCGAGCCGTCGACGAGCGCGACGCGTACGCCAACCTCGTCCTTCCCCCGCTGCTGAAGAAGGCCCGCGCGGCGGGCGACTTCGACAGCCGGGACGCGGCGCTGGCGACCGAGCTGGTCTACGGAACCCTGCGCAGGCAGGGCACCTACGACGCGATCGTCGCCGCCTGCATCGACCGGCCGCTGCGCGAGGTCGACCCGCCGGTCCTGGACGTGCTCAACATGGGCGTGCACCAGCTGCTCGGCACCCGCATCCCGACCCATGCCGCCGTCTCCGCCAGTGTGGAGCTGGCCCGGGTGGTGCTCGGTGAGGGGCGGGCCAAATTCGTCAACGCCGTGCTGCGCAAGGTGACCGCCGACGACCTCGACGGCTGGGTGGCGCGGGTCGCCCCCTCGTACGAGGACGACGCGGAGGACCACCTCGCCCTCGTGCACTCGCACCCGCGCTGGATCGTCTCCGCGCTGTGGGACGCCCTCGGCGGCGGCCGCGCCGGCATCGAGGACCTGCTGGACGCCGACAACGAACGGCCCGAGGTCACGCTCGTCGCCCGCCCCGGCCGCTCCACCACCGATGAGCTGCTGGAGGCACTCGGCGAGGAGAACGGGCTCCCCGGCCGCTGGTCGCCCTACGCCGTGCGGATGGCCGAGGGCGGCGAGCCCGGCGCCCTGACCGCCGTGCGGGAGAGCCGCGCAGGGGTCCAGGACGAGGGCAGCCAGCTCGTCGCCGCGGCCCTCGCCAACGCGCCGCTGGAGGGCAGCGACACCCGCTGGCTCGACGGCTGCGCCGGACCCGGCGGGAAGGCCGCCCTGCTGGCCGCCCTCGCCGCCGGACGCGGCGCCGCCCTGCTGGCGGCCGAGAAGCAGCCGCACCGGGCCCGACTCGTCGAACGCTCGCTGGCCGGCAACCCCGGCCCGTACCAGGTGATCACCGCCGACGGCACCCGCCCGCCGTGGCGGCCCGGCACCTTCGACCGGATCCTGATGGACGTCCCGTGCTCGGGCCTCGGCGCGCTGCGCCGCCGTCCTGAGGCCCGCTGGCGGCGCCGCAAGGAGGACCTGGAGAGCTTCGCGCCGCTCCAGCGCGGGCTGCTGCGCGAGGCGCTGAAGGCCGTAAGGATCGGCGGCGTCGTCGGATACGCGACCTGCTCCCCGCACCTCGCGGAGACCCGGGTGGTCGTCGAGGACGTGCTCAAGGGCCGGGGCGGAGCGCCGGTCGAGGCCGAGTGGGTGGACGCCCGTCCGCTGATGCCCGGGGTGCCCGCCCTCGGCGACGGGCCGGACGTCCAGCTGTGGCCGCATCTGCACGGCACGGACGCGATGTACCTCGCCGTGCTGCGGCGTACCGGCTGATCAGGACCACCGACGGAGCGGCCGCCCCCGGACCGGGGGCAAATAGCCGGGAATGTGCGAACCGTAATGATCCCGTGAGGCTTTGGAGCGCACCGAAGCGGGGAAGTGCCGCAGAACATGGCAGGCTTGGCCCATGGCCCAGATCAACCCCAGCATTCTCTCCGCCGATTTCGCGCGTCTCGCCGATGAGGCGAAGGCCGTCGAAGGCGCCGACTGGCTCCATGTCGACGTCATGGACAACCACTTCGTGCCCAATCTGACCCTCGGTGTGCCGATCGTGGAGTCGCTCAGCAGGGCCACGGACACCCCGCTGGACTGCCATCTGATGATCGAGGACGCGGACCGCTGGGCTCCCCAGTACGTCGAGGCGGGCGCCGGTTCCGTCACCTTCCACGTGGAGGCCGCGGCCGCTCCCGTACGGCTGGCGCGGGAGATCAGGGCCAAGGGTGCCCGCGCGTCCATGGCGCTCAGGCCGGCGACGCCCATCGAGCCTTACGAGGACCTGCTCCCCGAGCTGGACATGCTGCTGATCATGACGGTCGAGCCGGGTTTCGGGGGGCAGTCCTTCCTGGACATCATGCTGCCGAAGATCCGCCGCACCCGTGAGCTGATCTCCAGGCACGGGCTCGAACTGTGGCTCCAGGTCGACGGCGGGGTCTCCGAGTCCACCATCGAGCGGTGCGCCGACGCCGGGGCCGACGTCTTCGTCGCGGGGTCCGCCGTGTACGGCGCGAAGGACCCGGCCGAGGCGGTGCGGGCGCTGCGCGCCAAGGCCGACGGGGCCACGGCCTCGGCGCCGTGGGCGTGCGGCCACTGACGCGGGCGGCGCGGCAGCCGGCCGCTCGGGCCTCCGATCAGCGGTCGGTCCGGCCAAGGGCAGATGAACGCGGTCCGACGGGACCGATCAAGGATCGCCGTATCTGACAGGATGAACGGCGTATCGAGAGCGTGAACAGCAGTGAGGAGAACGCGGTGTCTGCAATGTCGGCGGGCCGGTCCGCCCTGCGGATGGGGCCCGCGGAGCTGGTGCAGGCGGCGGCCATGGCCCGCCGCTTCTACCTCGAGGGCAAATCCAAGATCCAGATCGCGGAGGAGTTCGGCGTCAGCCGCTTCAAGGTCGCCAGGGTCCTGGAGACGGCGCTGGAGCGTGACCTCGTACGGATCGAGATCCGGGTCCCCGCCGAGCTGGACGCCGAGCGCTCCGACGCGCTCCGCGCCCGCTACGGGCTGCGCCACGCGGTCGTGGTCGAGTCCCCGGCCGAGGAGCAGGACGACGCCGCCGATCCGGAGAACCTGGGCGAGGTCGCGGCCGACCTGCTCGGTGAGCTGGTGAACGAGGGCGATGTGCTCGGACTCGCCTGGGGCCGGTCCACCATCCACATGGCCGCCGCCCTGGACCGGCTCCCGCCGTGCACGGTCGTGCAGCTCACCGGGGTGTACGACGCGGGCACCGCCGAGCGCGGCTCGGTCGAGGCGGTCCGCCGGGCCGCACAGGTCTCCGGCGGCGAGGCCCACCCCATCTACGCGCCGATGCTGCTGCCCGACCCTGCCACGGCCGCCGCGCTGCGCCACCAGACGGGGATCGCCCGCGCCTTCGAGTACTTCGACAAGGTGACGGTCGCCGCGGTGTCCATCGGCTCCTGGGAGCCCGGTATCTCCACGGTCCACGACATGCTGTCCGACGAGGAGCGCGAGCACTACGCCTCGCTCGGCGTCGCCGCCGAGATGTCGGCGCACCTCTTCGACTCGGAGGGCCGGCGGGTCGGCCGGGACCTCGGTGAGCGGTGCATCACGGTCGAGGCGGACCGGCTGCGCCGGATCCCCGAGGTGGTGGCGATCGCGGGCGGCCAGCGCAAGGCCGCGGCGATCGGAGCGGTGCTGCGGTCCGGCCTTGTCACCAGCCTGGTGACGGACACGGCCGCCGCCGACTACCTGCTGACCGATTCGGCCGCGCCGCGCAGGCCCGCACTGGAGCGGACCGACCCGGACGGGGAGTGAGCGAAGGGGGGCGGGGGCGGTAGCGCCGCCCCCGCCCCCCTTCGTGCCCGGGGATCAGTCCTGCCGGACGCCCAGGACCGTCGCCTCCAGGTACTGCTCGGGCTCCTTGTACTGGCTGACGTCGGCCGGGTTGTAGCGCGGAGTCTGCCGGGACCAGTCGAGGTTGCCGCGCATCCAGCTCCGCATCCCGTCCAGATACGGCTCCAGCATCCAGTCGAGCTGCGGATACGCGCTGAGCAGCTCGGCCTCCGCGGTGAGGAAGCGCTCGGTCTCGGCGGCGATCTCCGCACAGACGTGGTCGAGCGACTGCTGCTTGCCGTACCCGCGGTGGTGCCGGACCAGGTGGACGAGGTTGTGGATCTCGCCCAGGACCTGTTCCTTCTCGTACGAGTACACGTCGTTGGCCCAGCACACGACGTTGCACGAGGCCTTGAGGGCGGTGATGAACCGCGGATCGTTGTGGATCGACTCGGGCGCCTCGATACCGGCCACGATCTCTATCAGGTCCATGCAGACATGTATCGCACCGGTGTGGCGGCGCTTCTCGATGTACGTCGCCTCGGCCGGGACCACGCCGTCGGCCCGGTTTCCGGCCTCCCAGGTGGTGGCGGTGGTGAGGTAGGTCATCAGGTGGTAGGTGAACCGGCGCCGCCACTGCGGTGCGGCGGCCGGCACCGTGCGATCCCACAGATCGACCAGGGCCACGACGGCGGCCGGCAGCTCCTCGCCCGGGGGCCTGCCCCCGCCCTCGACGACGGAGCGCATCGTCTCGACCACGCTGCGTACCCGGTCCGGGCTGCGGCCGAGGTGGCCGTCGTCCAGCTGGTCGTCGACGAGGAAGAGCCAGACGAACCAGTCGGCGACGAGGTCCAGGTTCTCGCTGTCGGCGGTCGGGTACACCATGCCGACGAAGGCCCCGAAGTCCGCCTGCTCGAAGCGCTCCCTGGCTGAATCCCGGTGCACCAGACCGGTGTTCCGGGTCCAGCTGTCGAGATGCTCCCGTACGTGCCCGACGTGCGGGTTCGTGCGTTGGGGGAACGGGCAGTAGATGTCCGGCAGTTCGCTCTCCACGGGCGGGTCGTGATCCTCTCCGGTCGTGCCTGCGACGGAAGTTGTGAGCATTGCGCCAGTGCCTCCGGGGCAGCTGGCTGACCGGCGGGACCTGCGCGTTTGAAGCTACCTGACCCCTTGTCACCAGGTCCAGGGATGATGATCCCGAATGATCGGCAAGCCGTACGGGTAGGGTCTGTGGGTAAGGCAGGTTCCACTTGCCCGGGACTCCCGACCTTGTTCCTCGGAGGAACATACGAAGGTGGGAGTCGTTTGTTGTGTCTTCGTGGAAACGACCTGCGCCATTTCGTATGAAAAAATGAGTGTTATGCGTTTTCTTGAGCCCGGCACCGGTCGATACACAGAGTCCCCCTCGGTCCCGTACGACCTCACGTACGACGATGTCTTCATGGTTCCGGGCCGGTCGGCGGTCGGATCCCGCCAGGGGGTCGACCTGTCCTCGCCCGACGGCACCGGCACCACCATCCCGCTCGTCGTCGCGAACATGACGGCGATCGCGGGCCGCCGGATGGCCGAGACGATCGCCCGGCGCGGCGGTCTCGTCGTCATTCCGCAGGACATCCCGATCGAGGTCGTCACCGAGGTCATCGCCTGGGTCAAGACGCGCCACCTCGTGCTCGACACACCCATCGAGCTGGCCCCCGGCCAGACCGTCGCGGACGCACTGTCCCTGCTGCCCAAGCGCGCCCACGGCGCCGGTGTCGTCGTCGACAGCGAGCGGCGGCCCGTCGGTGTGGTCACCGACCACGACCTGACCGGCGTCGACCGCTTCACCCAGCTCTCCGAGGTCATGTCCAGGGACCTGGTGCTGCTGGACGCCGGCATCGATCCGCGCGACGCGTTCAACAAGCTCGACGGCGCCAACCGCAAGCTCGCCCCCGCGGTCGACGCCGAGGGCCGTCTCGTCGGCATACTCACCCGGAAGGCGGCACTGCGCGCCACGCTCTACACCCCCGCGACCGACGCGAACGGCAAGCTGCGGATCGCCGCCGCCGTCGGGATCAACGGTGACGTGGCCGGGAAGGCCAAGCAGCTCCTCGACGCCGGCGCCGACACCCTGGTCGTCGACACCGCGCACGGTCACCAGGAGTCCATGATCAACGCGGTGCGCGCGGTCCGCGCGCTGGACCCGCAGGTGCCGATCGTGGCCGGCAACATCGTCGCCGCCGAAGGCGTGCGCGACCTCATCGAGGCCGGCGCCGACGTCATCAAGGTCGGTGTCGGACCCGGCGCCATGTGCACCACCCGGATGATGACCGGCGTCGGCCGGCCGCAGTTCTCCGCGGTCCTGGAGTGCGCCGCAGAGGCGAAGAAGTACGGCAAGCACGTCTGGGCGGACGGTGGCGTCCGCCACCCGCGCGATGTCGCCATGGCGCTCGCCGCGGGCGCGTCCAACGTGATGATCGGTTCCTGGTTCGCCGGGACGTACGAGTCGCCCGGCGACCTCCAGCAGGCCGCCGACGGCCGCTTCTACAAGGAGTCCTTCGGGATGGCGTCCGCGCGCGCCGTGAAGAACCGCACCTCCGACGAGTCGTCGTACGACCGGGCCCGCAAGGCGCTCTTCGAGGAGGGCATCTCCACCTCGCGGATGTTCCTGGACCCGACCCGTCCCGGCGTCGAGGACCTGGTCGACTCGATCATCGCGGGCGTCCGCTCCTCCTGCACCTACGCCGGTGCCGGCTCGCTGGCGGAGTTCGCCGAGAAGGCCGTCGTCGGGGTGCAGAGCGCCTCCGGATACGCGGAGGGCAAGCCGCTGCACTCCAGCTGGAGCTGACCCGCGCCACCGCACCGTCCCCGCTGCCCCTTCCGGCCGTTCGCGCCGGAAGGGGCAGCGGCGTTCCGGGGCAGCTCAGGGACCTTTCCGGGCGGCTCGCGAGGGGCGTCGGGGTGTCCGGATCCGGGTGCGTGTGAACGCGTTCACGCTATCCAACTCAGTTGAAAATTAAGTAACATGAACCCCAATCAGCTGCCCGCCTCTCTGCGGTAAGGGATCTCATGTCCTTCTTCACCGACCTGGCCCATCAGTACATCGACGGCGAGTGGAGGCCGGGCAGGGGCTCGTGGGACATCATCGACTTCAACCCCTTCGACGGGGAGAAGCTCGCCTCGATCACGGTCGCCACAGCCGACGAGGTGGACCAGGCGTACCGGGCCGCCGAGAGGGCCCAGCAGGCGTGGGGCGACACCAACCCCTACGCCCGGCGGGCCGTGCTGGAGAAGGCCCTGCGCATCGTCGAGGACCGCGAGGCCGAGATCGCCGACGCGATCGTCGCCGAGCTCGGCGGCACCCGGCTCAAGGCGGCGTTCGAGCTGCACCTGGCCAAGGAGTTCCTGCGCGAGGCCGGCCACCTCGCGCTGCGGTCCACCGGACAGATCCTGCCCTCACCGACCGAGGGCAAGGAGAACCGCGTCTACCGGGTGCCCGCCGGGGTCATCGGTGTCATCAGCCCGTTCAACTTCCCCTTCCTGCTGTCGCTGAAGTCGGTCGCCCCCGCCCTGGCCCTCGGTAACGCCGTGGTCCTCAAGCCGCACCAGAACACGCCGATCTGCGGCGGCACCCTGGTGGCCAAGGTGTTCGAGGACGCCGGGCTGCCCGCCGGACTCCTCAACGTGGTGGTCACCGACATCGCGGAGATCGGTGACGCGCTCCTGGAGCACCCCGTTCCGCAGGTCATCTCCTTCACCGGGTCCGACAAGGTCGGGCGGCACGTCGCGACCGTGTGCGCCACGAACCTCAAGCGCTCCGTGCTCGAACTCGGCGGCAACAGTGCGCTCATCGTGCTCGACGACGCCGATGTGGACTACGCGGTCGACGCGGCGGTGTTCAGCCGGTACGTGCACCAGGGGCAGGTCTGCATGGCCGCCAACCGGATTCTCGTCGACCGGTCGGTGGAGCGGGAGTTCACCGAGAAGTTCGTGGCCAAGGTCGCCTCGCTGCGCGTCGGCGACCCGGCCGACCCGACGACCCAGATCGGCCCGCTGATCAACTCCACCCAGGCCGAGGCGATCACCGCGCTCGTCGACCAGACCGTGGCGGCCGGTGCGACCGCGCTGCTGCACGGGCAGGCCGTCGGCAACCTCGTGAGCCCCTCCGTACTGACCGGCCTGGCGGCCGACTCCCCGGTGCTCTCCCAGGAGATCTTCGGCCCGGTCGCGCTCCTGGTGCCGTTCGACGGCGAGGACGAGGCCGTCCGGATCGCCAACGACACCCCCTACGGGCTGAGCGGCGCGGTGCACACCGGCAACGTCGAGCGGGGCGTCCGGGTCGGGCAGCGGATCCGCACCGGCATGATCCACATCAACGACGGCACCGTCCACGACGAGCCGATCGTCCCCTTCGGCGGCGAGAAGAGCTCCGGACTCGGGCGGCTCAACGGCGACTCGATGCTCGACGCCTTCACCACCCAGAAGTGGATCTCCGTACAGCACGGGCGCTCGCAGTTCCCGTTCTGACCCCGCCCCACCTGCGGTGAGCGCGCCCCAGGGGTGCGCCCGTGGTCTACTTCGGGGGCGGCACCGCCGCCCCCGAACCGGCCCTCGCCCTGGCTGTCACCCGGCCATCGCCATCGCAGAGAAGTGACCCGTACGACGTGCGACTGAACGACCTCGACGAACGCATCGTCCACGCGCTGGCCGAAGACGCCCGTCGCTCCTACGCCGACATCGGCTCGATCATCGGGCTGTCCGCGCCCGCCGTGAAGCGGCGGGTGGACCGGCTGCGCGCCGAGGGCGCGATCACCGGGTTCACCGTGCGGGTGGATCCGGCGGCGCTCGGCTGGGAGACCGAGGGGTTCATCGAGATCTACTGCAGCCGCAACACGTCGCCGGAGTCGATCAAGCACGGCCTCGCCCGGTATCCGGAGGTCGCCTCGGCGTCCACCGTGACCGGGGACGCCGACGCGATCGTTCAGGTGTTCGCGGCCGACATGCGTCACTTCGAGCAGGTCCTGGAGCGGATCGCGGGCGAACCGTACGTGGAGCGGACGAAGTCCGTACTGGTGCTCTCGCCGCTGCTGCGGCGGTACTCGTCGGGGTCGCCGGCGTAGCCCCGTCCTCCGGCAGCGGTTCCGTCCTCGAACGCCGGACCGGCCCGATTCCGCCGGTCGCGCAATGAATCGCTGTGCCGGTGCGACCGGACGCAATGGATCAATGGTCCATGCGCAACGCTCGCGCCTTGTCCGGGGGGAATCGCGGACCGTACCGTCAATACGTCCCCGCCCCGCCCGCACCGCCCGAGGTCAGCCATGCCGCCGTTGCGCACCGCCCTGCTCCAGAGCTCCGGAATCCCGGGCTCGGTGGCCCGTAACACCGAGGTGCTCGACGACGCCGCACGTCGCGCCGCCGCCGGCGGTGCCCGGCTGCTCGTCTGCCCCGAGATGTTCCTGACCGGGTACGCGATCGGGGACGACGTGCCCCGGCTGGCCGAGGCCGCCGACGGGCCCGCGGCGCACGCCGTCGCGGCGATCGCCGCCCGGCACGGGATCGCCGTCCACTACGGCTACCCGGAGCGGGACGGCGACACCCTGTACAACGCCGCCCAGCTCATCGGCCCCGACGGCACCCCGCTGGCGAACTACCGCAAGACCCACCTCTTCGGCGGCTTCGAGCAGCACTGGTTCACCCCCGGCGAGCAGCCGGTCGTCCAGGCCGAGCTGGACGGTATCCGCATCGGCCTGATGATCTGCTACGACGTCGAGTTCCCGGAGAACGTCCGGGCGCACGCGCTGGCCGGCACCGATCTGCTGCTGGTCCCGACCGCCCAGATGCACCCCTTCCAGTTCGTCGCCGAATCGCTCGTCCCCGTCCGTGCCTTCGAGAACCAGCTGTACATCGCCTACGTCAACCGGACAGGCCCGGAGGGCGAGTTCGAGTTCGTCGGGCTGAGCTGCCTGGCCGGCCCCGACGGCACGGTCCGCACCCGGGCCGGGCGCGGCGAGGAACTCGCACTCGCGGACGTTGACCCGGCGCTGCTGGCCGCCTCCCGGGCCGCCAACCCGTATCTGCGCGACCGCCGCCCCGGTCTGTACGGCTCCCTCGTCTGAGCCCGCCGCTCCGCTCACCCTCACCTTTTCCCGCAAGGAGTCCGTACCCCATGACGTCCACGGTGCCCACCGCCGTCCAGCACACCGAGGCGGCCCCGCCGATCACCATGTTCGGGCCGGACTTCCCGTACGCGTACGACGACTTCCTCGCGCACCCCGCCGGGCTCGGACAGATACCGGCGACCGAGCACGGCAGCGAGGTCGCGGTCATCGGCGGCGGGCTCTCCGGGATCATCACCGCGTACGAGCTGATGAAGATGGGCCTGCGGCCCGTCCTGTACGAGGCCGACCGGATCGGCGGGCGGCTGCGCACGGTCGAGTTCGACGGCTGCACCGTGGACGGGGAGCCGCTCACCGCCGAGATGGGCGCCATGCGCTTCCCGCCGTCCTCGACCGCACTCCAGCACTACATCGACCTGGTGGGGCTGGAGACGAAGCCGTTCCCCAACCCGCTCTCCCCGGCCACCCCGTCGACCGTCGTCGACCTGAAGGGCGAGTCGCACTACGCCCGCACCGTCGACGACCTTCCCCAGGTCTACCGCGACGTGATGGAGGCCTGGAACGCCTGTCTGGAGGAGGGCGCCGACTTCTCAGACATGAACCGGGCGATGCGCGAGCGCGACGTGCCGCGCATCCGCGAGATCTGGGCCCGGCTCGTCGACAAGCTCGACAACCAGACCTTCTACGGCTTCCTCTGCGACTCCGAGGCCTTCAAGTCCTTCCGGCACCGCGAGATCTTCGGCCAGGTCGGCTTCGGCACCGGCGGCTGGGACACCGACTTCCCCAACTCCATCCTGGAGATCCTGCGCGTCGTCTACACCGAGGCGGACGACCACCACCGCTCCATCGTCGGCGGCAGCCAGCAGCTCCCGCTGCGCCTCTGGGAGCGCGAGCCGGAGAAGATCATCCACTGGCCGCTGGGCACCTCGCTGGCCTCGCTGCACGACGGGGAGCCGCGCCCCGCCGTGACCCGGCTGAACCGCACCGCCGGGAACCGGATCACCGTCACCGACGCCACCGGCGACATCCGCACCTTCCGGGCGGCCGTCTTCACCGGGCAGTCCTGGCTGCTGCTCTCCAAGATCGACTGTGACGACGCGCTCTTCCCGATCGACCACTGGACGGCGATGGAGCGCACCCACTACATGGAGTCGTCCAAGCTGTTCGTCCCGGTCGACCGGCCGTTCTGGCTGGACAAGGACGAGGTGACCGGCCGCGACGCCATGTCGATGACGCTCACCGACCGGATGACGCGCGGCACCTACCTGCTCGACGACGGCCCGGACAAGCCCGCCAGCATCTGCCTCTCGTACACCTGGTGCGACGACAGCTTGAAGTGGCTGCCGCTGTCGGCCGCCGAGCGGATGGACGTGATGCTGAAGTCGCTCGGCGAGATCTACCCGGGCGTCGACATCAGGAAGCACATCACCGGCAACCCGGTGACGGTCTCCTGGGAGAACGAGCCCTACTTCATGGGCGCGTTCAAGGCCAACCTGCCCGGTCACTACCGCTACCAGCGGCGGCTGTTCACCCACTTCATGCAGGACCGGCTGCCCGCCGACAAGCGGGGCCTGTTCCTGGCCGGCGACGACATCTCCTGGACGGCCGGCTGGGCCGAGGGGGCCGTGCAGACCGCGCTGAACGCCGTCTGGGGCGTGATGGCCCAGTTCGGCGGCGCGACCGACACGGCCAACCCCGGCCCGGGAGACCTCTTCGACGAGATCGCCCCGGTCGAACTCCCGGAGGACTGAGGCCGGTTACCCGGGCCGGCAGACGCTGCGCTGCCGGCCGAGGCCGGAGATCTCGATCTCCATCACATCGTCCGGGCCCAGGTACGGGAAGCGGCCGGACAGGGCCACGCCCTGCGGCGTACCGGTGTTGATGACGTCTCCGGGCTCCAGCACCAGGTACTGCGACAGATGGTGCACCAGATGCGCCACGCTGAAGATCATGTCCGCGGTGGAGGAGTCCTGCCGTGGCTCCCCGTTGACATGGCTGGTCAGCCGCAGCCGCTGCGGGTCACCGACCTCGTCGGCCGTCACCAGGACCGGGCCCAGCGGGTTGAACGTGGCGCAGCTCTTGCCCTTGGACCACTGGCCGCCCGACTCCTCCAGCTGGAAGGCGCGCTCCGAGACGTCGTTGCTGACCGCGTAGCCCGCGATGTGGGCGGCCGCGTCGGCGGGGGAGTCCAGGTAGGAGGCGCGGCGGCCGATCACGACGGCCAGCTCCACCTCCCAGTCGGTCTTCTTCGAGCCACGGGGGATCAGCACGTCGTCGTACGGGCCGACGACCGTGTTCGGGGACTTGTAGAAGAGGATCGGCTGCTCGGGCGGCTCGGCACCGGACTCCGCCGCGTGGGCCGCGTAGTTCTGCCCGATGCACAGGAGCGCGGAGGGCCGGGCCACCGGGGCGCCGACCCGCTCCCCGGTGATGTCGGTCTCCGGGAGCTTCGGCTCGGCGGGGATCAGGTGCGGCTTCTCGGCCAGCGCGGCGAGGAACGCGCCGTCGATGTCGTCGGTGATGCCCGACAGGTCGTAGTGGCGGCCCTCGGGGCAGACGAGGACCGGGCGCTCCCGGCCCGGCTCGCCTATGCGCATCAGTCGCATGAAGGGTGGATCTCCTGACAGGTGCGGGTGCGGGAACGGGATTCGTTACGGGGTGTCAGCGCAGCCGGACGAGCGCCTCGGCGCTGACGGCGTGGACCGGCGGGCGCCCGGCGAGCAGCCGCAGCACCTCGTTGACGGCACTGGTGCCAAGACGCTGCCGGCACTCGACGCTCCCGGCCGCCTGGTGCGGGGTGAGCAGCACGTTCGGCAGGGAGCGGAAGGGGTGGTCGGCCGGCAGGGGCTCGGCGTCGAAGACGTCGATCGCCGCGTCCAGCCGGCCGGTGGTCAGCTCGGCCAGCAGCGCGTCCTCGTCGACCAGCCACGAGCGGGCGGTGTTCACCAGGCCCGCCCCGTCCGGCATCAGCGCCAGCTGCTCCGCGCCGATCATCCGGTGGGTCTCCTCGGTGACCGGTGCGTGCACGGCCACGATCCGGCTGCCGGAGAGCAGCGTCTCCAGCGGTACGGACCGCACGCCGAGCTCCTCGGCACCGGCCTCGGAGAGATACGGGTCCGTGACGCTGACCCGTGCGCCCATCGCCCGCACCATCCGGATGTAGGCGCGTCCGGTGCGGGAGGCGCCGAGCACCCCGATGTCGCTGCCGTGGATCTCGTGGCGCGGCGGTGCCTCGCTCGCCGCCGCCCAGTCCTGACCGCCGCGCAGGGCGTGGTCGAAGCGCTGGATGCGGTGGAGCAGCGAGAGGGTGAAGGCGAGCGCCACCTCGGCGACCGGGCGGGCCATCTCGTCACCGGCCTGGGTGACCAGGATGCCCCGCCGGAACACGTCCTCGGTGACGTAGGGCGCGACCGCCGAACCGGTGTGCGCCACCAGCTCCAGCCGGTCCGCGTGGGCGAGGAGCCCGGCGTCCACCTTGGGCGCCCGCCAGGACAGGATCAGCGCGCGGGCGCCGGGCAGCGCCGCCTCGAGCGCTTCCCGGTCGCGGTGGTCGTCGAGGACGGTCAGTGCGGCGGCCCGCTCCAGCTCCTGCCACACCTCGGCGGTGAAGAACTGGTCGCGCAGGTGCGGCGGTACGGCGACGACCACCCGGGACGAGCGGTCGGCGGTTTCAGGAGAGCCAGGCATCGAGGTGCTCCGCAACGAAGGCGTCATCGGTCAGCCAAGGGTAGGCCGCAGCCACCCGGGTGATCTCCTCGGCCTGTCCGGGGGAGAGCGTCTCGGCCGGGTCCAGGCAGCGGATGTTCGCCAACAGGCCCTGGCGGCGCAGCACTTCGTGCACCCCGGCGATGCAGCCCCGGAACGCGTTCCGGACGTCGAAGACCGCGCTGTTGGCGTCGGTCAGCTCGGTGCGGCGGGCCAGGCAGCGGACCGTCGCTTCGTGGTCCCCGGCGCGGGCCAGCCGGATGTCGTCCAGGAGGGTGACCGCGGAGCTCGTCCACACCGCCCACTGGCCCAGCAGCCCGCCCGCGAACCAGCGCCGCGGGCCGGCCGCCGCCCCGTACGGGGTGAGCAGGTCGCCGATGATGTCGTCGTCGTTGCCGGTGTACAGCGCCACCTCGCCGGCCCGGTCGGCGGCGGACACCGCCCGTACGACATCGGCGGTGCGGTAGCGGTCGAAGGGGGCGATCTTGACGGCGGCGGTGTTCGGCAGGTCGGTGAACGCGGACCAGAAGCCGGGCGACAAGTACCGTCCGCCCACCGCCTCCTGGAGGTAGAACCCGATGACGGGCAGGACCTCGCCGACCGCCCGCGCCCGCTCCAGCAGCCCCTTCTCGTCCGCGCCGGGCACGGCGGGGGAGAGCAGCACCGCGTCGTAGCCGAGTTCGGCGGCGGTGGTGGCCTCGGCGACGGCCTGCGCGGTGTAGCCGCAGGCACCGGCGACCTTGACGAACGGGCGGCCGGCCTCGGCGTCGATCGTCTCGGCCGCGAGCTCCAGGACGGGCCGCAGCAGCCCGACTCCGGGTTCGCGGATCTCGAACTGCGTGGTGTGTACGGCGACGGCGGCGCCGCCCGCCCCGGACGCCAGGTAGTAGCGGGTCAGCGCGCGCTGGCGGCGCTCGTCGAACGTGCCGTCGGCGTGCAGCGCGAGCGGGTGGGCGGGTATCGCCGCACCCCGGGCGAGCAGATCCAGAGCGGGGGTGGACAGGCGGGAGGGAGTGGACATGGAGTGGATCAGAACCTTCCGTCGCGTACCTGGAACTTGGTGGGCTTGCCTGACAGCGGGAGCCCGCGCCGCAGCCAGTCGGCCTGCCACTCGACCAGGGTGCGCAGCGCGACGTCCGGGTAGCCGAAGAGGGCGTGGCAGCGGCTCGCGTCGGAGAGCAGCGCGGTGGGCGCCTCGGTCCCGGCGAGGACCGGCTCCCGGTCGAACTCCTCGCCGAACCACTGCGCGATGCGGCGCACCGAGGCGGTCTCGGGGCCGGTGAGGTTGAGGGTGAAGGGCTCGCCGTCGGTGGCGTGCAGGAGTGAGCGCAGGGCGATCTCGTTGGCGTACCCCTGCCACACCACGTTGGCGTGACCGGTCGTCACATCGACGGGCTCGCCCGCCCGCACGCGGTACGCGATGTCGGCGAGGACGCCGTAGCGCAGGTCGACCGCGTAGTTGAGCCGGATGTTGGCGACCCTGGTGCCGAGGGTCAGCGCGGCGTGGCCGAAGATCCGCTCCCGGCCGAGGCACGACATGGCGTACTCGCCGACCGGGCCGACCGGGTCGGTCTCGGTGCAGCCGCCCGAGGAGACGGGCACCAGCGGGTACACGTTGCCGGTGGAGAACGCGGCGATCCGGGCGCCGGACCAGCGGCGTGCCACCCGGTCCGGCATCGCGGCGTTCACCGCCCAGGCGAGCGAGGGCGCCCCGGCGGAACCGAATTTGGCGCCGACCATGAAGACGACGTTCCCGGCGTCGGGGAGCCGGGTCAGATCGGCGGCCGGGTCCATCAGGTCGAAGGCGACCGTGCGGACCCCGGCGGCCTCCAGCTCGTCCGCGGCGGCCTTGTCGGACCAGCGGGAGACCGCGTACACGCTCACGTCGGTCCGGCCCGCGGCGTCCAGTGCCCGGCGGGCCAGCCGGCACAGGCTGGGGCCCATCTTGCCGCCCGCGCCCAGGACCAGCAGATCGCCCTCCAGGCGGCCGAGGCCGGCGACGAGTGCGGGGGAGGGGGTGGCGAGCCGCTCTTCGAGTGCGGCCTCATCGGTGAACATATGGCTGGCTATCCCTTGATTCCGGACGCGGTGACGCCCTCGGTGAAGTAGCGCTGGCCCACCATGTACGCGGCGAAGATGGGCACGAACGCGATGACGGAGCCGGAGAGCACCACATTGAGCGGCACGTTCTGCTGCTGGAGCGAGGCGATGCCGACGGTGAGGGTGCGCATGTCGGTGGACTGGCCGATGACCAGCGGCCACAGGAAGTCGTTCCAGTGCCACAGGAAGACGAAGACGCCGAGTGTGGCGAGGATCGGCTTCAGCAGCGGCAGCACGATCCGGTAGAAGATCTGCCACTCGCTGCACCCGTCGAGCCGGGCCGCCTCGAAGAGTTCGTCGGGCAGTCCCTGGATGAACTGCCGCATCAGGAAGACCGCCTGGGCGTTGGCCAGGGTCGGCACGATCAGTCCCCAGTACGTGTCGACGCCGCCGAGCTTCGCGATCATCGCGAACGTCGGGATCATCGTGACGTGGTACGGGACCATCACCATCGACAGGAACGACCAGAACATGGCCTCCCGGCCCGGGAAGCGCTTCTTGGCGAACGCGTACCCGGCGAGCGAGGCGAGCAGCAGCACGCCGACGACCGAGACGACCGAGTACATCAGCGTGTTGAAAAGCCAGCGCGGTACGTCCTGGGCGCCCATGACGGTGTCGTACGCCTCGCCGGTCAGCGGCCAGGGCAGCAGACTGCCGGGGAAGTCGACCGCCGCGGACGGCTTCAGGGAGAGCACGACCATCGCGTAGAACGGGAAGACGGTCACGAGCGCGGCGACCGTCAGCAGTGCGCCGCGCGCCATCCGGCCGGCCAGGGTCGGGCGCATGCCGTACGGGACGGTGTCCCGCTCGGAGAGTTTGCGCAGCCTGCGGATCTCCCGGCGCTCCGCCCGGTCCGGGGGAGCCGGGGCCTTGCGGACGGGCGGGGCCGCTTTCGTCTCTTCGGGTGCCGTTGTCATGGTCACTGGTCCTTCCCGATCACGAGCCGCTGGATCACCGCGACGACCACGGTCAGCACGAAGAGCGCGACACCGATGGCCGAGGCGTAGCCCAGGTCGAAGTACTTGAAGCCCGCGTCGTAGAGCTGGAAGACGAGCGTGTAACTGGCGTTGGCGGGACCGCCGCCCGTCATGGTGTAGACGGCGTCGAACACCTGGAACGAGGCGGTCGTCTCGATCACGGCGAGGAAGAACAGGGCGGGCTTGAGCTGCGGCAGCACGATGTACCGGAACCGCTGCCAGGGGCCTGCCCCGTCGGTGAGCGCGGCCTCCTCCAGTTCGCGCGGGATGTCCTGCATCCGGGCGAGCAGGATGAGCATCCCGTAGCCGAAGCGGGACCAGACGCCGACGAGCGCGAGCGCGGGCAGCACCAGCACGTCGTCGGAGAGCCAGGAGCCCTCGGACAGCCCGAACCAGCCCATCAGGGTGGACCACGGGCCGCCGGTCGAGAAGATCCAGACGAAGACGGTGGCGGCCAGTACCAGCGAGGTGACGACCGGCAGGAAGAACACCGACCGGAAGAACTTGGCGCCGCGGAACGCGCGGCGGGTGATCAGTGCCAGGCAGACCGAGGCGGCGAGCGTGCCCGGTACGGCGATCACGGTGTACAGGACCGTGACCTTCAGGGCCTGCCAGAACAGCGGATCGGCCCACAGGCGGGTGAAGTTGTCGAACCCGATGAAGCTGCCGCCGCCGGTGAGGGAGTAGTCGGTGAAGCTCATCAGCACACCGGCGACGCCCGGACCGAACCGGAAGGCGAGGAACAGCAGGAAACACGGGAGGACGAAGAGCAGGCCGATCCGGGCCTCGCGGCGCGCCTGCGGCCCGCTGCGACGGCCCCGGCGGGTGGGTTCCGCGACGACTGCCACGGGGATCTCCTTGCGGTGCGGGGGAATTGCGGGGGGTTTGGGGGAGTGCCCCAGGGGTCGCGGGGGGGGGGGGGCGGGGCCCCCCCCCCCGGGGTAAGCGGGCGCGCACAGCCAGGGCCGCCGGCTGGGCCGGGTTTTACGCGGCCGAGGGGGGGTTATTTGAGAGAC
>NZ_JBICXG010000021.1:80995-123050 GCF_043200175.1 Streptomyces sp. NPDC048462
GGGGTCCCGCCCCCCCGCCCTGGGGTGCCGGGGGGGGGGGGGGGGGGTGGGGGGGGGGTGGGGGGGCGGCCCCGGGGGGGGGGGGGGGCGGGCGCGCGCCCCCCCCCGACCGTGGATCAGCGGCCGAGCATCGCCTGCGCGGCCTTCTGCGCGGTGTTCAGCGCGTCCTGCGGGCTCTTCTTGCCGAGCAGCGCGGCCTGGATCTCCGGGGCGAGCACGCCCTGGACCTCACGCGCCTTGTCCTGGAGCGGGCCGACGTCCATGCTCGGCAGCGTGGCGCCGACGGCGGTCTGGAGCTTGTCGTCCGGGTACAGGTCACCGCCGGACTTGCGGGCCGGGAAGTAGCCGGCGGCCTTCTGCAGTGCGGCCGAGTTCTTCGACTCGGCGACGAAGTTCAGCCAGTCGCCGGTGTTCTTCTTGCCGGCGCCCTTCAGCATCGCCAGGGCGCCCACGGTGCCGTAGCCGACCGAGGCGGTGTCCTTCAGGGGCGGCTGGACGACGATGTTCTCCTTGCCCCAGAACGGCTCGACGTCCGCCGGGGTGTTCTGCCAGGTGCAGGCGACCTTGCCCTTGGCGGTCGGGGTCTGCTCCAGCTTGGGCGTGGTCGTGACCAGGTCCTTGTCGGTGTAGCCGCCCTCGACCAGCTTCTTCAGGTACGTCAGCGCCTTCACACCCGCCGCGTCGTTGAAGGTGACGTGTCTGCCGTCCTCGGAGAAGACGTCGCCGCCGGCCTGCCAGAGCAGCGGGTAGAAGGTCATGTTCAGGGTCTGCTGGGTGTCGCCGCTGTAGCTGGTGGCGTAGTAGCCCTTCTTCTTCAGCTTCGGGGCGAGCGCCTCCAGGTCCGCCCAGCTCGTCGGGTAGGTCTTCTCACCGATCGCGTCGAACACCCGCTTGTCGCAGATCAGCGGGTTGGCGCTGGTCAGGATCGGGGTGGCGAGCGGCTTGCCGTCCACGGTGACGGACTTCAGCGCGAAGTCCGTGTAGTCCGACTTGGCGGAGGCCGGCATGTAGTCGTCGGCCGGGACGATGTTCTTGGTGTACTTCGGCAGCTGGTCCGGGATCAGGTAGACGGCGTCGGGGCCCTTGCCGGAGGCGATGGCGGTGGCCAGGGCGGTGTCGCGGTTGGCCCAGGGGAAGGTCTCCACCTTCACCGTGACGCCGTCGTGCTTCTTCTCGAACGCCTTGACCAGGCCGTCCCAGTACGCCTTGTTCTTGGCCTCGTCGAAGATGACCGGGTAGGTCCACATGGTCACGGTGTTGTCGTCGCCGCCGCTGCCGGAACAGCCGGCCAGCACACCGGCGGCGAGCGCGGTGGCCAGGACGGGGGCGGCGAGGGCGCGGACTCCGGAACGGCGGGTGAGGAGACGGGACATGAGGTGGTCCTCCGGGAACCTGAGGGCGGGAAGAGGGGAAGTCACTGCGCCGGGACCGTCTGGACGGTGCCGGTGTGCCGGGCGCGTTCGGCGGCGAACGCCGCGAGGTGGCTGCCGAGCGAGGTGGCGGGACCGGAGCGGACGGCCCCCGGGTCGCCGGTGGCGACGGCGGTGACGAACGCCTCGACGAGTGCGGCGTCCCCGCCGCCGTGCCCGTCGGCGGCGTTCGAACCGGACGTGCCGAGTTCGTGGACGGTGGACTCGCCGGTTCGGAAGTCCTGCACCGTGACCCGCTCACCGTCACCGATGAGCCAGCCGTGCGAGCCGAAGATCCGGGTCTGGCGGTGGGTCTGCTCGGTGAACGCGACCATCTGGAAGGTCGCGGTCACCCCGTCCGTCAGCTGCATGGCGAGGACCTGGTGGTCCACCACGTCGTTGTCGCTCCGGTAGGCGCAGACCCCGTACGGGCCCTCGCGCAGCGCCTGTACGAGACCGGCCTCGTCGGTCGCCTCGGTGACATGGGTGACCGGCCAGACCGCGCCCTTCTCGCGCAGCGTCGGCATGTACAGCTTCAGCGCGCTGTACGGGCAGTCCGCCTCGACCGCGCAGTCCAGGCACCGGTCGGCGGACCCGGCCGGGGCGTTCTCGGGCCGGAAGTGCTTCAGCCCGCCGAAGCCGGTGACCTGTTCGATCCGGCCGCCCATGACGTACGTGATCCAGTCCAGGTCGTGGCACGACTTGGCCAGCAGCATCGGGGAGGAGTCCTTCTCGCTGCGCCAGGGACCGCGGACGTAACTGTGCGCGTAGTGCCACCAGCCGACCGGCTCCAGATGGTCGAGGGAGACCAGCTGACCGAGCACCCCGGAGTCCACCACCTCCTTCACCAGGTCGGTGTACGGCGTGTACCGCATGACGTGGCAGACGGCGAACAGCACCCCGGCCCGCTCCACCCCCTCGACGATCCGCCGGGTCTCCTCCTCGGTCGGGGCGAGCGGCTTCTCCGCGAGGATCGCGTAACCGGCCCCGGCCAGGGCCAGCACCGGCTCCACGTGGAAGCGGTCCTGGGTGGCGACGATCACGGCGTCCGCGATGCGGTCCTCCACGAGCGGCCGCCAGTCGTCGAACCCGACGTGCGCGCCGGCCGCCGCCCGCGCCGCGGGGCGTGGATCGGCGACGGCGACGAGTTCGGCGCGCTCGGGGTGCGCCTTGATCCACTCGGCGTACGTCTGACCGCGGTTGCCGGCGCCGACGAGTGCGACGCGTACGGGCCTGCCGGTGATCGGGGTATGCGTGGACACGGGGTATCCCTGGTGCTCGATGGGCGCGGGGGCCCAGGTGGTCAGAAGCGCAGCGTGGCCGCGGTGTGGGCTACGCGGTCGCCCTCGTCCGGGAGCGCGGTGCGCTCGGTGCCGTCCTCGACGCAGCCGGTGTGCAGCAGATGGCTGGAGCCGCCGAACGCCGCCGGCCGCAGTTCGAGCCGGCCCCCGGTGAAGGTGGAGCCGGTGGCCCGGTAGCGGTTGGTGCCCTCGGTGAGCAGCACATGGGCGGTGCCCCCGGGCGCGGCCGAGTCGAGGCCGCTGAGCTGCCAGTCGACGGTCCGGCCGGCTCCGGTACGGGCGAGCAGGGCGCCGTCCTTGTTGGTGCCGGAAAGGCGTGTGCCGTCGATGCGCAGCCGCTGGTCCTTGGCCGAGGTCAGCTTGAGGCCGGTGTCGCGGAGTTCGCCGCCCAGGACGCTGACGTCGGAGTGGGCCAGCGAGACCGGGGCGGTGTCCTTCGAGCCGGTCAGCGTGCACTGGTCGAGGGTGAGCGGCCCGGTGCCGTTGAACACCGCGCCGTCGACGCCCTTCAGCGTGGTGCCCTGGAGGGTGAGCGGGGCGCTGACGCCTGCCTGGGTGATCTCCGCGCCCGCCGCGAAGGCGAAGGAGGAGTCGGCGATCACGTTGGGGCGGGCGGACAGGTCGGAGGCCCGGGAGACGATCAGCGGACCCGTCGCCGTACAGCCCCGCATCTGCACGCCGTCCGCGTTGACCCAGAGCATTCCGGAGCCGTCCAGGGACTTCTTGCCGATGACCAGGACGTCTTCGAGCGTCAGGTCGGTGATCTTGACGCGGGCCACGAACCAGGAGCAGGCGTGCCGGCGCACGGTGATCCGCTTGGCCCGGCCGCCCCAGGGAGTGCCCGAGTTGGCGAAGGTCATCAGGCCGGAGTTTCCGGTGTAGGTGAGGTCGTGCTCGAACTGGCCGTGGGTGACGAACGGGCCCTCGTCGTCACCGTCGCCGTGGCAGTTGGTGACGTAGCAGTAGGCCGAGGCCGTGAAGTCGTTGAGGTGGCGGGCGTTGGAGGTGTGACAGTCCTCCACATGCCCGTAGAGGCAGTAGATCTGCTGGGTGAGGTAGCCCGCGCCGCCGTAGGTGACGGACTTCGGGTTGGTCAGCGAGCACTGTTCGGTGCGGTAGTACGTGCACCAGCGGCGCATCACCACCGGCCAGAAGGTGCCGATGGCCTCGATGCCGGAGACGTCGCAGCGCACCGCGTACTCGTAGGCGACCGGGTGCGAGCCGGTCATCTCGTCCTCGCCCCAGCCCTCGAAGACCATGTTGCGCACGTGGGCGCGGTCGACGGGCTCGATCCGGGTCCAGGTCAGGGTGCGCCCTGCGGCCAGGTCCCAGCCGATCTGGTAGTTGACCCGGATGTGCGTGGCGTCGACGACACCGGTGACCTGGACGAGTCGCTGGATCTCCTTCTCGTACTGCCCCGACAGCGCGTTGATCTCCACCGCCCACCACTGGCCGACCGCGAACTTCGAGGAGTCCCCGACCTCGAAGAGGTCCGAGAGGTCCGGCATCGCCGCGCTCAGTGTGTGTGTGACGGTGGTGTCGGTGATGGTGCCCCGGAAGGAGAGGACGGCGCCGAAGGGGTTGTCGTGGGTGTTCTTCTCGATGCCGGTGGTGGTGATGTGGTGGCCGCCGAAGTCGAGTTCGATGTTGGAGCGGTCGAAGCGGTGGCGTCGGGTGAACAGGAGGTCGGTGTGGGCCTCGATGCGGTGGACGCTTGTGTCGTTGACCATGGTGTCGAGGGCGGTGTCGGCTGGGGTCTTGGCGTCGAGGTGGCCGAAGGTGCGGAAGTCGAGCGTTCCGGTGTGGAGCTGGTGCCAGCGTCCGGTCTTCGCTCCGGTGGGGGCTATGACGGTGCCACCGTTGTGCGCGGCGGTGGACTTCTTGTTCCAGCGCAGGGCCATGGTGCCGCCGTCGCCGGGGGCGTGGTAGCCGGCCAGCAGGATCTGGGTGCCGTCGGTGAGCGGCTTGGTGTTCAGGGCCCGTAGCGCGGCGACCGTGTCCAGGTTCAGGACGTCGCCGGTGTGGGCGGGGACGGCCTGCGCGGACCCGGCGGCCACGGCCGAACCGGCCATGACCAGACCGGCGAGACCCGAAGCCCGCAGCACGTTGCGACGGGACGAGGCAGAGGTGGAGTGGTGCGGAACGCTCATGCGGACTTCGCCTTCCAAGAAGCGCGACAAGTGAGGGAGCGTTCCTGCGGTGGACTGCCATGCGGCGGATGGCTGAAAAGGGTCCGGTCGTCGGATGTTCACGACGCGGTGGGCAGGCGTCGGAATCGGACCGGGAGGGGTAAATCGCCGGTGACGGGTGAGCGTCACCGGGGTTGGCAGGGAACCTACGGCGGGTTGTGCCGATCGGTCAAGACCCGATTTCGTCGGAATGTGAGGTGACGGTGTCCGATGTGTCGTCCTCCGGGTCGTCGACCCAGCCCAGCGAGACGCTGATCCGACGGGCCGAGTCCCGGACCTGGCCGCCCAGTTCCTGGTAGCGCCAGGCCGGCAGGCCGGTCTTGAGGCCGGTGATGGAGACGGCGCCGGCGCACACCGAACGGTCGTCGAAGACCGGTGCGCCGATGCAGATGATGCCCTCGGCGTCCTCCTCGTCGTCCAGGGCGTAGCCGACCCTGGCGATGTCGCGGAGGTGGGACATGAAGGTCGCCGGGTCGGTGATCGTGCGCGACGTGCGCCGGGGCAGCCCGAACCGCTCGACGATCGAGGCGGCCTCGCCCGCCGGCACCGCCGAGAGCAGCGCCTTGCCCAGGCCCGTGCAGTGCGGCAGCTCGCGCTGGCCCATCCGTAGATCGAGCCGGACGCGCTGGTCGAGCTCGACCTGGTCCACCACGACCGCGTGGCCGTCCTCGGGCACGGCGAGCCTGGAGGCCATGCCGGTGGTGCGGGTGAGTTCGCGCAGGACGGGGTGGGCGACCCCGCGCAGCGAGACCTGGGACCTGGCCCGGTCGCCGAGCCTGGCCAGGCTCATGCCGAGCCGGTAGCGCCGGTTCATGCCCTCGCCGTCGTCCGAGACGAGGCCGTAGGCGCGCAGGGTCTGGAGCATGCCGAACGCGGCGCTCTTGGAGATGGAGCAGACCTGGCCGACCTCGGTGACGCTCAGGCCGTTCCCCTGGGAGGGGGCGGCGAGAGCTTCGAGGATGTCGGCTGCCCTGGCCACGCTCTTGACCCAGTATTTCGGTTCCTCAGGAGCAGCGCTGTTCGTCATAGCAGAACAGCGTAGTGCCTATGGGATGCCTGGATGTACGTGAGAGCCAAGAAATCCCGGGAATCGGGGCTCTGTGTGGCTGGAAGGGGGTTGACCGGTTTCAGGGGTGGACGTAATATCCAGGCACTGTTCGGCTCTACAGAACAGTGTTCTGAAAAATCGAAACGCAGTACCGAGCACCACGGATCACCTCTTCCTGCGGCGACTGCCGGGCGGATGGCGCCAGGGACTCACGGGCCGGGCAGGGCCCGCGAAAACCGACGACTCTCGACGCAAGGAGCAAGCACCATGAGTTCAGGCCCGGTAGGCAACCAATCCGGAGCCCGACTCGCCGAACGCGCCCGCCAGGTCGTACCCGGCGGCGTGAACAGCGGTCAGCGCAGCGTTCCCGGACTGACCGACCTGGTCGTCACCGGGACCGACGGCGCACGGTTCCGTACCGCCGACGGACGCGAGTACACCGACTTCCACTCGGCGTTCGGCCCGCCGCTGCTCGGCCACAACGACCCCGACGTGGCCCGCGCGACCGCCCAGGCCGGCGCCACCCTCGGCCACATGGGCGTCGGCGTCACCGAGGGCGAGGTCCTCCTCGCCGAACAACTCACCGAGCTGATCCCCTCCATCGAGAAGGTGCTGCTCACCAGCACCGGCAGCGAGGCCACGTTCCACGCGCTGCGGGTCTCCCGCGCCTCCACCGGCCGCCGCCTCGTCGTCAAGTTCCAGGGCTGCTACCACGGCTGGCACGACTCGGTCAGCCTCAACGTCATCTCCGCGCCCGAGAAGGTCGGCGGCCACGACCCGATCTCCACCGGCATCCTGCCCGAGGTCCTCGACGCCACCCTCGTCCTGCCGTTCAACGACAGCGAGGCCGTCCGGACCGCCTTCGCCGACCACGGCTCCGACATCGCCGCCGTCATCGTCGAGCCCGTCCCGCACAACGTCGGCGCGCTCCTGCCGTACCAGGAGTTCCTGACCACCCTGCGCGAGGAGACCACGAGGGCCGGCAGCGTCCTGATCTTCGACGAGGTCATCACCGGCTTCCGCCACAGCCTCGGCGGCTGGCAGCAGATCTCCGGAGTCACCCCCGACCTCACCACCCTCGGCAAGGCCATCGCCAACGGCGCCCCCGTCGGCGCGATCGGCGGCCGCGCCGACCTGATGGACCTCTTCTCCACCCGCCCCGGCGCCCCGGCCTTCTTCGCCGGCACGTACAACGGCCACCCGTCCGTCGTCGCCGCCGCCCTCGCCACCCTGCGCAAACTCCGCGAGGAACCGGTCCACGACCACGTCTTCCGGCTCGGCGGCCGCGTCCGCACCGAACTGGCCGCACTGTACGAGCGCCTCGGCGTCCCCGCCGTCGTCACCGGCTACGGCTCCGTCTTCGTCAGCTACTTCATGCCGGGCGAGGCCCCCCGCACCTACGCGGACCTGCTGGCCAACGACGCCTCGCTGTTCGTCGGCTACCGCCGCAAGCTGCTGGAGCACGGCCTGTTCGAGCTGCCGCTCAACCTCAAGCGCAGCCACATCAGCTACGCGCACAGCGACGCCGACGTGGACCGTCTCATCGAGGGCACCGAGGCCGCGGTCAAGGCCGTCCTGGCCGACGGCGGCGCCCGCGACCTGGAGAACACCTCGACCATGGGCGGAGCGACCCGCTGATGCTGACCGTCAACCGCACCCGTCCCGCCGGCCCCGCCGGACGGATCACCCGCGTCGAGACGCTGATGCTCGGCACCTCCTGGCGCGACTTCGGCTACGTCCGGGTCCACACCGACGAGGGCCTGAGCGGCATCGGGGAGATCACCCACCCCTACCGCGTCGCCGAGGTCTGCGCGCTCACCGAGGCCATCGCCGGCCGGCACCTGATCGGCGCCGACCCCTTCGACGTCGAGGAGCTCTGGCTCCGCGTCTACCAGGGCGACTTCCTGCGCGGCGGCGACATGGGCGGCGTCGCCCTGTCCGGCCTGGACCAGGCGATGTACGACCTGATGGGCAAGGCGCTCGGCGTCCCCGCCTACCGGCTGACCGGCGGCGCCTGCCGTGACGACGTACGCGTCTACGCCAACGGCTGGTACACCGGCGAACGCGAGCCCGAGACCTTCGCGGCCAAGGCGAAGGAGACCGTGGCGAAGGGCTTCACCGCCCTCAAGTTCGACCCCTTCGGCCCCGGCCTGCACGAGCTGGAGCGTGCCGAACTGCGCCGCTCCATCGACCTCGTGGCCGCCGTCCGCGAGGCGATCGGACCGGACATCGACCTCTTCATCGAGGGCCACGCCCGGTTCGCCATGCCGACCGCCGCCCGTCTCGTGCGGGAGCTGGAGCCCTTCGACATCGGCTGGTTCGAGGAGCCGATGCCCTGGACCCACATCGAGCGGTACGCGGAACTGCGGCAGCGCGCCACGTTCCCGATCTCCGGCGGTGAGCACTTCCACAACCGCTACGAGTACAAGCAGCTGTTCGCGACCAACGCCGTCGACATCATCCAGCCCGACCTGTCCATGGCCGGCGGCTTCACCGAGGTCAGGAAGCTCGCCGCGATCGCCGACACGCACGGCATGCTGGTGGCCCCGCACAACTCCAACTCCCCGCTCTGCACCACCGTCTCGGTGCACGCGGCGCTCGGAATCCCCAACTTCAAGATCCTCGAAACCTTCGACGGGCTCCTGGAGCCGTTCGTCTTCGACGCGCTCAAGGGCACCCTCCCGATGGAGGACGGCCGCATCGGGCTGCCCACCGCCCCCGGGCTCGGCGTCGAACTCGTCGACGAGGTCTTCGAGGAACACCCGCCCAGCCACCGCTTCTGGAACATGTTCGCGGACGGCTGGGAGAAGCGGAACCGCACATGATCACCGACGTCCACTCCCACCTCTTCCGGCACAGCCACGACTTCACCGACCCCTTCAGCTCCGACTCCGCCCGCGCCCACGCGGGCGAAGTCGACCTCACGGTGAAGTGGGAGGAGTACGCCGCCACCGCGCCCGACTCCACCCGCACGATCGTCGTCGGCGGCAAGGCCAGGCGCAGCGGCCTCTGGGTCGACGACGCCGCCGTGGCCGCGTATGTCGGCAAGCAGCCCGACCGGCTGATCGGCTACCTGGCGCTCGACCCCACCCAGCCCGGCTGGCAGGAGGAACTGCGCCACGGCCACCAGGAGCTCGGCCTGCGCGGCATCAAACTGATGCCGATGTACGCGGGCTTCGACCCGGCCGCCGAGGAGTACGACGAGCTGTACACCTACGCCGAACGGCACGGGCTGCCGCTCCTGGTGCACACCGGCACGACCTTCGTCTCCAGCGCACCGCTGGAGTGGGCGATGCCCCGCCACCTGGACGCGGTCGCCATCCGCCACCCGGAACTGCGGATGGTCCTGGCCCACCTCGGCCACCCCTTCGAGGGCGAGTGCATCGCGGTCATCCGCAAGCACCCGCATGTGTACGCCGACCTCAGCGCCCTGCACTACCGGCCCTTCCAGCTCTGGCACAGCCTCCGGCTGGTCCAGGACTACGGGGTCTTCCACAAGGTGCTGTTCGGCAGCGACTACCCGTTCACGACGGTCGACGACTCGGTGAAGGGGCTCCGGGAGATCGCCCGCATCCCCGGCATCCCCGGGCTGCCGCCGCTGGACGCGGACGCGATCGAGGAGATCATCCACCGGCCCTCCCTCGATCTGCTGGGCCTGAACGGCTGACCCGCCGTTCCCCCGAACTGCCGGCACGGCGCCCCGGTTCATCCCCCTGTCCGGGGGCGCCGGCCGGCAGCAGGGCCGCCGCGCACCACCCATGTGTCCCCTCGCGCGGCGGCCCGACCCCGACCGGAACAGGGCCGGGCAGGCCCTGTTCCGCATCTCTCCGCCTGGAGGAGTTCCCGCCATGACCGCAGCCGTCCCGCCCCGGGGCACCGACCGCTTCGACCTGACCGGCCGCACCGCGGTGGTGACCGGGGCCGCCCGGGGCCTCGGCCGGTCCTTCGCCGTGGGGCTGGCCGAGGCGGGCGCCGACCTGGTGCTCGTGGACCTGCCGGGCGCCGAGGGCGTCGAGCGGACGGCGGCGGAGGTGGAGGCGCTCGGGCGGCGCTGCCGCGTGTACGGCCAGGACCTCGCGGACATCGACGCGCTGGGCGGCTTCGCCGACGCGGTGCGCGCCGAGAACGGGCCGCTGCACATCCTGGTCAACAACGCGGGCACGGCCGCGCTGGAACGCTTCAACGAGATCACGCCGGCCAGCTGGTCGCACATCATGCGGGTCAACGTGGACGCGGTGTTCTTCCTCAGCCAGCGCATCGCCGAACACATGACGGCGGACTCCGTGCCCGGCCGCATCATCACCATCACCTCGAAGAACGCCCTGGTGGCCGAGGCCGGCCTCACGCACTACAACGCCTCCAAGGCCGCCGCCCAGCTGCTCACCGAGACCCTGGCGATCGAGCTCGCCCCGCACGGCATCACCGCCAACACCCTGGCCCCCGGCATGGTCGAGACCCCCATCGACGGCGAGTTCCCCTTCGACCGGGAGGCCTTCGAGGCCGCGTACCGCGAGCGCATCCCGCTCGGCCGGTACGCGCGGCCCGACGAATGTGTGGGCGCGCTGCTGCTGCTCGCCTCGGACGCGGGTGCCTATCTGACCGGGGCGCGGATCGTCGTGGACGGCGGGGTGCTGGCGGACCAGATGCCCCGGATGCGCTTCATGCCGCCGTACCGCAACACGATCTGACCGCTCCTTCCGACCGCGCCCGACCGGTGGGCGGTTCCCCCGAGCACGCATCGACAACGCGAGGAGCACCTCCGTCATGTCCGCAAACGCCTCGTCCCGCCGGAATCTGCTGCGGGCTTCGGGTCTCGCCGGTCTGGTCATGGCCGGTTCGGCCGTGGCCGCCGGGTCCGCGCAGGCCGTCCCCGCCCACACCGGCGACGTCCTGAACCTGGACACGGTCGCCGCGCTACGGGCCCTGAACACCAAGCCGCTCACCGACGGCACCCAGATCCTGCTGGCCGGCTACCACGCCCCCGGCGACGGCGGCACCATGGCCCTGCGCTGGAACAAGAAGTCCACCGCCGCACACAACGGCGGCACCGTCATAGCCCCCACCGGAGCGAAGACCGGACGCTGGCACCAGCTCCACACCGGAACGCTCGACTTCCGCACCTTCGGCCACCTCGACGCCAAGACCCCAGCCGACACCGCCCTCGACACCATGGTCAACGACACAAGCGTCCACCGCATCGAGGCCCACACCGACCTCCTGTTCACCAAACGCCACCGCTTCGACCGCTCCAACATCGAACTCGACTTCGGCGGCCACCACATCACCACCACCGGCATCGAGAAGAACACCCACGACAACCCCTTCGGCGCCGTCCTCTCCTTCCGGGGCACCATCACCGACACCACCGTCACACACACACTCTCCGGCAAGGTCATCGAGCTCACCGACACCTTCCCGGTCCCCGACGCGAAGGTGTTCGCGGTCGGCCAGTGGTGGAAGGTGCAGGTCGACCCTGTCGCGGGAGGCGGCGGGGACGAGCGCGAACTGCAGAAGCTCGTCGAGATCACCGAGATCATCGACGCGGGCCACATCCGGATCGGCTACCTCAACGGCTGGGAGCTCGCCGAGGGCCGGACCCTCACCTGGACCCGGACCGAGCCGGTGCGCAACACCCACATCCGCAACATGCTCTTCGAGGGCGCGGGACCCGACGAGTACACCGGCTCCCACCCCGTCAGCTTCGAGTACGCCGTCGGCTGCGACGTCTCCGGCATCCACGCCACCGGGACCTTCTGGCCGGTCGTCATGCGCCGCTGGTGCACCCGCTTCCGCACCGAGGAGTGCTCGCTGAAGAACCCGCCCACCGTCGAGTACGGCGGCGCGGGCTACCTCACCCAGCAGATCTACTGCCTGTACGGACGGGTGGCCGACTGCACGACCAGCAACGTGCGCCACCTCAACGACCTCACGGCCTCCGCCTACTGCACCGTCGTCAACTGCCACGGCGACGGCGACGACGCCGGCGGCAACCCCTTCACCACCCACGGCCAGTACGAGCACGACCTGCTCTTCGACGGCAACTCCGGGCTCATGGACATCGCCAACTCGGGTGCCCAGTGGGGGATCTCCGCCAAGCGGATCACCGTGCGCAGACATGTCTGCTCCTGGTTCACCGCCAACACCAAGATCACCGACCTGACCCTGGAGGACATCACGGTGATCGCCCGCCCGACCTTCGACCAGGCCGGCACCCTCACCGTGAACGCCGACGGGGCCCAGGTGCGCGGCTGCACCGCGAAGACCTTCGCCGTCGCCCAGCGCTCGGACCGCTCCACCCGGCCGACCACCATCAGCGACTGCTCCTTCGAACCGCCCGCCGGCGCCGTACTCGTGCAGACCCCCGTCACCGCGCCCGTCCACTTCGTGCGCTGCACGTTCAAGGGCGCCGACGGCCTCGTCCTGCGGGGGGCGGGCCCCGTCCACCTCACCGACTGCACCGTCACCGGCTCCGACGACGCGGCTCCTCTCTCGGTGGGCTCGGCCGATCTGCGCCTGGACGGCGGTACGTTCCGCAACACCGGCATCGAACTGAGCGGCGTGCGCGACCAGCGGATCACCGTCACCGGCGGCGCCAGGATCACCGGCGGCAACAAGGCCGGGACGCTGCTCGGCCGGGCGCCCGGCCCCGGCAGCACGACCTGGGACCTCACCGGTCTCAGCAGCACCGCCGCCTCGGCGGACACCGCGCACGTGCGGATCGCCGACGGCGTGAACCACTACGCGGCGACCGGCAGCCGCTTCACCGGCGGCTTCCTCCACCTCGCCCCCGACGCAATGGACTCGGTCCTGCACACCGGGTGCGTGGAGGACGGCACCCGGCGCAGCGCGATGCCCGGGGACGGCGAGCGGGTGCGCACGGACGGGAACCTGATCCTGTGAGCGCCACCGTCCGCACCGCCACCCAGGGCGACGACCCGGCGCTGGCCGCCCTGTGGAAGCGGTGCTTCGACTCCCCGCACCTCGCCGCGCTGCACGCGCTCGACCCGGACCGCCACCGGCACACCTTCGTCGCGCAGAACGACGCGGGGGAGGGGATCGACGCGGTCGTCGTCTACGTGCCGAGGCTGATCCGCGACGCGGAAGGCACCCCGCGCCGCGTCGGCGGCATCGGCAGTGTCGCGACCCGCCCCGAAGCCAGGGGGCAGGGGCTGGTGCGACGGCTGCTGGCGGCGGCGGAACGCACCATGACGGCCGAACAGTGCGCCTGGTCCCTGCTGTTCACCGGGACGCCCGGCGTCTACCGGGGCTCGGGATGGCAGGAGTTCGCGAGCACGTACACCGAGGGGACACTCGCCGCGCCCTCCGCCGCCGGAGCCTTCCGGGTCCGCGCCGCCACCGCGCGGGACGCGGTCCAGGTGGCCGCGCTGCACCACGCGTACAACGCGAAGCGGCCGCTCAGCTCGCTGCGGGCGCCCGAGGACTGGGCGGTACGTGTGCCCGCCTGGTACGGCGCGATCGACCGGTCGCTCGTGGCCCAGGACCCGGTCTCCGGCGCGCTCGCCGGCTGGCTGGTGGCCGGGCACGAGGAAGACCGCGTGGAGGTGCGCGAGTTCGCGGGTACGGACGCGTGCCTGGGGCCGCTGTTCGCGGCGGCCGCCGCCGGGGGCCGGGCGGCGGGGCTGACCCGGGCCCGGGTCCGGATTCCCGTCACCCCCGGCGTGCGGGCCGCGCTGCCGGTCCTGCTGACGGAGGCCGGTCAGGTCACGGAGCACGTGGGGATGGCGCGGCCGCTGCGCGCCCCGGCCGGGTCGGTACGCGCAACTGTCTCGGCGCCCGGCGCGGTGCACTGGTACGGGGACTGCTTCTGACCGAACCCGTCGCGGCTCGCCCGGTCGGGTGCGCCGGCTCTCGCGCAGCACCGAGGGTGCTGCGCGACCTCGTCATGCCCCGGTGTCGACAAGGGCCGTCCTCCGACGCTAGTTTTCTTACATGTATAAAAACTCCCGCGAGAAGCCGGGCGTGGTGCTGGCGGCAGCCGCCGTCGCCCAGTTCGTCTTCGCCCTGGATATGTCCGTGGTCAACGTCGCGCTGCCGGCGATCCACACCGCCCTGGGATTCGCGCCGCTCGACCTGTCGTGGGTCGTACACGTGTACGCGCTCGCCTTCGGCGGCTTCCTGCTGCTGGGGGGACGCGCCTGTGACCTGTACGGCCGGCGCCGGATGTTCGCGCTGGGGCTGACCGTGTTCGGCCTGTGCTCGCTGGCCGGCGGACTGGCCCAGGCGCCCTGGCAGCTGATCGCCGCCCGCGCCGGGCAGGGCCTGGGCGCCGCCGCTGCCGCGCCGGCCGCGCTGGCGATGCTCACCACCACGTTCACCGAAGGCCCCAGGCGCGTGCGCGCGCTCGGGGTGTGGAGCGGGGTGAACGCGGCGGGCGGCGCGCTGGGCGTGCTGGCGGGCGGACTGCTCACCGAGTACGCGGGCTGGCGCTGGGTCATGCTGATCAACCTGCCCGTCGTCGCGGCGGCCCTCGCGCTCATCCCCGCAGGGGTGCCCGCCGGAACCTCGCCCGCCCGGCGCGAGAGGCTGGACGCGCTGGGCGCCGTCCTGGCGACGGGCGGCGTCGGGCTGCTGGTGCTCGGTGTCGTGCGCACCGACACCCTCGGCTGGGGCTCCCCGGTCACCTGGGCGTCCCTCGCCGCCGCGGCCGTGCTGCTGGCCGCCTTCGTCGTCGTCGAGTCACGGGTCAAGGCGCCGCTGCTGCGCCTCGGCCTGCTGCGCAGCCGTTGGGTCGCCGGTGCGAACGTACTGGTGTTCCTGGCAGCGGCCGGGCAGTTCACGGCCTTCTACTTCGTGTCCCTTTACATGCAGCAGGTCCTGGGGATGGGTGCCGCGGCGACCGGCATGGCGTTCTTGCCCTTCTCCCTGGGCCTGGTCGCGGGAACCGTCGTCGCGACCCGCGTCACCGCGACACGCACCCCCCGGGTGTCCCTGGTGCCCGGCGCACTGCTGGCGGCCGCGGGGCTGGCCTGGTTCGCCCTCATCGGCCCCGACGGCAGCTTCCTCACCGATGTGCTCGGCCCGTCCCTGGTCACCAGCGTCGGCGCCGGACTCGTCCTGGCCCCGGTCGCGGCGGCCGCGACCACCGGTGTCGCTCCGCGCGAGGCGGGCATGGCCTCCGGCCTGATGAACAGCTCACGCCAGCTCGGCGGCTCCGTGGGGCTGGCAGCCCTGGCCACCGTCGCCGCGCACCGCACCGGCACTGGCACCGGCGCCGCCGCGCTCACCGACGGCTACGCCCTGGGTCTGGCCCTCGCAGCGGCCGTCTTCGTGCTCGCGGCGGTCGTGGCCGTCTGTGTGCTGCCGCGCCGCCGGACCGTCACACCCCTCCGACAGCCCACCGGCTCCACAGAGAACCAGTTGGAAGGAACACACTCATGATGACGACCCCCGTCGTCGACCTGTTCGCCTCGGCGCTGTGTTTCCACCCCGAAGGTGAAGTCCGCGCCGCCGAACGGCAGATGACGAACGACGGCTCGGGCGCCTGGCAGATCGCCACGTTCCACGTCGAGACCGACGCCGACGTGCACGCCGACTACTGGGAGATGCACCCGGCGGCCGAGGAAGCGGTGTGCTGCCTGGCCGGCGGCATCCGCGTCCACTTCCGTCCGGACGAGCCCGGCGGGGCCGAGGACATGGTGCGGCTGCGGGCAGGCAACGCCGTGATCGTTCCCCGCGGCCGCTGGCACCGCCTGGAGCTGGAGGCTCCCAGCGACCTCATGTCGATCACCCTTCGCAACGGCACCCGTCTCGAAAAGCGCACCGGTACCCCCTGATCCGGAGCCGGCCCGACACCGCCTGAGCCTGAGCCTGAGCCGGCCCGGCACCGGCTCAGGCTCAGGCGGTGTCGGCCGGCGGCTTCCCGTCGTAGCCGGACGTCCCCGAGTCGAGCAGCGGCTCCTGCGTCTTGAGGTGGGCCGGGGCGAAGGCCCGCAGCACGTGGTAGCCGGTGATCACGACGATGGTGCCGAGCGCGATCCCGCTCAGCTCGAAGTTGTCGGACACCTTCAGGCTGACGCCGCCGACCCCGATGATGATGCCCGCGGCGGCCGGCACCAGGTTCAGCGGATTGCGCAGATCCACCTTGGCGTTCAACCAGATCTGGGCACCGAGGAGACCGATCATGCCGTAGAGGATCACCGTGATCCCGCCGAGGACACCGCCGGGAATGGCCGCCACGACCGCGCCGAACTTGGGGCACAGGCCGAACAGCAGGGCGAAGCAGGCGGCCGCCCAGTAGGCCGCGGTGGAGTACACCCGGGTCGCGGCCATCACGCCGATGTTCTCGGAGTACGTGGTGTTCGGCGGACCGCCCACCGCGGTCGACAGCATCGAGGCGGCGCCGTCCGCGGCGATCGCGGTGCCGAGCTTGCCGTCGAGCGAGCGGCCCGTCATCTCGCCGACCGCCTTCACATGGCCGGCGTTCTCCGCGATCAGCGCGATGACGACGGGCAGCGCGACCAGGATCGCGGACCACTCGAAGATCGGCGCGTGGAAGGTCGGCAGCCCGATCCAGTCGGCCTTCGAGACCCCGCCCAGGTCCAGCCGCCAGTGGTCCACGGCCTCGGCGCCGCCCGAGGGGGAGTGGATCTTCCCGAACACCCGGTCCAGGACCCAGGACAGGACGTAGCCGAAGACCAGGCCGAGGAAGATAGCGATCCGGGAGAGGAACCCGCGCAGGCAGACCACGGCCAGTCCGGTGAACAGCATCACCAGCAGCGCCGTCCACTGGTCCTGCGGCCAGTACGTGGACGCGGTGACCGGCGCCAGGTTGAAGCCGATCAGCATCACGACCGCGCCCGTCACCACCGGCGGCATCGCGGCGTGGATGATCCGCGCGCCGAACCGCTGCACCGCCAGACCGGCCAGGAAGAGCACCGCACCCACCACGAAGACCGCGCCGGTGACCACGGCGCTGCTGCCGCCGCCGGCCCGGATGGTCGCGGCCACCCCGACGAACGAGAGCGAACAGCCGAGGTAGCTGGGCACCTGCCCGCGCGTGGCCAGCAGGAAGATGGCCGTCGCGACACCCGACATCATGATCGCCAGGTTCGGGTCGAGACCCATCAGTACCGGTGCCACGAACGAAGCCCCGAACATCGCGACCACGTGCTGGGCGCCGAGCCCGAAGGTCCGGGGCCAGGAGAGCCGCTCGTCGGGGCGGACCACCGCTCCCGGTGCGGGCGTCTTCCCGTCGCCGTGCAAGGTCCAGCGCACGCCGAGGCCGCCCATGGTTGCTCCCTGTGTGTAGGTGCGGCAGGCCGGTGCCTCACGGGGCACGGCGCGGACCGCGGAAATGATCAGCGCCATGTTAATCCCGGTCCGTCACCCGCCTCCGGCCGGGAGCCGGGCACGGAGGCGCGGGGCCACCGCCCGCCGCACCCGGTGACCCGGATGGCTCAGGGCGCGGGCGGCCCGGTGATCCGTACGGCGCAACGGCCCGGCCCGTCAGGGGGCCGGGCCGTGCGGGGGCCGGTCCGTGCGGAGCCCGTGTCGGCTCAGAGACGCGGCTCGGCCGGCGCCGGGCCCGGCACACCGGCGGCCGGTGAGGACACCTTGCGGTCGCCCGCCCGCAGCACACCGGCCCCGAGCACCAGCCCGAAGGCCAGCACCGAGACCAGCCCGAAGGAGACGACCAGCGAGGTCGCCTCGGCCAGTGAGCCGATGGCCGACGGAGCGATCAGCCCCGAGGTGTACGTGATCGTCGCGACACCCGCGATCGCCCGGCTCGGGTTCGACCCGCTGCGCCCGGCCGCCGCGAAGGCGAGCGGCACGACCACGGCGATGCCGAGGCCCATCAGCCCGAACCCGCACATCGCCAGGAGCGCGTTGGGCGCGGCGACCACCAGGACGCCGCCGACGGTGGCGAGAACGCCGCCGGTCCGCACCGTCCGTACCGCGCCGAAGCGGTCGACGACCCGGTCACCGGCGATCCGGGCCACCGCCATGGTCAGCGCGAACGCGGTCGTCGACGCGGCCGCCAGACCTGCGGAACTGTCCAGGACGTCCCGGAGGTAGACCGCCGACCAGTCCAGGCTGGCGCCCTCGGCGAACACCGCGCAGAAGCCCACCGCGCCGATGATCAGGGCCGACCTGGGCGGCAGCGTGAACCGGGGCGGAGCCTCCGCGTCCGGCTCGCTGCGCAGGTCCAGCACCCGCCGGCAGGCGATCAGGCCGAGCGCGGTGAGGACGAGGGCGGCGATGACGTGGTGCAGCCGCGCGTCGGCGCCCACATGGGCGGCCACCGTGCCCGCCGCCGAACCGATCAGCGCCCCCATGCTCCACATCCCGTGCAGCCCGGACATGATCGACTTGTTGAGCCGGTTCTCCACCTCGACGCCGAGCGCGTTCATCGCCACGTCCGACATGCCCGCCGACGCCCCGTACACCAGGAGCGCCGCGCACAGTGTCAGCAGGTTGGGGGCCAGGGCGGGCAGGACCAGCGCCAGGGTCCACAGCATCAGCAGCCCGCGCAACGCGGTCCGGGAGCCGAACCGGTGGCTGATCGCGCCGGCCAGCGGCATCGCGAGCGAGGCGCCGATCGCCGGGAAGGCCAGGGCTATGCCGAGCTGTCCGGCGCTGAGCCCGGCGTGGTCCTGGATCCACGGCACCCGGGTGGCGAAACTGCCGGTCACCGCTCCGTGTACCGCGAAGACGGTGGCGATGGCATACCTCGCGCGCCTCACCTGCTCCGTGCTGAAGACCGTTGCCGTGGAATCCGTCGTCATACCGCCGTGCCCCCCTGGGAATTCTCCGATGCCGCGGCTGTGACGCTCCCCGGCGCCCTTCTCCACGATGCGGGCAGTAAACTATCAGGAACCCTGCCTGATAAATAGACCGTGCCGGCGTCGTTCGCGGCCGCAGTCTGGAAGGATCCCGGCATGCCCGCATCACCGAGCACCGCCAGGGCCATCAACGACCGGCTCGCCCTGCGGCTCCTCCAGCAGGACGGCCCGCTGACGGCCACGCAGCTGAAGACCCTGACGGGACTCTCCCGGCCCACCGTCGCCGACCTGGTCGAACGGCTTCAGGGCGCGGGCCTGGTCCGGGTGGTCGGAGAGGCCGGCGCCGAGCGCCGCGGGCCCAACGCCCGGCTCTACGGGATCGTCTCGGACCGCGCCCACCTGGCCGCCCTCGACGTACGCACCGACAGCCTCGCCCTGGTCGTCGCCGACCTCCTGGGCGAGACGCTGGCCGAGGCCACCCTGCCGATCGGCGGCGAGACCGCCACCGACGACGCCGTCGAACAGGCGGTGGCCCTCCTGGAACGCACCGCGCGACGAGCCGGCACCGCGCCCCTGCACAGCGTCGGCGTCGGCGCCCCCGGCCTGATCGACCCGGTCACCGGGGAACTCCGCGACACCACGGGACTGCCCGCCTGGCACCGCACCCTGGTGCGCGCGCTCCAGCAGCGGCTGCCCGCGACCGTGCTCGTCGAGAACGAGACCAATCTCGCCGCCGTCGCCGAACACCGTGCCGGCGCGGCCCGCGACCACGACACCTTCGTCCTGATGTGGCTCGGACACGGCGTCGGGGCGGCCGTCATGCTGGACGGGAAGCTGCGCCGAGGAGCTTCGGGCGGGGCGGGCGAGATCGGCTTCATGCCGGTCCCCGGCACCGTCGGCATCCCCTCGGCCGTCAACTGTGACGGCGGCTTCCACTCCCTGGTGGGCTCGGCGGCGCTCTGTGAACTGGCGGCCGCCCACGGCATCGCCGCCCCGGCCGGCGGCCGGGAGCCGGGCTCGGCGGCCGCCGTCCGCTCGGCCCTCGCGGGGGAGGGCGACAGTGAGGCGTTCCTCGACGCGCTCGCTGACCGGCTGGCCCTGGGCGCGTCCGCGGTCATCTCGGTCCTGGACCCGGGGTGCCTGCTGCTCTCGGGCGAGGTCGGCCTCGCGGGCGGCGACGCGCTGGCCGCCCGGGTCGAGGAGCGGCTGGCCATGATGTCCCCGCTGCGCACCGAGGTCAGGGCCGGTCTGCTCGGCGGCACCGCGGTCCTGCGCGGCGCGCTGCTCGCGGCGCGGGAGGCGGCGCAGGACGCGCTGTTCATGCCGGACAGATCCAGCCCGTCCGGCGTTTGAGGACGGAACCCCGCACCCCGCGAGGGGCCAAGGGAAAAGTGGCGGAAACAGCCCTTGTCACAGGCTGTCTGTGAGCCACTCCACAGCGTTCACCCGTATGGGTCACGCCCACTCGTGGCACACTGTTCGGGTACCAGTAGCAGCGCACTCCGGGGTCGGTGCAATTCCGAACCGGCGGTTATAGTCCGCGACCCGTCCGCAGCCAGCGGCCGGTTGACCAGGTGGGATTCCTGGACCGACGGTTAAAGTCCGGATGGGAGGCAGTGCGCGGCGGGCCGTTTCACGGGTACGCCGCCGTCGGCGATGGTTTTCGGGCGACCGATCCATCCGTTTTTCCGGCATCCGGCGTCCTCCCCGTGTTGCGTACCGCTTCATCTGTCGTCATCGACAGGCCCCGGAGTCCGTGCCCGAAGAGGCAGGAGGACCCGGTGGACACCGCAGCCGACACCACCGCAATGCGCCGAGCCATCGCGCTCGCAGCCCGCGGTCTCGGCTCCACCAGCCCCAATCCGGTGGTCGGATGTGTCGTTCTCGACGCCTCGGGCCGGCCGGTCGGTGAGGGCTTCCACCAGCGCGCCGGAGGGCCCCACGCCGAGGTCCACGCCCTGCGCGCGGCCGGCGAGAAGGCGCGCGGCGGCACCGCCTACGTCACCCTCGAACCCTGTAACCACACCGGACGCACCGGCCCCTGCGCGCAGGCGCTGATCGAGGCCGGGATCGCCCGCGTCGTGTACGCGGTCGGTGACCCGGACCCGCAGGCCACCGGTGGCGGGGACACCCTGCGCGCCGCCGGCGTCAAGGCCGAGCAGGGGCTGCTCGCCGAGGAGGCCGAGCAGGGCAACACCGCCTGGCTGACCTCCGTGCGGCTGGGGCGCCCCCATGTCACCTGGAAGTACGCGGCCACCCTGGACGGCCGGATCGCGGCCGCCGACGCCACCAGCCGCTGGATCACCTCCGCCGAGTCCCGCGCCGACGTCCACCGGCTGCGCGCCGAGGCGGACGCCGTCCTGGTCGGTTCCGGCACCGCCCGCACCGACGACCCCCAGCTCGGGGTCAGGGGCATCGATGGCGCGGTCCAGCCGCTGCGGGTCGTCGTCGACACCGCCGCCACCGCCGTACGCCCCGGAGCCCGGGTCCTCGACACCGTCGCGCGCACCCTGATCGCGGTCGCCGAGGACGCCGACGCCCGCCACCTCCCCGACGAGGCCGTCCTGCGGCTGCCGCGGGCCGAGGCCGGCCCCGGCCTCGACATCCACGCGCTGCTCGCCGCCCTCCACGGGCGCGGCATCCGCTCCGTGCTCCTCGAGGGCGGACCGACCCTGGCCGGGGCCTTCGTCGCGGCGGGAGCGGTCGACCGGATCGTCGGCTATCTCGCCCCCGTGCTCCTCGGCGCGGGCCCCGCGGCCCTCGCCGACGCCGGAATCCCCACCATCTCCAAGGCGTTGCGCCTCCAGGTGACCGAGACCGTGCGAATCGGGCCCGATCTGCGCATCACCGCCGTCCCCGGCCCTGCTCCGAAGGGAAACTGAGTGTTCACCGGAATTGTCGAAGAACTGGGTGAGGTCACCGCCGTCGAGAACCTCGGCGACTCCTCCCGATTCCGCCTGCGCGGGCCCGTGGTCACCGAGGGCGCCAAGCACGGCGACTCGATCGCCGTCAACGGCGTCTGCCTGACCGTCGTCGACCACGGCGAGCAGGAGTTCACCGCCGATGTGATGGCCGAGACGCTGAACCGGTCCAGCCTGGGCGCACTGCGGGCGGGCTCCCGGGTCAACCTGGAGCGGCCCATGGCGGTCGGCGGCCGGCTCGGCGGGCACATCGTGCAGGGCCACGTGGACGGCACGGGCCGCATCGTCGAGCGCAAGCCCTCCGAGAACTGGGAGATCGTGAAGGTCTCCCTGCCCGCCGGGCTCACCAGGTACGTGGTGGAGAAGGGCTCGATCACCGTCGACGGCGTGAGCCTGACCGTGGTGGACGCCGGGCCCGACTACTTCACCATCAGCCTCATCCCCACCACCCTCGCCCTGACCACGCTCGGCCACAAGCAGCCCGGCGACCCGGTCAACCTGGAGGTGGACGTCATCGCGAAGTACGTCGAGCGGCTGCTCGGCCACCGCGCGCAGGAGCCCGAGGAGCCGGCGAAGTGAGCGCCCTGCACTGGCTGAACTCGGAGGCGTTCACCGTCTTCGACCAGCACATCATCTGGTCCGACATGATCGGCAACACGATCGGTCTGATCGCCCTCACCCTGGGCTGGCTCCGCTCGATCTGGACCTGGCCCGCCCAGCTGCTGTCCGGCGTCGTCCTGGTCGCCGCCAACGTCTCCGTGCACCAGGCGGGCAGCGTCGGCAAGCAGGTCATCGTCATCGCCGTGGCCGTCTGGGGCTGGCAGCAGTGGACCCGGGGCAGGCAGCAGGCCCAGGACGGCACCATCGCCGTACGGTTCGCCACCTGGCGCGAGCGCGGCTACCTGCTCGGCGGGGCCGCGGTCGGCACGCTCGCGGTCGGCGGCCTGTTCACCGCCTTCCCCTCGCTCTCCTGGAGCCCGTGGGCGGACGCGTACATATTCGCCGGCACCCTCGTGGCGATGCTCGCCCAGGCCCGGGGCATGGTCGAGTTCTGGTTCGCCTGGCTCCTCGTCGACCTGGTCGGCGTACCGCTCAACTTCCACAGCGGTCTCGCCTTCTCCGGTCTCATCTACGTCGTCTACGGGGCCCTCGTCCTGTGGGGCATGCGCGACTGGTGGCTGCGTACGCGGACACCCGCTCTGGAAGGAGCCACGGCATGACTGCCCAGCCCACCTGGTTGCACCGGGAACAGCACGCGCCCGCCGACGACCTCGCCCTCGACCCCGTCGAGCAGGCCATCCGCGACATCGCGGCCGGCCGGCCCGTCGTGGTCGTCGACGACGAGGACCGGGAGAACGAGGGCGACCTCGTCATCGCGGCCGAGAAGGCCACCCCCGAGATCGTCGCCTTCATGATGAGCGAGTGCCGGGGACTCATCTGCGCGCCCATGGAGAACGACGAGCTGGAACGGCTCGAACTCCCGCAGATGGTCGGCCACAACACCGAGTCGATGAAGACGGCCTTCACCGTCTCCGTCGACGCCTCGGCCGCGCACGGCGTGACCACCGGCATCTCCGCCGCCGACCGGGCCGCCACACTCCGGCTGCTCGCCGGCGGCGTCGCGGGCCCCGGTGACTTCGTACGCCCCGGCCACGTCTTCCCGCTCCGCGCCCGCACCGGCGGCGTGCTCGTGCGCAACGGGCACACCGAGGCGGCCGTCGACCTCGCCCGGCTCGCCGGACTGCGGCCCGCCGGGGCGATCGTCGAGATCGCGGGCGAGGACGGCGTCATGCTGCGCCTTCCCCAGCTCGTCCCGTTCGCCCGCAAGCACGGCCTCACGATCATCTCCATCGAGGACCTGATCGCCTACCGCCGTACTTCCGAGCCGACCGTCCGCCGCGAGGCCGAGGTCCGGCTGCCGACGGACTTCGGCGCGTTCACCGCGTACGGCTACCGCTCCACCGTGGACGGCGTCGAGCACGTCGCCCTGGTCCACGGCGACATCGCCGGCGGCGACGACGTCCTGGTCCGGGTCCACTCCGAGTGCCTGACCGGCGACATCTTCCAGTCCGAGCGCTGCGACTGCGGCCCCCAGCTGCACGCCTCCATGCGGCGCATCACGGACGAGGGACGCGGTGTCGTCGTCTACCTGCGCGGCCACGAGGGACGCGGCATCGGGCTGGTCTCCAAGCTGCGCGCGTACGAGCTCCAGGAGCGCGGCGTCGACACCCTCGACGCCAACCTGGAGCTCGGGCTGCCCGCCGATGCCCGCGACTACGCGGCCGGCGCCCAGATCCTCAAGGACCTCGGCGTCCGCAGCCTGCGCCTGATGACCAACAACCCCGACAAGACCGCCGCGATCCTGCGGCACGGCCTGGCCGTCACCGGCCGGGAACCGATGCCCGTCCAGGCCGGCGAGCACAATCTGCGCTACCTGCGCACCAAGCGGGACCGCATGGGCCACGACCTGCCCTGGCTCGACGCCGCCAAGGTGTCGACCTGCGGCAACCAGTAGACAGCACCACCGGCACTGCCGGCAGCCATCAAGGAAACGAGCGGTAGGAGAGACATGAGCGGCAAGGGCGCACCCGAACTGTCCGTACGCAACTGCGGTGACCTGCGCGTGGCGGTCATCGCCGCGCAGTGGCACGAGAAGGTCATGGACGGACTCGTCGACGGCGCGCTGCGCGCCCTGCACGAGCTGGGCATCGACGAGCCGACCCTGCTGAGGGTCCCCGGCAGCTTCGAGCTCCCGGTGGTCGCCAAGGTGCTGGCCGGCCGCGGGTACGACGCGATCGTCGCCCTCGGTGTGATCATCCGGGGCGGCACCCCGCACTTCGAATACGTGTCCCACGGCGTCACCAACGGCCTCACCCAGGTCGCGGTCGACACCGGTGTACCCGTCGGCTTCGGTGTCCTCACCTGTGACACCGAGGAGCAGGCACTCGACCGGGCGGGCATCGAAGGGTCCAACGAGGACAAGGGGCACGAAGCGGTCACCGCCGCCGTCGCCACCGCGACCACACTGCGCTCGGTCAGCGAACCCTGGCGCTGAGTGCGCGCCGGGCACCCCGTATTCTAAGGACATCATGGCGAACAAAACCTTCGAAGAGCTCTTCGCCGAGCTGCAGCTCAAGGCCGCCGACGGCGACCCCTCCACCTCACGTACCGCCGAACTGGTGGACAAGGGTGTGCATGCCATCGGCAAGAAGGTCGTGGAGGAGGCCGCCGAAGTCTGGATGGCCGCCGAGCACGAGAGCAAGGACGCGGCGGCCGAGGAGATCTCCCAGCTGCTCTACCACGTCCAGGTGATGATGGTCGCGCGCGGCATCTCGCTCGACGACGTCTACGCCCATCTCTGAGCACGACCTCCGCACCCGCCCGCACGCTCCGCACACCCCTTTCGCAAAGGAAACCCGACCTCATGCTGCGCATCGCCGTCCCCAACAAGGGTGCTATCTCCGGGCCTGCGATGGCGATGCTCCATGAGGCGGGCTACAAGCAGCGCAAGGAGTCCAAGGAGCTCGTCCTCGTCGACCCCGAGAACCAGGTGGAGTTCTTCTACCTGCGCCCGCGCGACATCGCGATCTATGTCAGCTCGGGCCGGCTCGACATCGGCATCACCGGCCGTGACCTGCTGCTCGACTCCGGCGCCGAGGCCGAGGAGATCCTCCAGCTCGGCTTCGCCCGCTCCACCTTCCGCTACGCCACCAAGCCCGGCACGGCCGCCGGCCCGCAGGACTTCGACGGGCTGACGATCGCCACCTCCTACGAGGGCATCGTCGCCAAGCACCTGGCCGAGACCGGGGTCAACGCCTCGGTCGTCCACCTGGACGGCGCCGTCGAGACCGCGATCGAGCTCGGTGTCGCACAGATCATCGCCGACGTCGTCGAGACCGGCACCAGCCTGCGCAACGCCGGCCTCGAAGTCATCGGCGAACCGATCATGAAGTCCGAGGCGGTCGTCATCCGCCGCAGCGGCGCCCCGGACGACGAGCCCAAGGTCCAGCAGTTCCTGCGCCGCCTCCAGGGCGTCCTGGTCGCCCGCAGCTACGTGATGATGGACTACGACTGCCGCGTCGAGCACCTGGAGCGCGCGGTCGCCCTCACCCCGGGCCTGGAGTCGCCGACCATCTCCCCGCTGCACCACGAGGGCTGGGTCGCCGTCCGGTCGATGGTCGCCTCCAAGGAAGCGCAGCGGATCATGGACGACCTGTACGACCTCGGCGCCCGCGCGATCCTCACCACCGCCATCCACGCCTGCCGGCTCTGACGGCGGGACACGGAAGAAGACCATGTCAGCCCCCGCACCCCGGACCGGATCTCCCGCCCTCCCGGTCACCTTCCGGCCGACCCGCACCCGGGTGGTCCTGCTGAGTGTCGGCGTGGTGATGTTCGTCGTCATCACCGTCGTCGCCTTCACCCTGGAGCAGCTCAGCGCGGGGGAGCGGGCCAGCTTCGTCTTCACCGCGCTGGTCTTCCTCGGCGTTCTGGCGCTGCTCAGCCGGCCCAAGATCGTCGCGGACGAGAGCGGGGTGACCGTGGTCAATCTCACCCGCACCAGGCGCCTGTCCTGGGCCGAGATCGTGCGCGTCAACCTGCGTGCCGGTGACCCGTGGGTCTTCCTCGACCTCAGCGACGGAACCAGCATGCCCGCCCTCGGCATCCAGCCCGGAATCGCCAAGGAGCAGGCCATCCGCGACGCCCGCGCACTCCGCGCCCTGGCCGAGAACCACGGCGCGGGCACGGACAACGGCTGAGCCCCCTGCCCCGCAGGGCCTCTTGTTGATTACTCTGGTGGGCGGCGGCGCCCTGTGGCGCCCCGCCCCCACCAGAGGTCCCCGAGACCCGCGGGGCCTTCCTGCGACCCAAGGAGTGACTCCCTCCAGCAATGGACGGATCTTCCGGTAGTACCTGCGCCGCCCCTTCCGCGGAGGCGGCGGCATGACCACCCCCCTGCTGCTTCTCAGTGCGGCATTCCTTCTCATCCTCGCCAACGGATTCTTCGTGGCGGCCGAATTCGGGCTCGTCACCGTGGAACGGGCGGACGCCGAGCGCGCCGCCACCGAGGGCGACCGGCGGGCCCGTACCGTCGTCGACGCCCTGCGCGAACTCTCCTTCCAGCTCTCCGGCACCCAGCTCGGCATCACCATCACCTCACTGGTGGTCGGCATGCTCGCCGAGCCGGCGCTCGCCCAGCTGCTGGAGAGCCCACTCGCCCTGACCGGACTCCCCGACGGCGCCGTTCCCGGCATCAGCGTGGTGATCGGCATGCTCCTCGCGGCCGCCGTGCAGATGGTGATCGGCGAACTCGTACCGAAGAACTGGGCGGTCTCCAAGCCGCTCCAGGTCGCCCGGTTCGTCGCCGGTCCCCAGCACCGGTTCACCATGGTGTTCCGGCCGGTGATCGGCCTGCTGAACACCGTCGCCAACCGGCTGGTGCGGCTGCTCGGCGTGGAGCCGACCGATGAACTGGCCTCCGCCCGCACCCCGGGCGAGCTGGTCTCCCTGGCCAGGCACTCCGCCGAGGCCGGCACCCTCGAACAGGACACCGCGGACCTCTTCGTACGGACCCTGTCGCTCGCCGGGCTCACCGCCCAGCACGTGATGACGCCGCGCGTGAAGGTCAGCGCCCTCCAGACGTCCGCCACCGCGGCGGACGTCCTCAACCTCACCCGAGCCACCGGCCTCTCCCGCTTCCCCGTCTACCGGGAACGCATCGACGAGGTCGTCGGCATGATCCACCTCAAGGACGCGCTCGCGGTTCCCGCCAGGGACCGGCTGCGCACCACGGCCGGCCGGATCGCGGTGCCCCCGCTGCTGGTCCCGGAGACACTGCCCGTCGAGCAGCTCCTCCAGCGGCTCCGCAAGGAGCAGCCGATCGCCGTGGTGGTCGACGAGTACGGCGGCACCGCAGGTGTCGTCACCCTCGAGGACATCATCGAGGAACTCGTCGGAGAGGTCAGGGACGAGCACGACGCCGAAGGCGCCGACCGCCCGGAACTGGCCCCCGCCGCCCCCGAGGACGGCCGGTCCGCCTGGGACGCCGAGGGCAGCTGCCGAGTCCTCACCCTGCGCCGGATAGGGCTCGACGTGCCCGACGGCCCGTACGAGACCGTGGCCGGTCTCGTCGCCGACCTGCTCGGCCGGATCCCCGCCCCGGGCGACCGGGCCGAACTGCCCGGCTGGCGGATCTCGGTCCGCCAGGTCGGCCACTACCGGGCCGAGAAGGTCCGCTTCGTGCGCCTCGCCGGGGCCGCGGACCAGGTCACCGCCGAACCGGCGGGCCGCGGCGTCCTGGAGGCGGCGCGATGAGCCTGGTCCAGTTGCTCTTCGCCGGACTCCTGGTCCTCGCGAACGGCTTCTTCGTCGGCGCCGAGTTCGCACTCGTCTCCGTACGCCGCAGCCAGATCGAACCCCTCGCGGCAACCGGGTCCGGCCGGGCCCGCCAGGTGATGTACGGCCTGGAGAACCTGCCGCAGATGATGGCGGCCGCCCAGTTCGGCATCACCATCTGCTCGCTGACCCTGGGCGCCGTCGCGGAACCGACCGTCGCCCAGCTGCTGGAGCCGGTCTTCCACGCGGTGCACCTGCCCGAGGGCCTGATCCATCCCCTCGGCTACGTGCTGGCGCTGGTCTTCGTCGTCTTCCTCCACCTCGTCATCGGCGAGATGGTCCCGAAGAACCTGGCGATGGCCGCCCCGGAGAAGACCGCGCTGTGGCTCAGCCCCGGCCTGGTCGGCTTCGCCCGGCTCTGCCGCCCGGTCACCTCCGCGCTCGGCGCCTGCGCCCGGCTGGTGCTCCGGATCTTCGGCGTCGAGCCGAAGGACGAGGTGGAGGCCGTCTTCACCAGCGAGCAGCTCAACCGGCTGGTCGAGGACTCCGGACAGGCCGGACTCCTGGGGCCCGACGCCCAGGAACGGCTGGAGGACGCGCTGGAGCTGGGCAGCAGGCCCGTCACCGATGTGCTGCTGCGCCGGGCGAACCTGGTGACGGTCGACCCGTCCGTCACCCCGCACCGGATCGAGGCGCTCACGGTGCGGACCGGCTACTCGCGGTTCCCCGTCTGCGCCGAGGGCGGTGGCCCGTTCATGGGCTACCTGCACGTCAAGGACGTCCTCGACCTGGAGGACGGCGAGCGGGCGGTCCCGCAGCACGTGTGGCGCCCGATGGCGACGGTACGGGCCGAACTCCCGCTGGACGACGCCCTGACCGTGATGCGCCGCGCCGCGACGCACCTGGCCCAGGTCGCCGACGCCTCGGGCCGGGTACTCGGCCTGGTCGCCATGGAGGACGTCCTGGAGATGCTCGTCGGTGAGGTACGGGACCCGGCCCACCGGGTATCGGAGCCGCGCCGCACCGATGAGCGGAAGTCCGGCTCGGACGAACTGACGGCGCTGGTCGGCTGACCCGCACCGTCCCCGGCCACCGGGCGGGTCACCGTACCCGCCCGGCGGCCGGGGCTCACCCGGCCGGCCGCTCCGGGGGCCGGCGCCCCGACAGCACCTCGCCGTACGCCTGCATCAGGTCCGGCAGCCGCAGCGTCGCCAGATCGTCCCGCGTGGGCACCGTCGCGTAACCGGAGAGCCGCAGATCGCGGTAGGCGCAGCTCTTCTCGTACAGCGTGCGCAGGAACCGCCCGTTGCCCAGCTCGTCGAGCCAGCCCTGGCCGACCACATGGCCGCTGATGGCACGCAGCTCGTCCAGCGACTCCTCGTCCCACGCGTCCCCGTTCTCCGCGGCCAGCACCTCACCGATCGAGGTGAGCTCCAGCGGGCGGTAGCTGGGGAAGTCCACCCGGGTGGTGAACCGCGAGGACAGCCCGGGATTGGTGGCGAGCAGCCGGTCCATACCCTCCGGGTAGCCCGCCAGGATGACGACGAGGTGGTCCCGGTTGTCCTCCGCCCGCTTGAGGAGGACCTGAAGCGCCTCGTCCCCGTACGCGTCGCCCTTGCTGTAGCCGGTGTTCGAGAGGCTGTACGCCTCGTCGACGAACAGCACCCCGCCCAGCGCGGAGTCGATCAGCTCATTGGCCTTGACCGCGGTCTGGCCGAGGAACTCGCCGACCAGGTCCGCCCGCTGGGCCTCGACCAGGTGGTCCCCGCCCAGCAGGCCCAGCGCGTAGAACACCCGGCCAAGAATGCGGGCCACCGTGGTCTTCCCGGTACCGGACGGCCCGGAGAAGACGAAATGCCGTTTCGGCGGCTGTACGGGCAGCCCCTGGCCGGCCCGCAGCCGCGCCATGTTCAGCTGCGCGGACAAGGCCTTGACCTGCCGCTTCACCGGATCCAGCCCGACCATCCGCTCCAGCTCCGCCAAGGCCTCGGCCAGCAGCACCGGATCGCTCGGGCCGGCCGGGAACAGCGTCGGCGCCGACTGACCCGGCACCGCGGTCTTCTCCCGCGCCCCGCCCGGCGGCGGTGAGACCCCGACCCCCGGCAGGTCCTGCGGCTCGACGACGCCGGGGCGCAGCTCCCGGCCGTCCACCAGATCGGTGCCCAGCATCGAGTCGCCGTCCGGCTGGCCCTCCACGAAGGTGCCGTCGCCGCCCAGGCCCGTCAGGGACACGGCGGCCAGCCCGGACAGCTCGTCGGAGCCGTCCAGCCCGTCGTAGTCCGCGATCGCCGCCAGCCGGGCCGAGGTGTCCATGAACGCCGGATCGATTCGGTGCACCGCCCGGTACAACGGCAGCGCGGCCGCGCTGCGACCGGTCCCCTCGTGCGCCCGTGCCAGCCAGTAGCGCAGCTCCTTGCGCTGCGGCTGCTCGCTGCGGCAGCGCATCAGGGCGGTGGAGAGCAGCGGCTCGGCCTGCCCGTACATCTCCAGCCGCACCCGCGCCATCCCGCCGAACAGCCCGGCCTCGATGCCCAGGAGCGGGTCCTCGATCAGCTGTTCCGTATGGCGTACGAGCTGCTCCCAGTCCTTGACCAGGTAGGAGCGGCAGGCGTGCAGGAAGCGCACCTGTGCGTCGGCGTCCACCGGGGGCAACCCGGCCAGTGCCCGGTCCAGCTCAGGCACATGGCGTCCGTCCAGCCAGTGCGAGGCGTGCGCCAGCAGCAGGTCGCGCGGGCTCTCCAGCACCGGCTGTACCCACCAGCCCAGCCAGTACCAGGAGTTCAGCGTGCGGCGGTGACGGCCGCGCTGTTCGCCGAAGCGGTCACGGTGGCTGTACATATGCAGCAGCGCCGTCGTGGTGTCGACCCGCAGCGCGTGGAGGCCCAGCCAGGCGTCCGCCATGCCGGGATCGAGTTGTACCGCAGCTCTGAATTCCTCTTCGGCCTGCGGGTAGGCGCCCATCGTGTAGGCGTCCACGCCGCGCAGCCAGGCGAGGTCGGCCGGGGCCTGTGCGCCCTGCGTGCCGATGTCCATCTGGTCCCCCACAAACCGTGCCCCCAGGATGTCCCGCCGCACGGCTGCCCGCCAAGGCGTGCCGAACCGCTGTGCCGTGGACGGGAATTGACCGCACCGAGAGGCATCGTACCTGCGCAGGGAGTGTCCGACTAAGGGCGCCGCAGGCCGAAGGGGGGCCGTGACCGAGGGTGAGCGGAATGGGGTGGAACGGGGCCGGTGCCGGGCGCCGGGCACAGGACGAAGCCCCCGATCACGGGGGAACAACCGGGGGCTTCGTGTCTGCGGGGGCTCCGAAAAGCCGCACATTGAGAACGTAAGACCTGTACCGCCCCGGGTCAAGCAGAGCCGGGGCACTTCCGGGCCGATTTCCGACTGCTCAGTATGGCGGTACCGGATGATCACTTTGGGTGACGGAATGACTCGCTCGCGCTGTCGCGCCGGATCCCTCCAACCACTCGTACCCCACAGGCAACTGACGCATCAGCACATCGGCCGAGGCGCGGGAGGGGTCGGCCGAGAAATGAGCTGATTCGGCGGTGGTCCAGTCGTCCCAGAACGCCGTCAGGGCCGGCCCGTCGCGCCGCCGGCCCCGCTCCCAGGACTCGGCGGCGGGCAGATCCATCCACAACAGGTGCGCGAGGAGGGGGCGCAGCGCCCGTCGTCCGGCGCCGACTCCCTCCACCAGGACCACCGGGGCGGGTTCAAGGGTGCGCGGCGGGCCGAAGTGCCGGGCCGTCCAGTCGTAGGGCTCGTAGCGTGCGGGCTCCCCGTGCGACAGCGGTCCTGCGACCTGGCTCCGGAACCGGTCCGTCCAGTCGAACATCTCGGCGTGGCTGGCCAGATCGTCCAGGTGCAGGACGGGCGCGTCGCCGAGCTCGGCCGCGAGCCGGGCGGCGAAGGTGCTCTTGCCCGATCCGGCGTGGCCGTCGACGGCGATCAGCCGGACCGGCCCGCAGGACGGTGGCAGGGTGCGCAGCCGCGCGGCGTGCGGTGAGAGGTCGCTCATCCGTCCACCCTACGAGCCGGCGCGAGGCCGTCGCAGGTCACGCCAGTGGTCGAGACCAATATTGGTCCTGCGGCACGAGGCGAATCGCTGGCCGAACCGGGTGGCGACCCGCAATAGTTGGCGCACTGTCGTGCACCTGAAGCCCCATTCCGCCTACGACCGGGGGTCTCGCCCATGCCCAGTCCGACCTCACGCCGAACCGTGCTGGCCGCCGCCATCGCGGCAGCGGCCGGAGCCGGAGCGGTGTCGTCCACCGCTTCCGCCGCGGCCGCAGCGCCCTCTTCCGCCCCGCACCACGCACCCTCGACGGCGGCAGCCTCCGTGGACAACCACTCCTGGAGTACGTACACCGACTGGCGCTGCGGGTCCGGCGCCGGAACCCGCGCCGTCGCGGGCCGCCGCGCGGGCCTGGTGATCGGCCACCCGCTGGGACGTACCGACTACACCGATCCGCACACCGGTACGACGGCGGCCTGGGAGTACGCCACCTGGACCTCGCCCGTCCACCGCTCCGCCGTCCCGGCCACCGAGGCGATCGCCTCCTGGAACGCGCACACGCCGGCCGGTACCTGGATCCAGATCGAACTGCGGGGCACCTACTCGGACGGTACCGACACCCCCTGGTACGTCATGGGGCGCTGGGCGGCCGGCGACGGCGACATCCGCCGTACCTCCGTCGACGACCAGAGCGACGGCAAGAGCTCGATCTGGACCGACACCTTCTCGGTGGACGACGCGGCGAGCGGCCTGCGGCTCGTGTCCTACCGGCTGCGGCTGACCCTGTACCGCACCCCCGGCACCCGGCTCACCCCCACCGTCTGGCGCCTGGGCGCGATGGCCTCGGACATCCCCGACCGCTTCACCGTGCCCGCCTCGGTCCCCGGCCTGGTCCGGGAGCTGCCGGTGCCGCGCTACTCGCAGAACGTGCACGCCGGCCAGTACCCCGAGTACGACAACGGCGGCGAGGCGTGGTGCAGCCCCACCTCCTCGCAGATGATCATCGAGTACTGGGGACGCCACCCCAGCGCCGAGGACCTCTCCTGGGTGAAGCCGGGCCTGGCGGACCCGCAGGTCTGCCACGCGGCGCGCTTCACCTACGACAACCAGTACGAGGGCTGCGGCAACTGGCCGTTCAACGCCGCTTACGCGGCCACCTACGAGGACATGAGCGCCGTGGTGACCCGGCTCGGTTCGCTGAAGGACCTGGAGACCCTGGTCCGGGCGGGTATCCCGGCCATAACGTCCCAGTCGTTCCTGAAGGAGGAGCTGACGGGCGCGGGGTACGGCACCTCGGGGCACCTGATGACGGTCATCGGCTTCACCGCGGACGGCGACGTGATCGCCAACGACCCCGCCTCCCCGGACGACGAGGCGGTCCGCCGCGTCTACCGGCGGCACGAGTGGGAGACGATCTGGCTGCGGACCAAGCGCTACAACGCGAGCGGCAGTGTGGTCTCGGGCACAGGCGGTGTCTGCTACCTCTACTTCCCCGCACACCCGACACCCGCCCAGCGCCGGGCTCTGGCCGCTGTCGGGGTCCGCTGACGCGTCCCTGCTCCCGGGGACAGTGACGCAGCTCTCTACCCCGGGGGCCGCTCCGGCTGGCACTGTGGTCGGGTCCTCGGGGGACAACGACTGCCGGCCGACCGAACGAGATGCCATGAGCGCGACTGCCGCCGCAACCACCACCCATGCCCGCCGCCGCGCACGGACCGGCGGGCCCGACGACGGCTCCAAGCTGCTGGAGAACGTCCTGGGCTGGACGCTTGTCGTCGTCATCGCGATGTTCGTCACGCAGATCGGCCTGATGTGACCGGCCGGCGGACGTGACGGTGGGCGGGGAGCCCGCCCGGCTCCCCGCCCACCGTCATGACCGCCGCACCGAGGTCAGTTGACCGCCTTGATCAGCTCGCCGTCGGTGGTGTCACCGCTGAGCTCCCAGAGGAAGGTGCCGCCCAGGCCCTGCTGGTTCTTGTAGTCCATCTTGGTGCCGATGGTGGCCGGGGTGTCGTAGCTCCACCAGTTGGTGCCGCAGTGCGCGTACGCGGTGCCGGCGACGGTGCCGGTGGCGGGGCAGCTGTTCTTGAGGACCTTGTAGTCCTCGATGCCCGCCTCGTACGTACCCGGGGCCGCGCCGGTCGCCGTGCCGCCCGGCTCGTCCTGCGTGACGCCGCTCCAGCCCCGGCCGTAGAAGCCGATGCCGAGCAGCAGCTTGGAGGCGGGGACGCCCGCCGCCTTCAGCTTGGAGATGGCCGCGTCGCTGTTGAAGCCCTCCTTGGGGATGCCCGGGTAGGAGTTCAGCGGCGAGTGCGGTGCCGTCGGACCCTTGGCGTCCCAGGCGCCGAAGAAGTCGTACGTCATCGGGTTGTACCAGTCGACGTACTTCGCCGCGCCGCCGTAGTCGACCGCGTCGAGCTTGCCGCCGTCGGAGCCGTCCGCGCTGATCGCCGAGGTGACCAGGTTGTCCGTGCCGAACTTGGAGCGCAGGGCGGACAGCAGGTTGCCGTAGGCGTCACGGCCGCTGGTGTCGCAGGTCAGCCCGCACTCGTTGGGGTACTCCCAGTCGATGTCGATGCCGTCGAAGACATCGGCCCAGCGCGGGTCCTCGACCAGGCTGTAGCAGGAGTCCGCGAACGCGGCCGGGTTCTTCGCGGCCTCACCGAAGCCGCCGGACCAGGTCCAGCCGCCGAACGACCAGAGGATCTTGAGGTCCGGGTGCAGCTTCTTCAGCTTGCGCAGCTGGTTGAAGCTGCCGGCCAGGTCCTGGTCCCAGGTGTCCGCGACCCCGTCGACCGACTGGTCGGCCGTGTAGGTCTTCTCGTAGTCGGCGTAGGAGTCACCGACCGTGCACTTGCCGCCCTGGACGTTGCCGAAGGCGTAGTTGATGTGCGTGAGCTTGTCGGCCGAGCCCGAGGTCTCGATGTTCTTGACGTGGTAATTGCGGTCGTAGACACCCCAGTCGGTGAAGTAGCCGACCACCTTGCTGCCGGCCGCTGTGGGGGCGGCGGGCGCTGCCGCAGGGGCGGCGGCCTGCAGGTCGGCGGGGGCCGCGCCGGCGGACCCGGTGCCCGCGACGCCCAGCAGGGCGGCGCCCAGGGCGGCGGTACAGGCGGCAGCGGCGAGCGCCCGGAGACGCGCTCCCGGGCGATGCAGTCCGATCATCGTTGCTCCTCGTGGGGGAGGGGGCTTGCCGGTGGACGACCGGCTTTCGGCGCTCGCACAGAATTGGCATGAACGCGGAAAGCCGGTTCGCGGTGAACCGTAGAAGGACTAGACCAGTTGGGTCAATGGTTCGGACCAATTCCGCTGATCGTCCGCCAGGACGACCCGTGATCGCGCGCCGTGGCCGAAGTGCCTCATCGCCCAGTGACGGATACCGTCCTATCGGGCATACTCAAGCCGCCACAGCCGCTGACCGGCACCTCTCGTAATCCGGGAGGGCAACATCGGCTGGACCGCAGTCTTTTCGGGCTCCGCCCGGAGATCCCCCGGCGGCGCCGCACCCACCCCGCGCGCGCGACCGCCGCAACGCCCGACAGGGAGGAGAGCGCCGTCATGCCCGACCGTGCCCCGCAGTCAGTGGAACGCCGACTGCCCACCGAGGAGTCCAGGCAGCTCATCGGGCTCGTCCGCGACATCGTCCAGCGTGAGATCGCGCCACGAGCGGCCGAGGAGGAGGACGCCGGCCGGTTCCCGCGCGACGTCTTCACACTGCTCTCCGGCTCCGGCCTGCTCGGACTGCCCTACGACTTGGCCCACGGCGGCGGCGACCAGCCGTACGAGGTGTACCTCCAGGTACTCGAAGAGCTCAGCTCCGCCCGCCTCACCGTCGGGCTCGGCGTCAGCGTCCACTCCCTGGCCTGCCACGCGGTCGCCGGGTACGGCACCAAGGAGCAGCAGGCCGAACACCTTCCGGCCATGCTCGCGGGCGGCCTGCTGGGCGCCTACTGCCTCTCCGAGCCCGCCTCCGGCTCGGACGCCGCCTCGCTGCGGACGAAGGCCGTACGGGACGGGGACGACTGGGTCATCACCGGCACCAAGGCGTGGATCACCCATGGTGGCGTCGCGGACTTCTACACCGTGCTCGCCCGCACCGGCGCCGACGGCGCGCGCGGGATCACCGCCTTCCTCGTTCCGGGCGACGCCGACGGGCTGAGCGCGGCCGTACCCGAGAAGAAGATGGGGATGAAGGGCTCGCCGACCGCCCAGCTCCACTTCGACGGGGTACGGGTCCCGGACGCGCGCCGGATCGGCGAGGAGGGGCAGGGCTTCGCGATCGCGCTGTCCGCACTCGACTCCGGCCGCCTCGGCATCGCCGCGTGCGCCATCGGCGTGGCGCAGGCGGCGCTGGACGAGGCCGTCGCCTACGCCACCGGGCGCCGGCAGTTCGGCCGTCCCATCGCGGACTTCCAGGGGCTGCGGTTCATGCTCGCGGACATGGCCACCCAGATCGAGGCGGGCCGGGCGCTCTATCTGGAGGCGGCCAGGCTGCGTGACGCGGGCAGCCCGTTCTCGCGGCAGGCGGCCATGGCCAAGCTGTTCTGCACGGACGCCGCGATGCGGGTCACCACCGACGCCGTCCAGGTGCTCGGCGGATACGGCTACACGCTGGACTTCCCCGTCGAGCGGCTCATGCGCGAGGCGAAGGTGCTGCAGATCGTCGAGGGCACCAACCAGATCCAGCGCATGGTCATCGCGCGCCACCTCGCGGGTCCTGAGACGCACTGACCCGCAGCGGCCGGTCCGACCACACGGGCGTCGTCATGATCCGGTTCCACTCCTGGTCGTGGCGGCCCGGCATGGTCCGCCCGGTGCCCTCCCAGTGCCGGAGCATGGCCCGGTAGATGGGTGGATCGGTGGAATGGGGCACCGGGCGCGGCGGCTCGGGCTGCGGGAGCGGTGAGGCCTCGGGCTGCGGAACCGATTCTTCGGAGGCCGGAACGGCGAGACGTCGTCGACCGGGGCCGGCCGTGGAATGCAGCAGGGTCATGCCAGGCCAACGCCGGGGGGCGGGGCCGGGTCACTGTCCGGCTGATTCGGGCGCCCGTTCGCCAGGTTCTCCGCGGCGGCACGGGCGCCGTTCGCCGAGCGCACCACGCCGGCCGGGCCGTCGTGGTGCGGCGCGGTTCTGCCGTGCCGGGCGGTACGCGCTCCCGCGCGGGCGGGAGCGCGGGATCAGGCGGCCTCGCGCCGGAGCTGCTGCGGCATCCGGAAGGGGCGGGAGCCGATGTCCCCGGCGTGCGAGAAGGGCTGCATCCTCCAGTCGAGCCCCTGAGGGAGCGTCAGCAGCAGGGCCGTCTCCTGCTCCTGGACGTCGGGCGACTCGTCCGCGGACTGCGCCTTCGACGCCGGGCGGCCGGTACCGGCGCACACCGTGAGGACGAACGGGTTCCACGGAGTCGGGCACAGTGCGTGCTCCGGCAGCGCGGTCTCGTCCGCCAGGAGAGCGATCGGCTGTGCGCAGTCCGGGCAGGTGACCCGGTACATCTCAAGCGTGTCGTACGCGTCGGGACCGGTGTCCTCGAAAGGATCAACGGGCTCCGGTTCGGTACGTCCGGTGACCTTGACGTTCTGCATGGAAATTCCCCCCTCGGGTGGGCCGGCACGGCGTCGCGGCCTCGGCCAAAGCAAGCACTTCCCGTCACGGATCGGCCGTAACCGCGAGGTGCCCGGCTACCGACCCGTAAACCTGTGGCATTCATCACATGACCACCACGGGGTGCCCTGCGAAGGCTCCTGCGGCTGTGCCTGGAGGGGCCCGGGGCCATAGATTGATCCATATGGAGGAGCTGGACCGTCAAATCGTGGAGTTGCTCGTCAGGGACGGGCGGATGAGCTACACCGACCTGGGCAAGGCCACCGGCCTGTCGACCTCGGCGGTGCATCAGCGAGTCCGCAGGCTGGAGCAGCGCGGGGTGATCCGGGGCTATGCCGCGGTCGTCGACCCCGAGGCCGTCGGCCTGCCGCTGACCGCGTTCATCTCGGTGAAGCCCTTCGACCCGAGCGCCCCGGACGACATCGCGGAGCGGCTCGCCGGGATCCCGGAGCTGGAGGCCTGCCACAGCGTCGCGGGTGACGAGAACTACATCCTGAAGGTGCGCGTCGCGACCCCGCTCGAACTGGAGCACCTGCTGACGCGCATCCGCTCGCTCGCCGGTGTCTCCACGCGCACCACCGTCGTCCTCTCCACACCGTACGAGGCCCGGCCGCCGCAGATCTGAGGGGCCGGGCACGGGGCGGCACCCTCCAGGCGGGAGACTGGTCCCCATGACCGAGAGCACCGCCCCCCAGAGCGAACACCGCACCGTGCTGCTGCGCGGTGGAGACGTCCACAGCCCCGCCGACCCCTTCGCCACCGCCATGGTGGTCGAACGGGGCCATGTCGCCTGGGTGGGCTCCGAGGGAGCCGCCGACGCCTTCGCCGGCGGCGTCGACGAGGTGATCGACCTCGACGGAGCGCTCGTCACCCCCGCGTTCACCGACGCCCACGTCCACACCACGTCGACCGGCCTGGCCCTCACCGGCCTTGACCTCTCCGGCGCCCGCACCCTGGACGAGGCCCTCGCCCTCGTACGGACGTACGTGGCGGCGCACCCGGCCGACCGGGTGGTCCTCGGGCACGGCTGGGACGCCACGCGCTGGCCCGAGGGGCGTCCGCCCTCGCGCTCCGAGCTGGACGCGGCGGCCGGCGGCCGGCCGGTCTACCTGCCCCGGATCGACGTGCACTCGGCGGTCGCGAGCACCGCGCTGCTGGACCTGGTCCCCTCGGTCACCTCGATGGCCGGCTACCACCCCGAGGCGCCGCTGACCGCCGCCGCCCACCACGCGGTGCGCTCCGCCGCCCACGGCGCCGTCTCACCGCTCCAGCGTGCCGACGCCCAGCGTGCCGCCCTGGACCGTGCCGCGTCCCTGGGCATCGGCACGGTCCACGAGTGCGGCGGCCCCGACATCTCCGACGAGGAGGACTTCACCGCGCTGCTGAAGCTCGCCGCCGGACGGCCCGGACCGCGGGTCTTCGGCTACTGGGCCGAGCAGGTCGCCGACGAGAAGGACGCCCGGCGCATCCGGGAGCTCGGCGCGGTGGGCGCGGCCGGGGACCTCTTCGTCGACGGCTCGCTCGGCTCGCACACCGCCTGCCTGCACGAGCCCTACGCCGACGCCTCGCTGACCGGCGCCGCCCATCTGGACGCCGGGCAGATCGCGGCCCACGTCGCGGCCTGCACCGAGGCCGGGCTGCAGGCGGGCTTCCACGCCATCGGTGACGCCGCGCTCGGTGCCGTCGTCGATGGCGTCAGGGCGGCCGCCGACAGGGTCGGCCTGGGCCGGGTGCGGGCCGCCAGGCACCGGATCGAGCACGCCGAGATGCTCACCCCCGAGACCGTCGCCGCTTTCGCGGAACTGGGACTCACCGCCTCCGTCCAGCCCGCCTTCGATGCCGCCTGGGGCGGTGAGGAGGGCATGTACGCCCAACGGCTGGGTGCCGGGCGGGCCAGGACCCTCAACCCCTACGCGGCCCTCCTGCGGGCCGGTGTGCCCCTCGCGTTCGGCTCCGACAGCCCGGTGACCCCGCTCGACCCGTGGGGGACCGTGCGGGCCGCCGCGTTCCACCGGACGCCCGAGCACCGGATCTCCGTACGGGCCGGCTTCACCGCTCACACCAGGGGCGGCTGGCGGGCCGTCGGCCGCGACGACGCGGGCACCCTGGTGCCGGGTGCCCCGGCCGACTACGCGGTCTGGCGCACCGATGACCTGGTGGTCCAGGCCCCGGACGACCGGGTCGCCCGCTGGTCGACCGATCCCAGGTCGGGGACGCCCGGACTGCCCGACCTCAGCCCGGGGGCCGAACTCCCCGTCTGCCTGCGCACCGTCGTCTTCGGACAAACTGTCTACGTACGGCCGAACGAGTGATGTGCGGACATTTCGTACCGCCGATCGAAGGTGCCCCGGTTCTCCCGCGACCTGGGGATCTCCGGTACTGACCAGGCAAGTTCGGTAAAGGGTGCAGGTCAGGCAACTATTGACAGAATGCGCCCACTGGCCGGTAGGTTCGGCCGAGTCCACCACAGGACGTCCGACCGGTTAAACCTCCACGCAGTCGTCGAACGCCGCTGGGTCATGAGGTGGTGTGCCGCACCGGCGCACCACCACTGACAGCCAGGTTCAGCGCCCGCGCCTCGGGGGCGAGGGAAGGTTTCAGCCGGACGGAGGGTGCGACCCGGGTGGGGCCCGGACGTTCAGTAGACAACGGCTCTAGGTCGACCCGCAGCCGGCGGGTCCCAGGTCGGCCCGAAGGACGCCGGGCCCCGATCCGCAGTTCTGTCCGTACTTCCGCGCTTCTGTCCGCCGCCACCGCCGAACCGCCCCGACCGGGTCGCTCGGCGGCCCCGCCGCGCTGGATATGGTGTGTGTCTGCGTACGGACTTAAGGGGCGGTTAGTGAACGACGGCGGTCAGAGGCGATACGGCCCGCTCGGCAGAACCTTGGTGATCATTCCGACCTACAACGAGGCCGAGAACATCAAGCCGATCGTCAGCCGGGTGCGCGCCGCCGTACCGGAGGCCGACATCCTGGTCGCCGACGACAACAGCCCCGACGGCACCGGCAAGCTGGCCGACGAACTGGCCGGCGCGGACGACCAGGTCCACGTGCTGCACCGCAAGGGCAAGGAAGGGCTCGGCGCGGCCTACCTCGCCGGCTTCCGCTGGGGCATGGACCACGACTACGGCGTGCTCGTCGAGATGGACGCGGACGGCTCCCACCAGCCCGAGGAACTGCCCCGGCTGCTCACCGCCCTCAAGAGCGCGGACCTGGTGCTTGGCTCCCGCTGGGTCCCGGGCGGGCGGGTGGTCAACTGGCCCAAGTCCCGCGAGATGATCTCCCGAGGCGGCAGCACCTACTCGCGGCTGATGCTCGGCCTGCGGACCAGGGACGTCACCGGCGGGTACCGGGCCTTCCGCACGGAGACCCTGAAGGGCATCGGACTCGACGAGGTCGCCTCGCAGGGCTACTGCTTCCAGGTCGACCTGGCACGCCGCTCGATCGAGGCCGGCTACCACGTCGTCGAGGTCCCGATCACCTTCGTGGACCGGGAGGTCGGCGACTCCAAGATGAGCCGGGACATCCTCGTCGAGGCGCTCTGGCGGGTGACCGCCTGGGGTGTCACCACCCGCACGAACCGGGTGCTCGGACGCCGGGCACCCTGACGTCCCGGGCCGGATGATCTTCGCCCCCTTACCGCGCCAGGACGCGTGGCCAGGCACACTGGGGACATGACGACCGGCACACCGCCCCCGACCGCCCGCAAGCGCTCGCGCGCCCGGACCCTCGTACCTCTCGCCATCGCCGCCTGGGCGGTGCTGGAGATCTGGCTGCTCATCGTGGTGGCGGACGTGGCGGGCGGGTTCACCGTCCTGCTGCTCCTGGCCGCGGGCGTCGTGCTCGGCGCCGTGGTGATGAAGTCGGCGGGTCGCCGTGCCTTCCGCAATCTCACCGAGACGCTCCAGCAGATGCCGGGGCAGCCGGGCGCCGACGGCTCGTCGCCCGCTCCGGCGAGCAGCAGGGGCAACGGCTTCCTCATGCTCGGCGGACTGCTGATCATGATTCCGGGGATGATCTCGGACGTGGCCGGACTGCTGCTCCTGGTGCCGCCGGTCCGGTCGGCGCTCAGCAAGTACGCGGAGCGCTCGCTGGAGCGCCGGATGCGCGGTGCGGCCCCCGGCGGCCTCTCGGACGCCTTCCAGCAGGCCCGCATGCACCGGCCCGACGGCAAGGTCGTCCAGGGCGAGGTCATCCGGGACGACCCCGCCCGTCCCGACGACGACCGTCGCCCGCCCCTGACGCCGTAGACCCGCTCGGCCGGCGCGCGCACCCCAGCCGTCCGACACCCGAACGCCGACAACACGAACAGAGCCGCGGGGGGGGGGGGGGGGGGGGCGGGGGGGGGGGCGGGGGGGGGGGGGGGGGGGGGGGGGGGGGGGGGGGGGCGGGCGGGGGGGGGGGGGGGGGGGGGGGGGGGGGGGGGGGGGGGGGCACGGCGAAGGGCTGGGCCGGGTGCCGGCGGAGGTGATCCGGCTGTGGTCCGTGGCCG
>NZ_JBICXG010000021.1:123056-128394 GCF_043200175.1 Streptomyces sp. NPDC048462
CCGAACCCCCCCCCCCCCCCCCCCCCCCCCCCCCCCCCCCCCCCCACCCCCCCCCCCCCCCCCCCCGCGGCTCTGTCTCAGTGCTGTGCTACGCGGTCAAGCAGACTTCCTGCTGTCCCGCGGATGCACGGCGATATTCATGGCTCCGGAGCGCAGAACCGCCAGCCTCTCGGCCAGCACCTCCTCCAGCTCCTCGCGTGTGCGCCGCTCCATGAGCATGTCCCAGTGCGTGCGCGCAGGCTTGCCCTTCTTCTCCTCGGGGCCATCCCCGTCCACCAGGAGTGCCTGGGCGCCACACGCCTTGCACTCCCACTCCGGCGGAATTTCTGCCTCTACCGAGAACGGCATCTCAAATCGATGTCCGTTCTGGCATGCGTACTCCACCGCCTGGCGCGGGGCCAGATCGATGCCGCGGTCCGTCTCGTAGCTGGTAACCACAAGTCGCGTGCCGCGGAGAGCTCGCTCACTCATGAATTGTGCCTCCCGGGCTTGTCGCCCACAGGACAGGTGTCGCTGTCGTCGTCATCCGGCTCAACGTCCGGTCGGCGGCAAAGATTCCCGTTGCCGGTCATGCGTCGCCTGTCGTGGCGCTGAGTTTTCAGGTTTGCCAGGGTTCAAGTACCCGCCAATGCCCGGTTTGTCACATCTGGCAGAAGTTGTCACCCAACGGTTTGGATTCTTCCACTGGCAGTAACGGTCCTCCGGGCAGGCCAAAGGCGTACACTACCGGCCTTTTACTTCAACGTCTAAATCCGTTCGGGAACGGGGTTCCCCGCCGCCGCCACGGCCTGCCGGACCGGCACCCTCGCGAGCAGCACGGAACCGGCCACGAAGAAGATCACCAACGAGATGATCGCGTCCCGGTAACTGCCGGTCAGCTGGTACGCGAGCCCGAAGACCAGCGGCCCCAGCCAGCTCAGCCCTCGGTCGCTCATCTCGTACGCCGAGAAGTACTCGGCCTCCTTGCCGCGCGGCACGAGATGCGAGTAGAGCGAGCGCGACAGGGCCTGGCTGCCGCCCAGGACCAGGCCGATCGCCGCGGCCAGCGCGTAGAAGAACACCGGCGCGTCGGCCGGCAGGGAGTATCCGGCGACCAGGATCAGCGTCCAGACGACCAGGGACGCGAGGATCGTGCGCTTCGCCCCGTACACCCGGGCCAGCCGGCCCATGCCCAGGGCTCCGGCCACCGCCAGGATCTGGACCAGCAGGACCGCGGTGATGAGCGTGGTCTGGTCGAGGCCCAGCTCCTCGGAGCCGTACACCGAGGCCTGGGAGATCACCGTCTGCACGCCGTCGTTGTAGACGAGGTAGGCCAGCAGGAAGGACAGGGTGAGCGGATGGCGGCGCATGTCGCGCAGGGTCGCCATCAACTGCCGCCATCCGGACCCGACCGCCCCGCCGCCGCTGGGTGCCACCCGCCGGTCGCGCAGCCGGCGCAGCGGTACGACGGTGAAGGCGCCCCACCAGACACCGGCCGATGCCAGACAGATCCGGACGGCGTCCGACTCGGAGAGGCCGAAGGAGTCATGGCCGGTGTAGAGGATCAGGTTGAGGACCAGGACCAGCGCCCCCGAGGTGTAGCCGAAGGCCCAGCCGCGCGAGGAGACCGCGTCGCGTTCGTCGGGCTCCGAGATCTGCGGCAGATAGGCGTTGTAGAGGACCATCGACACGGATATCGCGGCATTCGCCACGATGAGCAGGAACGCGCCGAGCAGATAACGGGTGCCGTCCAGGAAGAACATCGCGGCGGTGGCGGTGGCGCCCACGTACGCGGCGGCTGCCAGCAGCGGCTTCTTGCGGCCCGAGCGGTCGGCGGCGGCGCCCACGATCGGCATCAGGATCACCGCGACGACGATCGAGGCGGAGATCGTGTACGCGAACAGCGACCCGGCGCGGATCGGGATGCCGAGCGGACGGACGTAGCCGTCGGCATCGGCGGCGGCCTTGGCGACCGAGGTCAGGTACGGCCCCAGGAAGACGGTGACGACGCTCGTCGAGTAGACGGAACAGGCGAAGTCGTAGAAGTACCAGCCGCGCTGCTCCCGCCGGCGTTCGGCGGGGCCGGTCGCCCCGGCCGTGCCCTGGGCCGGTTCGGCGCTGTCCGCGGTCTCGGCGCTCATTGCGCCCCCCTGTCTCTCCCCGTGGAGACGCCACCGGGCCCGGAGTCTCAGGCCCAGGCCCCCCGCTCGCTCAGCACCGTACGCAGCGTCTCGATGTGATCGGTCATGATGCCATCCACGCCGAGGTCCAGGAGCGCTGCCATCCGCTCCGGTTCGTTGACCGTCCAGACGTGCACCTGGAGCCCGCGCGCGTGCGCCTCCCGCACGAAGCGCCGGTCCACGACGCGGACACCGCCCTGGCTCTCCGGCACCTGCGCGCACACCGCACCCGGGCGCAGCGCCGCCGGCAGGCCGTAGGAGCGCAGCCGCAGGCCCAGCACACCGCGCACTCCGTAGGAGGTGGCCAGCCGGGGCCCCGCCAGCCGGTGCGCCCTGGCGACCCTGGCCTCGGAGAACGAGCCGACGCACACCCGGTCCCAGGCGTCCGCCCGGCGGATCAGGTCCACCAGCGGCTCAAGGGCGGGCGCGGCCTTGATGTCCACGTTCCAGCGCGCCTGCGGGAACGCCTCCAGCAACTCCTCGAACAGGGGCAGCGGCTCCCGGCCCGCCACCCGGGCCCGCCGTATCTCGCTCCACGGCAGCTCCGATATCCGGCCCCTGGCATCCGTCACCCGGTCCAGCGTGGTGTCGTGGAAGGCCACCAGGCGGCCGTCCGCCGAGGCGTGCACATCGGTCTCGAAGTAGCGGTACCCGGCGCCGGCGGCCCGGCGGAACGCCGCCGCGGTGTTCTCGATCCCGTCCGCCGAGCCGCCCCGGTGGGCGAACGCGAGCGGGGCGGGGTGGTCCAGATAGGGATGGCGTACGGAAGTCACTGCGGCAGTATCGCCTGCCCGGACGACGGGGCGGTGGCCGTGGGGCCGCCGTTGTCCGAGATCGCGAAGAAGCGCAGGAAGAACTGGGCGAGCGGGCCGATCGCCAGCGCGTAGAGGACCGTGCCGATGCCGAGGGAACCGCCGAGCAGGAAGCCGGTCACCACGACCGCCACCTCGATCGACGTGCGGACGAGCCGGATGGAGCGGCCGGTGCGCCGGTGCAGCCCGGTCATGAGTCCGTCGCGCGGCCCGGGACCGAACCGGGCCGCGATGTACAGCCCCGTCGCGACCCCGTTCAGGACGATGCCCGCCACCATCACCCCGGCCCGCGCGGCGAGCCCGTGCACATCGGGGACGAGGGCCAGCGTGCCGTCCATCGCGATCCCGACCGCGAAGACGTTGGAGACGGTGCCAAGCCCCGGCCGCTGCCGGAGCGGAATCCACAGCAGCAGCACGATCGCGCCGATGATGATCGAGACGACGCCGATGGTGATCCCGGTCCGCTCGGCGAGCCCCTGGTGCAGCACCCCCCACGGCTCCAGCCCGAGTCCGGCGACGACCAGCAGCGCCGAACTCGCCCCGTACAGCGCGAGACCCGCGTACAGCTGGATCAGCCGGCGGGTGAGGTGCGTTCGCTGCCGGGCGGCGGTGGTGGACAAGTGGTGCCCCCTGGTGTGGTGGTAGTGGACTGCTGCGTGTCACTCTGTGGCAGGGGATTGGCTGCCAACCATGGCCAATCCGAGGAAGGTGGACTGATTCTCATGGCCCAGTGGACTTCGGCGGTCGGTGCGGCTCAGCTGGCCCGGCAGCTCCACGCGCAGCAGCCCAGGCCGACCGGCCCCGGCAACCGCAGGCCACCGGCCTACCGCGCGCTCGCCGACGGCATCCGGCTGCTCGTCCTGGAGGGCCGGGTCCCGGTCGCCGCCAGGCTCCCCGCCGAACGCGAACTGGCGCTCGCCCTGGCCGTCAGCCGTACGACGGTCGCCGCCGCCTACGAGGCGCTGCGGGCCGAAGGGTTCCTGGAGTCCCGGCGGGGCGCCGGCAGCTGGACAGCGGTGCCGGCCGGCAACCCGCTGCCCGCCCGGGGCCTGGAGCCGCTGCCCCCGGAGGCGCTGGGATCGATGATCGACCTGGGCTGCGCCTCGCTGCCCGCCCCCGAACCGTGGCTCACCCGGGCGGTCCAGGGCGCTCTGGAGGAACTCGCCCCGTACGCCCACACGCACGGCGACTACCCGGCGGGACTGCCCGCGCTGCGGCAGACGATCGCCGACCGGTACACCGCCGACGGCATCCCGACGATGCCCGAGCAGATCATGGTCACCACCGGCGCGATGGGCGCGATCGACGCCATCTGCCACCTCTTCGCGGGACGCGGCGAACGGATCGCGGTGGAGTCCCCGAGCTACGCCAACATCCTCCAGCTGATGCGGGAGGCGGGCGCCCGGCTGGTGCCGGTGGCCATGGAGGAGGGGCTCGGCGGCTGGGACCTGAACCGGTGGCGCCAGGTGCTGCGGGACGCCGCCCCACGGCTCGCGTACGTCGTCGCGGACTTCCACAACCCCACTGGGGCCCTGGCCGACGAGGACCGGCGACGCGCGCTGGTGGACGCCGCCCGCTCGGCCGGTACGGTCCTGGTCGTCGACGAGACGATGCACGAACTGCACCTGGACGAGGACGTGCGGATGCCCCGCCGGGTCTGCGCCTTCGACCCGGCGGGCAGCACGGTGCTCACCGTGGGCTCGGCCAGCAAGGCGTTCTGGGCGGGCATGCGGATCGGCTGGGTGCGCGCCGCGCCGGACGTCATCCGCAGCCTGGTCGCGGCCCGCGCCTACGCCGACATGGGCACCCCGGTCCTGGAACAGCTGGCCGTCAACTGGCTGATGCGCGCCGGCGGCTGGGGGGCGGCCGTGCAGATCCGCCGGGAACAGGCACGGGGCAACCGGGACGCGCTGGTCGCGGCCGTGCGGCGGGAGCTGCCCGACTGGGAGTTCGTCGTACCGCGCGGTGGTCTGACGCTCTGGGTGCGCACCGGCGGCCTCTCCGGATCGCGGCTCGCGGTGGCCGGGGAGCAGGTCGGGGTGCGGGTGCCGTCCGGGCCCAGGTTCGGGGTCGACGGCGCCTTCGAGGGGTACGTCCGGCTGCCGTTCACGGTCGGCGGGCCGGTCGCGGACGAGGCGGCCCTGCGGCTCGCGGCCGCCGCCGAGCTGGTCGGTTCGGGGGCGGGAGCGGGCGCGGAGGCGCCCCGGACGTTCGTGGCCTGAGCCGTCGACCGGGCCGCCGGCGCGGATGTACGGGAGAGGGCCCGCGGATCACGTGATCCGCAGGCCCGCTACCCGTAAACCCCCCGGGGCGGCAGTGGCGGTCCGGCCCCCCCTACAGGGCGGGCGGTACCGGCCGGCGGACCCC
>NZ_JBICXG010000021.1:128404-140647 GCF_043200175.1 Streptomyces sp. NPDC048462
TGGGGGGGGGTGGGCGCCCCGGAGGTGGGGGCCCGGGCCCGGCGACGGGGCCCCGGGGGGGGTTGACGGGGTGCGGGCCCGCGGATCACGTGATCCGCAGGCCCTCTCCCGTACATCCGCCGGGGCCGTCAGTCGCTGACGGCCACCGACTCCAGGGCGACGGAAACGGCCGGGCTCTCCACCGGCGCCGGGTCGGGCGCGTTCGCCTCGATCGCGGTCCGCCGTTCGGGCAGCAGGCCGAGCACCGTCTGCCGCTGCGCCTCGCCGGTCGCGTCGTCGTACGGATCGGGTGTGGCCGGTACCTGGATGCGCAGCACCGGTCCGGTGCCGAGGCGCGCGTACCCCCGGCCGGGCGGGACGTCCGGGGTCGGGGTGGTGTGCGGTTCGAGCCCGAGGACGGACTCGATCTGGGCGGGGGAGCAGTGGCCGAGGACCACCCGGGCCCGGGTGTGGGTCCGCACGGTGCCGCTCAGGCCGTCCAGGCTGTCGAACTGCTCGGCCATCACCACGGTGACGTTGGCGGCCCTGCCGTGCCGCAGCGGGATCTGGAGCAGTTCCTGCGGGTCGGGCCCGCCGCCGGCGGCGGCCAGGTGGCCGAGCACGCTGGGCCGGTCCAGCAGGATCCAGAGCGGGCGCCTGGTGTCCTCGGGGACCGCGTCGCCGGACTGCCGGGCCCGGTTGGCCTCGATCAGCCGGCGCTCCGTCTCCTGCGCCGCCCATTCCAGGGTGGCCAGCGCCCCGGCCGCCCCGCACTCGACGGCCAGCACGCCCTCGCGGCCGGTGAAGCAGGCGTACTCGCCGATGCCGCTGCCCTCGATGATCAGGATGTCGCCCTGCTGGAGTGCCTGGAGGGCGATGGAGCGCAGCAGCGTGGTGGTGCCGCTGCCGGGCTGTCCGACGACCAGCAGATGTGGCTCGGTGGTGCGTGCGCCGGTCCGCCAGACGACCCCTGGCGCGTCCCGGGTCTCCTCGCCGTCGCTCACCGGGACGGTGCGCTGCACCGCGTCGTCGTCCGTGAAGCCGAGGACGGTCTCGCCGGGGGCGATGACGAAGCGCTGGGCGGTGATGGAGGTGGGCAGGGCGTCGAGCACGCTCATGACGAGCCGGTTCCCCTCCTCGTCCCAGCTGAAGCGGTACTCCCGGCCACGGCCGGACTTGGCGTGCAGCAACTGCTCGATCCGGGCGCGGGAGGCGGCCTCGCTGTCGGTGAAGTAGGCCGGGTACGCCACCTTGAGCCGGGTGATCCGGCCGTCGCCGTCGAACGCGTACTCGCTGAAGACCTCGTTCCAGTCGCCGCCGTGGGCGAACAGCGCACCGGGGTCGTCGGCCGTGGAGAAGTACGGCACGAGCGCCTCGTACAGGGCCTGCAGCCGCCCGGTCTCCGCCTCGTCGGGGCCGGTCCTGACGGGCGTGCGCGCCCGTCCCTTCCATGCGGCGGCGCCCATCACCGTGACCAGGGCCATCACGGACCCGTAGGGGACGAGCGCGACCACGAGAACGCAGGCCGCGACGAGGAACAGCGTGGGACCACGCCGGTCCTTGGGCGTCGCGGCCCACTTCTGCCGTCCTGCACCTGCCAACAGCCGCAGACCACGGGTGATCATGATCAGCGGGTGGAGCACATCGGTGGCGCTGTCGGCGGCCGTGCGCGCGAACTCTCGACTGCGAGTGATCGAAGCGCTGCCGCTGCTCAGAATGCGGGGGAGTGGTCGCCGGGCCACGTCTGTCTCCTGAAGGGGGTGGGGTCGGGAGCGGAGGGTCAGAACTTGATCCCGCCCAGGAGTCCGGCGAGGCTCGCACCGCCCGCGGTGATGCTCGGTGCGATGGCGGTGCCGGCCAGGTAGAAGCCGAACAGGGCGGTGACGAGGGCGTGCGAGGCCTTGAGGCCGTCCTTCCTGAAGAACAGGAAGACGATGATGCCGAGGATGACGACGCCTGACATGGAAAGGATCATGAGTGGTTCTCCTGGTTGGTGGGACAGTCACCATGAGTCCTTCCAGGCTCACCGGAAGTATCTATAGGATAAAAGGTGCAACTGGGTGAAAAGTGAGGTTTTTCACTGGACTGGCAGACAGTGAGACCTGGGCCGGGACGGAATTCGGTGCCGCACCTCACCTCGTCGTCACCCGACGTGATCTTCTGCCATGGGCGGGCCGGGCCGTGACCGCGTCCGGGCAGTACCCTGTCGATTCACTCGTACGGCCTCAGAACGCATCCCCCCCGCAGGCCGGCGGCGCAGACAACGGTTAAAGGAAGGGCGGCCCCCCGATGAGCGAAACCCCTGATCCCGAGGTTGTTGAGCTGGCGACCAAGGTCTTCGACCTGGCGCGCCACGGCGACACCGACACGCTCGCCGCCTATGTCGACGCCGGAGTTCCCGTGAACCTCACCAACGACCGGGGCGACTCGCTGCTGATGCTCGCCGCCTATCACGGGCACGCCCCCGCGGTCACGGCACTGACCGGACGCGGCGCGGACCCGGACCGGGCCAACGACCGCGGGCAGACGCCGCTCGCCGGGGCCGTCTTCAAGGGCGAGGACGCGGTGATCGCCGCACTGCTTGCCGCGGGCGCCGATCCGGCGGCCGGAACCCCCTCCGCCCTGGACACCGCACGCATGTTCGGCAAGGCCGACCTGCTGGAACTCTTCGGTTCCCGCTGACCGGGTCCGCCGTAAATGTGGTCGCGGTGGCGAAATGGGTGGGTCATCATGACGTCGCGGGCCCGATTCGGGCCACCGACGAGAGGCGGGAAAATGGTCTGCACCAGGCAGAAGACGGCGGTCGGCCGATCATGTTGCTGCGCGGTCTAGTCCTTGTCCGCGAGGTTCCGCCGTACGACAGGCGGGCCGGGCGGGACTTCCCGGACACGGCACCCGTGCCTGTCCGGCACATGGAACGGCACAGTCCCCGGTTGCGTCGACAGCTTGATGTGAGGCTTTTCCCATGTTCGATCCGTTCATAGCGCCGAGCGGCACCCTGCTCGGCCTGTTGCAGAGGGGCCGCGGCGACGGCACGCTCCACGCGCTCGCCGCACCGCGCCCCGAGGCCCTGGCGGCTCTCAACCACTGCGTCCTGAGCGATCCGCGTCACGACTGGCAGGCGGAGAACCGCTCCCTCTACTACGCCCGCCTCTACCTCGACCTCGACGGCGGCATCGAGGAGATCGAGCGGCACCTCCTCGATCCCGACGACCACCTGGACACCGACGAGTCACGGACCGGGCTCGCCCTCGCCGTACTCGGCCACCTCGCCTCCTACGGACGAGACGACGCCCTGGCCCTGCTGCGTCGGTACGCCGCGACCGGCTCCAACTGGGCCTGGGCCCTGGACGAGCTGGCCCTGCGCGACGACGACGCCGGCCTGCGGTCCCTGGCCCTGCCCGTGCTCGCCCGCTTCGCCACGGACCCCGAGGGCTCCGCCGAGCTGGCCACCACCGTGCGCGACGCCTTCGAGCCCCGGCCCTGGCGGCTCTGGGCCGACGATCCGCGCGAAGAGGTCGGCGCCCGGGTCCGGGCCGCCTCCGAACAGGGCTCGTTCGACCGCTGGCAGCGGCAGATGCGACCCGGCGGACCCCGGCCGGGCTGGAGCGTCCAGGCCGTCTTCGACTGGGCCCAACAGGGGCTCGACCGAGGCAGCCACCTCCACGTACCGGCCGCCCGCTGCCTCTCCGCCGTCGCGGGACCGGAAGACCGGCCCGTGATCGTCGAGGCCGCCCGCAGCGGTCCCGACGGCGCCCGGTGCGCCGCCCTGCACTACCTGGCCGAGGCCCGCGATCCGGTCGTTCTCGACCTCATCGAGGCCGCGGCGGTCAGCTCCTCGCGCACGGTCGCCGACGCGGCCGTCGCCGCCTTCGAGCGGATGTGCGGGGAGGCGGCCGTCGACCGTGCCCGGCGATGGGCCCGGCGGCCCGACGCGCTCGGCGCATCGGCGGCCGGGGTACTGGCCGGCCGAGGCGGCGCGCAGGACGCCTCGCTGGTCCTCGGCGCCCTGCGCGAGGCCGTACGCGGCGACGGGCCCGACGCCCTCCGGCTGTGGACCCTGGTCGACGGCACCGGACGGCTGGGCATCGCCTGCGCCGCCCCCGTCCTGCGCCACGTCTACCGGGAGACGTCCTCCTCCCAGCTGCGGGGCAGAGCGGCCCGCGCACTCGCCGCCACCGACCCCACCTTCGCCACCGGTTTCGCCGTCGAGTGCCTCTGGGACTGCGAGGAGACGACCCGGGAAGTCGCCGCACGCCACGCGGAGACCGGCGACATCAGGGTGGCCGAACGGCTGCGCCGGCTGGCCGCCGACCCGGCCGAGGAGGCCGAGGTGCAGACAGCCGTACGCAGCAGGATCGGTCCGGACGCGTCCGCCGTCTGACCGGGCTGTGAACAGCGGGGCGTTGCGCGTCGGGGGCGCGCGGCGCGGCACCGCGAACTGTCCGTGGCACGACACCTCCCAGGTCCCGTGGAGCCGCCCGGCAGGGCGTGACCGACTCCGGGGCAACCAGCCGCTTCTGCGCCGTTTCGACCGTTGTCAGTGCGAGGACCTAATCTGTGCAGCGTGACTTCGCCTGCCTACACGGAAAACGCTGCGCCCCAGCTCAGCGCGGGGCCCCGGCCCGCACCGGGCCCGGCCGCCGACGAGGGGCTCTCGCGGCGCCTGCGCGCCCTCGCCTGCACGGCGCCGCTGCACGACCTCGACGTGCGCAAGGCGAACCTCGCCGGTGAGTACAGCGTCTACGCGATGGCCGAGGTGGCGCTCGCCGCGATCGACCACGTCACGCTCAACATGGACTTCGACACCGGTGCGGACCACGACCAGATAGTGGCCAGACTGCTCCCGCGTGTCGCCGCACAGGCCCCGCGCCGCCCGGCCGCCGAGCACGAGCGGGTCGCCCGCTGGGTGCTGGAGAACCTGATCAACGTCGGCAGCGTGGACCGAGGCTTCCGGGCCGTCTACGGCACCTTCGGGCCGGACGGCACGTACGTCCGCCGCGACTACGACTTCAAGCTGATCGAGGAAGTCCCCGGTTACGGCGGCAGCGTCTACCTGCGGGCCACCGACGAGGCGGTCAACGTGCTGGTCGGCGCCCTCGACACGGACGTCACCAGCGCCCAGATCGCCGCCGAGGTGAAGCTGGAGGTCCTGATCAGCCGCGGCCGCCTCGCCGACGCCCAGCTCGCCGCCGAGCAGGCCCGCTACCGGACCGTGCAGTACGCGGAGACCCTCCGCAAGACACTCGACGCGACCCGGCGCAACGTCCGGGCGGTCGACTGGCTCAACGCCGTGCCCGACATGATCACCGAGGCGCTGGACCACGTGGCCGACCGCTACCGCCACGAGAACGCCATCCTCACCAACATCCGCAAGGCCCGCGACGAGGCCGAGGAACCCGAGCACAAGCGGCGCGCCGCCGAGCTCGTCGACATCGTCAAGGACTGCATCCGCCGCCACACCCAGCTGCAGTCCCGACTGCTGGAGGCCGGGCCGCTGTTCCGCGCCGAGCAGGACCGGCAGGCGTTCGCCGCACCGGCCGCCCGCACCGGCCTCGACCTCTACGGACAACTGCTGGCGCCGCTGCTGCCCCTGCCCGTCGAACAGTCGATCCGCGCCACCGACGCGTTCTTCGCCCACGGCGCGGGACTGCGCACCCCCACCTCGGTGCGGATGGGCGATCTGGTCGACTTGCTGCTGACCCCGCCGCTGGAGCGCGAACACCTGGGCGCCGAGATGCCCGAACCCGACCTGATCGCCACCCCGGCCGACAGCCGGTTCAGCGAGGAACAGCTGGCGAGCGCCATGCAGCTGCTGGATCTGGAGCCCGACGCGCCGCGCCGCCTCTCCGGGCTGCTGGCCGAAGCCAGACGACGCGACGCGGACCTGCCCTACCTGGTCGCGCTGCTCGCCGTGCACGCGGCGAGCCCCCCGGTCGGCACCGCCTACCGGCAGGGCGAGCGCCGCCTGCTCTTCTCCGTCGACGACGGCACCCAGCTGGAGGACCCCGAGTTCGGCGGCGCGGACCTGATCGTGGGCACCGCCCTGCTGGACGCGGCCGGCATGGCCGCGGACCGCACGGAGGCGGCGTGAGAGCGCCGGGTCCCGCCTCCGCCCACCGCGCGGAGGCAGGGGCGGGAGCGGGGCGCAGCCGAGGCGCTCATCCGCCGCCGGAGCCCCGCCACCCCGCAGCGCAGTCCGCGCACCCCGTCCGTCCCGCACCGCACCCCGTCCGTCCCGTACCGAAGTCCGTCCGCAGCAAGGAGCGCCCGTCGTGAGCGACCACCGCGCAGAGCACGCCGACGCGTGGAGCGAGCAGAGCGCCGCCTACCCCGCCGACCGGATCGCGTCCGCCCCGCCGTCCGCCCCCGCCCCGGTCACCCCGGCCGACGCCGCCGACGCGGCCCGGCTCGTCGCGTTCGGGCTCCAGCCCAAGCTGCTGCCCGCCCGCGACGCCGAGTACGCCGAACTGCTGCGCCGCTACCGGGAGGAGCCCGCCTTCGGCCGCCTCGCGGACGCCGTCGCCACCGGGCTCGGCCTCATCGTGCTGGAGGTCTCGACCCGGGCGGGCATGGCCGTCACGGCGGGCGAGGACTCGGTCTTCGCCGTGCGCATGGGCGACTACGCCCGCCGGGCCTCGCCGGACTCCGCCGACCGCTTCCTGCACGGCCTCGCCCACCTGGCCGTCGCCGCGATGGCCTTCCCGCGCCCCGAGGACCTCGCCGACGACGCCTACATCGGCCGGATCACCGTCAACGGCGTCGACGCCTTCGTACGCCAGGCGTGCCACCGGCTGGAGGAGCGCGCCGACGAGCACGGCGACAACACCGACCCGGCCAGTGACGCCCCCGGCCTGGAGGCGGGCTGGCGGATCTACGCCCGGCGCAGCTCCACCGGGGCGACGAAGGACGCCAGACGGCTGGCCGGATCCACCACCGGCATCGTCGGCAAGGCCGTCGCATTCCTCACCGACTCCGGCTTCCTCCAGCGCACCGGGGACGACGCGGGCGGCGCCTTCCGCACCACGGCCCGCTACCAGCTCCAGGTCCGCGACATGGCAGGCAGCGCCGCCATGGCCGAACTGCTGGAACTGGGAGTGGTACCGGTCACCGACGGATCGGCGACGCTGCTGCCGCCACCCGATCCGGACGACCTGGAGCTGGCGGCCGACGCCGGACTGCCGTTCCACAGCTGACCGGCCCTTCCACGGCTGACCGGCCCCACCGCCGAGCCCGGCCACCGCAGTGTCTGCCCCGCCACCGACGTCTCCTTCCCGCCGCCTGAACGACGAGAGTCCGCCGCCATGTACGAGCTGTCCCGGGTCCGCCTCTACTCCATCGGGCCTGCCGGTGCGCGCTACGCCGACACCGTGCTTGACCTGCGCGGGGTGGGCGAGCCCGTGCCCCACCCCGCACCGGCGCAGGCGGAGTTCTTCGAGGAGGAGCCGGTCGGCCCGCCGCGCCGCCCGGCCCCCGCCGGAGTGCTCTTCCTGGAGAACGGCGGCGGCAAGTCCGTCCTGCTGAAGCTGATCTTCTCGGTGATGCTGCCCGGCCACCGCAACACCCTCGGCGGCGCCAGCTCCGGCGTACTGCGCAAGTTCCTGCTCGCCGAGGACTGCGGGCATGTGGCGCTGGAGTGGCAGCACACCCTGACCGGTGAGTACGTCGTCGTCGGCAAGGTCAGCGAATGGCGTGGCCGCCAGGTCTCCAACGACCCCAGGAAGTTCGCCGAGGCCTGGTACTCCTTCCGGCCCGGCCCCGGACTCAGCCTCGACTCGCTGCCGGTGGCCGAGGCGACCTCGGTGGGCCGTCCCGCCGAAGGCGTCTCCGGTGCCCGGGGCAGGCGCCGCACCATGAAGGGCTTCCGCGACGCGCTCACCGAGTCGGGCAAGTTCTACCAGCACCTCGACGTGCACTGGGAAGAGATCCACGACCGCTGGAACGAGCACCTCGGAGACCTCGGGCTCGACCCCGAACTCTTCCGTTACCAGCGTGAGATGAATGCCGACGAAGGAGAGGCCGCAGGACTCTTCGCCGTCAAGAAGGACTCCGACTTCACCGACCTGCTGCTGCGCGCCGTCACCGACACCCGCGACACCGACGGCCTGGCCGACCTCGTCAGCGGCTTCGGCAACAAGCTGGGCCGCCGCGCCGAACTCACCGCCGAGCGCGACTTCACCGCCGGCTCGGTCGATCTGCTCGGCCGCATCGTGGAGGCCGCCGGAACGCGCTCGCGGACCCGGGACATCCACGCCGGCGCCGAACGCCGCACCCGCACTCTGGCCCGCAGGCTCTCCGCCCGCGCCGGCCTTGAGCGCGGCCGCACCGCAGAGCTCGCCCAGCAGGTCACCGGCGCCGCCCACACCGTCACCGGCGCCGAGGAGACCCGCGGCCGGGCCGACCTGATCGCCGCCGAACTCGCCTACCGCCACGCCTCCCTGGCCCTCACATCGGCCGAGAAGAGCGCCGCGGCCCAGCGCAAGGAGCTGGTCGACGCCCGCACCCTGCACTCCGCCTGGCAGGCGGCCGAGGCCGTACTGCGCCACCGCGCCGCCGCCGACCGCGCCGCGCGCGTCGCCGTCGCGATCCGCGAGGCCGAGCGCGACGCCGCCCCGGCGCTGGCCGCCCGCGCCACCGCGGCGGCCGATCTCGTACGGGCCCTGCACACCGCCGCCGAGGCGGGCGAGAGCGTGGCCAACGAGGAGGAGGAGCGCTCCGAGACCCTTCAGAGCTCGGGCGAGGCCGCACACCGCGACGCCACCACGGCCGCCACCGAGGCCCAGCGCGCCCGCAGCGAGGCCGGCCACCTGCGCCAGCGCCTCGCCGAGGTCGAGCAGGAGACCGCCGAAGCGGTACGGGCGGGCTGGCTCGACGACACCGCGCCCAACGCGGACCCCGCCCGCGCGGCCCTCGCCGCGAACGACGCCGAGCAGTCCGCGGTGGCCGCCTGGGACACCGCGCGCGAGGCCGCCGGGTCCGCGGCGGACCGCTCCCGGCAGGCGGCGGCCACCGAGAGCCGCGCCGAACTCGCCGCGGCGCGTGCCTCCGACGGCGCGCGCGCCGCCGAACAGGCCTACGAGGCCGAGCTCAGGGCCGCCGAGTCGATCGCCGCCGAGCACCGCCTCGCGGACCTGCTCGGCCTGCCCGCGGCGCAGAGCGGCGGCGTACCCAGGCCACGACGGGCCGCGGCCGGACCCGAATCCGGAACGGAGGCCGCTGTCGGCGACGAGGGACCGCAGCAGGAAGCCCCCGACGCCGAGGGGCCCGCCACCGCTCCTGGCGCCGATGGAGCCGAACCGGCGGCGCACGGCGCCCACACCGTCACCGCCGACCGGGCCCGCCCGGCGGAACAACCGCTCACCGCAGCCGAGTTCGACCGCAACGCCGAGGAGCTCCGCGAGCTCCTCGACCAGGCCGTCGGCACCGCGGAGCGACGCCTCTTCGAACTGCGCACCGCGGCCGCCGACGACTCCCGCATCCTGGGCGCGCTCGGCGACGGCGGACTCCTGCCGCCCGGCCCCGACGTCCTCGCCACCGTCGAGTACCTCGGAGAGCACGGCATTCCCGCCCTGCCCGGCTGGCGCTATCTCGCCCAGGCCGTCGACCCGGCCGACCACGCGTCCGTGCTCGCGGCCCGGCCCGAACTCGTCGACGGCGTCGTGATCACCGACCCGGACGCGCACACCCGCGCCCGTGAGGTGCTCGCCGCCGCCGCCCTGCTGCCGCGCTCGGCCGTGGCCGTCGGCACCGCCGCCGCCCTGCTCGCGCCCGTCCCGGCGCCCGGCACCGGCGCGGACGACGATGCCTCCGGGGTCTTCCTCGTCCCGCCGAACCCGGCCATGCACGACGAGCACGCCGCCGACGAGGAGCGCCACGCGCTCAGGAGCCGGGCCGCCGCCCGCGACGAGGACATCCGCACCCTCGCGGCCCGGCTCACCGCCGACCGCTCGCTCGCCGCCCGGATCGGCTCCTGGCGGGGCGACTGCCCGCCCGGCACGCTCGCCGAACTCGCGGAGGCCGCCGGGACCGCCCGTACCGCCGCCGAGACGGCCGAGGCCGCACTCGCGGAAGCCCGTACCGTACGCGCCGAGGCCGACGAGTCCGCCTCGGACACCGCCCGGGTCCGGGACGAGCGCCAGGAAGCGGCCCAGCGCGCCCGCCGGGCCGCCGACGCGCTGGCCGGACTCGCCTTCCGCCTCCGCGAACGCGCGGGCTGGCAGGCCAAGCTCCGCGAACTGGCCGACGAGGCCGCGGAGTCCGAGGCCCGCGCCACCGTCTGCCTGGACCGCGCCAGAGCCGCCGACGAGGACCGCAGGGCCGCCCAGCGCGCCGCCGACGACGCCCGCCGCACCGCCCGCGCCCTGCGCGCCGAACGGGCCGAGATCGCCGGTGCGCCCGAGCACCTCCCCGAGCCCGGGACGGACGCCCCGCGCCGGGCGCTGCCGGCCCTGCGCGAGGCCTACCGGGCAGCGTCCCAGCTCTACGAGAAGGTGGGAGTCGGCGCCGACCTGCGCGCCGAACAGGCCCGCGCCGAGAGCGACGAGAGCGCCGCCCTGGCCGAGCTGGACCGGCTGACCAACAAGGTCCGTACCCGGGCCGCCCAGCTCCTGGAAGGAACGGACGGCGCCGACGGCCCCTCCCGGCAGGCGGCCGCCGCCCGCGCCGAGTCCCTCGTCCAGCTCCTGGAGACCCGCGCCTCGGCCGCCAGCGAGCAGCTCGGCCGGCTGCGCGGCGAGGCCGAGCGGCTGGCCCCCGCCGACGGCGAGAACCTCCACACCGAGCTCCCCGACGCACAGGTCCCCGCCGACGCCGGACAGGCCCAGACCCTCCTGCGCACCGCCACCGCCGAGCTGGCCTCCGCCACCGCGTCCCTGGACACCGCGAGGGCCGCCCACGCCGAGCTGCTGCACGCCCACCGCACCGCCGAGGACTCGGCAGGCGGCTTCGACGAGACCGCCACCCTCCTGCGCGACCTCCTCAGGGACCACGGCGACGACGAGCCCGGGACCCCCGAGCCGTACCCCGGCAGCCTCGACGAGGCCCGGCAGTCCGCCGCCGAGGCCCGCCGTTCACTGCGCGGCTGCGCCGCCGACCTCTCCACCGCGGAAGCGGCCGTGCGGGAGGCGAGCGACGTACTGGTCCGGCACGCCAACTCCACCCGCTACGAACAGGTCCGCACCCCGGCCCGCCAGCAGATCCGGGAACTCCCGGCCGCTGCCCTGCCCGAGCACGCGGAGAAGTGGGCCATCGCCTTCGCCCCCAGGCTGCGGGTCCTCACCGACGAGCTGACCCAGCTGGAACGCAACCGGGACTCCATCGTCGACCGGCTGCGCGGCCTGGTCGAATCCGCGCTCACCACGCTGCGCTCCGCCCAGCGCCTCTCCCGGCTGCCCGAGGGCCTGGGGGAGTGGTCCGGGCAGGAGTTCCTCCGGATCCGCTTCGAGGAGCCCGACCAGGCCACCCTGACCGAACGGCTCGGCGAGGTCATCGACGAGGCCACCAAGGCGGCCCTGAAGAAGAACTCCGACCTGCGCCGCGACGGCATGTCCCTGCTGCTGCGGGGCGTGCAGGCGGCACTGGAGCCCAAGGGCATCGCCGTGGAGATCCTCAAGCCGGACGCGGTGCTGCGCGCCGAGCGCGTACCCGTCGGGCAGATGGGTGACGTCTTCTCCGGCGGTCAGCTGCTGACCGCCGCCATCGCCCTGTACTGCACGATGGCCGCACTGCGCAGCAACGACCGGGGCCGCGACCGGCAGCAGCGTCACCACGCGGGCACGCTCTTCCTCGACAACCCCATCGGCCGCGCCAACGCCACCTATCTGCTGGAGCTCCAGCGAGCGGTATCGGACGCGCTCGGCGTACAACTGCTCTACACCACCGGCCTGTTCGACACGACGGCACTCGCCGAGTTCCCGCTGGTGATCAGGTTGCGCAACGACGCGGACCTGCGGGCCGGGCTGAAGTACATCAGCGTCGAGGAGCATCTGCGCCCCGGGCTGCCGCAGCAGGATCCCGGCGCCGAGACCGTGCACGGAGAGATCACCGCCACCCGCATGTTCAAGCGCGGCGCACCGGCGCCCGACGCCCTCCCGGGCCGGACCGAGGCGGCGGAGACCGAGACCGGCTGACCCGGCCGAAGCGAGCCGCGGGGACCGTCGGGGGGGGGCGCGCCCCCCCCCCCGGGGGCCGCCCGGCGGGGGGGGGGGGGGGGGGGGGGGGGCCCGGGGGCGCGGCGGGGCGGGGGGGGGGGGCGGGGGCGGGGGC
>NZ_JBICXG010000021.1:140657-158141 GCF_043200175.1 Streptomyces sp. NPDC048462
CCCCCCCGCCCCGCGGCCCCCCCCCCCCCCGCCGGGGGCGGCCCCCCCCCCCCCCCCCCCCCCCCCCCCCCCCCCCCCCCGCCGGGGCGCCGCGCCCCCCCCCCCCCCCCCCCCCCCCCCCCCCCCCGACGCGGGTGTTCAGGCGCGGGTCGTTCAGGCCCGGGACAGCCTGCGGTCCGCGGAGCGGCGTCGTATCCGCGCCCCGTCCCGCTGTGCCGTCCGGGCGGCCCGCCTCGCCCTGCGCCGCTCGCGGCGCAGCTGCCGGGCGGAGCTGCTCGGCATCGAGACCACACCGTTGCGCTGGTTCCACACCTGCCGGGTGACCCACACATCCAGCACCGACCAGGTCGCGCCCACCGTGCTCGCCACGCTGCTCAGCACCATCGGGAAGGCCAGCCAGGATCCTGTCATCGTGGACAGGAACGCCACCATCGCCTGGATGACCGTCAGCGACAGGATCAGAACGGCCCGTACCGCCGCTGTGCGCACCGGGTCCGGCATCCGCCGCCGCAGCGCCGGCTCCTCCACCCAGAGCGGCTGCCGCGGAATCTCCGGGCGGCCCCGCGCCGACCTGGCAGCGCCACGACGCTCTTCCGTGTCCAAGGACCTTCAACTCCCCACCACTGTCCGACTTCAGGGTTGCTGCCCGGCATGGGTGGTTTCTACGCGGACGAGCCGCCCTCACCTGCCGAATACGCCCCTGCAGTCCCCCTACCCCCGTACAGACAGACGAGTACCGCGCTGTGAAGATTCCCCCGAACCGTCACGGAACGAAGAATTCCAGCCAACTGGCGTGGGGAAGAATGTGTGGCTCTGGCTGGTCTCTTCTGTCGCTTTCACGAATTCCATCTCCTGGAATACCGGGACAACTCATGGTCAACTCCCAGTAAGGCGGCCGAAAATCGCCCGGACATGCCTTCGAGTTGTCCGGGCGTCGGTAGTAGGCTCGCGCCGTTTGTTGACGGAACACCATCACCGCCCTGCGGGGACGAGCTGGGGGAGGCCATGCGCTTTCGCGGGAAGTCCATCCGCAGGAAGATCGTGGCCTTGTTGCTTGTGCCGCTCGTCTCCCTCACCGCGCTATGGGGCTTCGCCACTTATCTGACCGGCCGCGAGGCCGGTCAGCTGATGAGCGCGAGCGCTGTGGTGGAGAAGATCGGCCACCCCCTGGAGGACACCGTCCGGGTCGTCCAGAACGAGCGCAGACAGACTCTCGTCTACCTCGCGGACCCGCGCGCCTCCGACGCCCTGCCGGTCCTGCGCCGCCAGCGCGCCGCCACCGACCGGGTCGTGGACCAGGTCAACAACAGCGCACGGCAGAAGGACATCCGCGACGCACTGCGTCCGCAGGACGAGACCCAGCTCAGCTCCATCCTGGGCGCCGTCGAGGGACTGAGGTCGCTCCGTGACTCCGTGGACAAGCGCACCATCAGCCGGGCCAAGGCGATGGAGTACTACAACGGTCTCATCGACCCCTGCTACCGCTTCCTGACCGGCCTCCACGTCATGGAGAACGTGTCGATGGACAAGCAGGTCCGCGCCCTGGCCGGCATGTCGCGGGCCCGGGAGATGCTCTCCCAGGAAGACGCGCTCGCGGCGTCGGGGCTCCTCGCGGGACGGCTGACGGCCCCCGAACTCCGCCAGATCTCCGACCTCATCGCCAAACGCGAGCTGCTGTACGAGGTCAACCTGGAAGCGCTCCCCGCCTCCGAGCGCCGCCGCGTCCAGCAGTACTGGCAGAGCCCGGACAGCGAGCCCCTGCGCTCGGCCGAGGACAAGCTCATCGCCCAGGGGCCCACCCACGACCCCCGCGAGCTGGACGCCGCACGCTGGCAGGAGGCCGCCCCGCCGGTCCTGGACCGGCTGGCGAACGACTCGACCGAGATGAACAACCGCTTCCAGGACCGCGGCAGGCCCGCCGGCTACGGGGTCCTGATCAAGGCGGGCGTCGCCGGCGTACTGGGATTCCTGGCCCTGCTCGTCTCGGTCTTCGTCTCCGTACGGATCGGCCGCGAACTCATCCGCGACCTCTCACGCCTGCGCAAGGACGCCCACGAGGTCTCCGGGGTGCGCCTGCCGAGCGTGATGCGCCGTCTCGCCGCGGGCGAACACATCGACGTCGAGACCGAGTCCCCGCAGCTCAACTACGAACGCGACGAGATAGGCCAGGTCGGACAGGCCCTCAACATCCTGCAGCGCGCCGCCGTCGAGGCCGCCGTCCGGCAGGCGGACATGCGCCGCGGCGTGTCCGAGGTGTTCGTCAACCTCGCCCGCCGCAACCAGGTGCTGCTGCACCGCCAGCTGACGCTCCTGGACACGATGGAGCGCCGCACCGAGAACACCGAGGAGCTCGCGGACCTGTTCCGCCTCGACCACCTCACCACCCGCATGCGGCGCCACGCCGAGGGCCTGGTGATCCTGTCGGGAGCCGCCCCGTCCAGGCAGTGGCGCAAGCCCATCCAGCTGATGGACGTGGTGCGCGCCGCGGTCGCCGAGGTCGAGGACTACGAACGGGTCGAGGTCCGCAGGCTGCCGAGGATCGGCGTGGGCGGACCGGCCGTCGCCGACCTCACCCACCTGATAGCCGAGCTCCTGGAGAACGCCACGGTGTTCTCGCCCCCGCACACGGCGGTCCAGGTCCACGGCGAACGCGTCGCCAACGGGTTCACCCTCGAAATCCACGACCGGGGGCTCGGCATGCCCCCGGAGCTCCTGCTGGACGCCAACCTCCGGCTCGCGGAGACACCCGAGTTCGAACTGTCCGACACCGACCGGCTCGGCCTCTTCGTGGTCAGCCGGCTGGCCCAGCGGCAGAACGTCAGGGTGTCGCTCCAGACCTCGCCCTACGGCGGCACCACGGCTGTCGTCTTCATCCCGGCCGCGCTGCTCACCGACGCCCCGGAGGCGCACGGCACCGGATTCCGCCTCGACCGCAGGTCGGAGAAGGCCATCGCCGGCGGTCCGGGCGGCGGGGCGGCCGGCGGCAAGGGCCGCGGCACGGGTTCCGGCACGGGCGGCGGCCAGGACGGCGGCGACGCGTTCGACCGCCCCGACGGCGGCCGTCCCCAGGGCGGCAGGACCGGCGGCCTCTCACCGGTGCCCACCGGCCTCGCGGACCCGGCGCTGCTGGACGGACCGGTCGAGCTCGAAGGCCCGCTCGGCCCCATTGACTTCACCCGCGACCCGGTACTCGAAGCCGTCGCCGGGCCCGACCCCGTACTCGACGGTGTGTCCGACCTGGAGGACACCGAGAGCGAACGCGGCGGCATCTTCCGGGCCCGTGAGCTCCGGCGCGACGGCGACCGCGACCAGCACCAGCAGGCCGCCGACCAGATCGCCGACGCCGACGGGGTGCGGGAACTGCGCCCCGACGGCGTCAGGCCGCTGCCCCGCCGCAAACCGCCGACCCTGATCACGGACCGGGGCCGCCGGATCGACGAGGCGGGCCGGGCCCACCCCACGGCAACCGACTCGGAGGCCACGCGCCCGGCGTCCGGACCCGTCCGGTCCGCCGACCGTGTCCGTCCCGCCGAGATCAGGCAGAACAACGGCTTCCGGCCCCGCACCGAGCCCGCCGCACCTGCGGCAGTCACGCCGTCGGTGCCGGCCCCCCGTTCGCCGGCGCCCTGGAACACCGTGCCCGGCTCCGGGACGATCGGCGGGCTGCCCCGCAGGGTGCGGCAGGCCAGTCTCGCCCCGCAGCTCCGCGAGGGATCCGCCGGCCGCACCGCGGAGCCGGACCCGGTGGAGACCGTGGAGGACATCGAGCGCGACGCCGATGAGGTACGCAGCCGCATGGCGTCGCTCCAGCGCGGCTGGCAGCGCGGCCGCCAGCAGAACGCCGAGGACGTGACCGGCCCCGGCGACACAGCACAAGGAACCACTCCGGGAGGGGACGGTCCATGACCGCACCGAACGCCGCAGCACTCGACTCAGCGGGCCAGGGGTCCGGCGAGCTCAACTGGCTCCTCGACGAACTCGTCGCGCGGGTGGCCAGCATCCGCAAGGCGCTGGTGCTCTCCAGCGACGGACTCCCCACCGGTGCGTCCAAGGACCTCACCAGGGAGGACGGTGAACACCTGGCGGCCGTGGCCTCCGGGTTCCACAGCCTCGCCAAGGGCGTCGGGCGGCACTTCGACGCCGGGCGGGTCCGCCAGACCGTCGTCGAGCTCGACGAGGCGTTCCTGTTCGTCACAGCGGCAGGCGACGGCAGCTGTCTGGCCGTGCTCGCGGACTCCGACTCGGACGTCGGGCAGGTGGCGTACGAGATGACGCTGATGGTCAAGCGAGTGGGCGCCCACCTGGCCAACTCCCCCCGGACGACCGGTCTGACCTCCGGAGGGTGAGTGGATGGCATGAGCGCCGACTCCTCCCGTACCCCCGCCGCCCCCGGCGGTCCGCAGTCCTCGCGCTGGTACGACGCCGACGCGGGGCCGGTCGTCCGTCCGTACGCGATGACGCGGGGCCGTACCAGCAGCGCCTCCCGTCATCGTCTCGACCTGATCGCGATCGTCGTCCCCGAACCCGCGGCCGACGATCCCGGCCGGGACCAGATGCTCTCCCCGGAACACGTGGAGATCGTCGAACTGTGCAGCGGCATGCCCCAGTCGATCGCCGAGCTCGCGGCCGGTCTGGACCTCCCCGTCGGGGTGGTCCGGGTGCTGGTCGGTGATCTCGTCGAGGACGAGCTGGTGCATGTGACCCGTCCCGTTCCGCCGGCCGAGCTGCCGGACGTGAACATTCTTCGCGAGGTGATCAATGGCCTTCGGGCGCTCTAGCCGCAGCAGGCGGCCCGTGGAGCCCGTTACCCTGAAAATCCTGGTGGCGGGCGGCTTCGGAGTGGGCAAGACGACCATGGTGGGAGCGGTCAGCGAGATCAGGCCGCTGCGAACGGAGGAGAGGCTGACCGAGGCGGGACGTCCCGTCGACGACCTGGAAGGGGTCGAGGGGAAGACCACCACGACGGTGGCGATGGACTTCGGGCGGATCACCCTCCGCGAGGACCTGGTGCTGTACCTCTTCGGCACCCCGGGGCAGGACCGGTTCTGGTTCCTCTGGGACGAACTCGCCCAGGGCGCGCTGGGCGCGGTCGTCCTCGCGGACACCCGGCGCCTGGAGGACAGCTTCGCGGCGGTCGACTACTTCGAACGCCGGAAGATCCCCTTCGCCGTCGCCGTCAACTGCTTCGAGGGAGCCGACCGGTTCCCCACCGCGACGGTACGGGCGGCACTCGACCTGGACCCGGAGGTGCCGCTGCTCGTGTGCGACGCCCGGGACCGCTCGTCGGTACGGGACGTGCTGGTGGCCGTCGTCGAACACGCGCTGGCCCGCGTGGACGCAGCCCGCGAACCGGCCACGACCTGACGGGCCCGCACCGGCGGAGCGCGGCACCTGCCCCCGCGGACAGGGGGCGGTGCCGCGCCCCGAGCGTCCGGGCGGCGGGTCAGCGGACCGCGACGACCGCCGAGCCGTGGCCGAACAGTCCCTGGTTCGCGGTCATTCCGGCGCGTGCCCCCTCCACCTGACGTTCGCCCGCCGCGCCGCGCAACTGCCAGGTCAGCTCGCAGACCTGGGCGATCGCCTGCGCGGGCACGGCCTCCCCGAAGGACGCCAGACCGCCGCTCGGGTTCACCGGGACGCGCCCGCCGAGCGCCGTCGCCCCGGCCCGCAGGAGCGCGGCACCCTCACCCGGCGGGCACAGCCCGAGGTCCTCGTACCACTCCAGCTCCAGCGCCGTGGACAGGTCGTACACCTCCGCCAGTGAGAGGTCTGCGGGCCCGATCCCCGCCTCCTCGTACGCCGCGCGCGCGATCGAGGCACGGAAACTCTCCGTCGCGGGTTCCGCGGCGACCGCCGAATCGGTGGCGATGTCCGGCAGATCGAGCACCGCCTTCGGATACGTCGGCGTCACGGTCGAGACGGCACGGATACGGACCGGATCCGCGGCCCCGTGACGCCGGGCGAACTCGATGCTGGACAGCACCAGCGCCGCCGCTCCGTCGGAGGTGGCACAGATGTCGAGCAGCCGCAGCGGGTCGGCGACCACCGCGGACGCCGCGACCTGCTCGGCGGTGACGGGCGCCCGGTAGCGGGCGTTACGGTTCAGGGCACCGGCCGCCGCGTTCTTCACTTTGACCAGCGCGAAGTCCTCCGGGGTGTCCCCGTGCACCGCCATCCGACGACGGGCGTACAGGGCGAAGTACGCGGGGTTCGTCGCGCCGAGCACCCGGAAGCGCAGCCAGTCCGGATCGTCGGGCCGGTCGCCGCCCGCCGGGGCGAAGAACCCCTTGGGCGCCGCGTCCGCCCCCACCACGAGCACCACGTCCGCCAGGCCGGCCAGGATCTGCGCCCTGGCGGTGCCGACGGCCTGGGCCCCCGAGGCGCAGGCCGCGTACACGCTGGTGACCCGGGCACCCTGCCAGCCGAGCGCCTGCGCGAACGTCGCCCCGGCCACGTAGCCCGGATATCCGCCGCGCACGGTGGCCGCGCCGACCACGGACTGCACCTCCGGCCAGCCGATGCCGGCGTCGGCCAGCGCCTCGCGGGCCGCCACCCTGCCGTATTCGACGAAGCTGCGTCCCCACTTGCCCCAGGGGTGCATCCCGGCCCCGAGGACGGCCACGTCCCCGATCATCGGGCACCGCCCCCGGAGCCGGCGTGGCCGGAGCCGGTGTCCACCGGCCGCCAGTGCCAGGTCGTCCACACCGTGCCGTCGTCGTCCGCGCCGGAGCCCGGGCCGGCATCCGGACCCAGCACCCCCGGCACGACCTCGACCGCCATCCCGACCGCCAGATCCGCCACACCGACCCCGGGCGCGGCCTGCCCGAGCACCACCATCCGCTCGGCGGCGAGCTCCACGGCCACCAGCGTGTACGGCTCCCAGGCCGCGTCCGGGTCGCTGGGATAGGGCGGTGGCGGCCGGTAGCGGCCGTCGGTGTACGACCAGACGGTCCCGCGCGGCGACAGCGGGACCTCGACCGGCTCGCCGCCCGGACAGCCCGGATTGCGGCAGAAGCCGTCCTGGCGGGGGAAGAAGACCGACGAGCAGAGCGGGCAGCGGGTGCCCAGGAGCCGGAACTCCCCGGCGCCGTCCTCGGTGAACCACCCGGCCACCACGGGTATGCGTTTGCGCGGCAAAGGCCCTCCCCAGCACTGGATCTGACGGAACGTCAGAAGTGTGCCACGGTCAGCTGTCGGCGGCGAGCCACTTGGCGGCCGTCTCCGCGAGCTCCCGGTCGCGGCCGGCCAGCATCATCCGGATCATCTGCACGTCGCCGCGCAGTGACCAGGCCGGATGCCCGAAGGAGGCCGGGTTGTTCTTCTCGATCAGGAAATGGGCGGGCCAGGCGGTCCCGTACCCGATCAGCGGCAGCGCCGCCACGTACCTCTTGCGGCCGCGAGCCAGACCGTAGGCGGTGAGGGCGAGACCGGTCAGGGTTCCGGTCAGATGGACCCAGCGGGTCGCTGCCCTGGAGTGCATCGCGACGTAATAGGGCCAGAACTCCTCGTACGAATCGAACGTCTGCTGTGACATACGGGCACGGTAGTGGCTGGAACGGCAACCGGATACGGCCGGTTCGCGTCCGAGAAGAAGAACGGGCGGCTGGAACCCACGGGGGTGGTCCCAGTCGCCCGTTCGTCCTATCGGTTTCAGTGGCCCGCGACGGACCGCCGGGCCACCGGGAAGTCGAAGTAGGTGTCGGGGAACAGCTCCGGTGCGAAGGTGTAGTGCCACCATTCCTCGGCCAGATTGACGAATCCGGCGTCGGCGAGCGTCTTCTTCAGGAACTGCCGGTTGGCGCGCTGCACTCCCTGGATTCGCGGATCGTCCGTGTGCGAGAGGGTGTCGAAGCAGTCGAACCCGGTTCCCATGTCGATCGAGTTGTCCGGGAAGCGCTCGGCCCGCGGTGCGTAGCAGGGCACCAGCGGCTGACCCGGCCGGTACGGCGCGGTGGGCCGGGCCGGCAGCCTCACCAGCGTCAGGTCCACGGTGCTGCCTCGGCTGTGGCCGGACTTCTCCGCGATGTAACCGTCGGCGAACAGCCGGGTCTTGTCGACCCGCGGGTAGAACTCGCCCTTCATGGTCGCGTCGTCCAGATCCTTCGCCCACCGTACGAAGTGGTCGACGGCCCGCTGGGGCCGGTAGCAGTCGTACACCTTGAGCGAGTAGCCCCGGCGCAGCAGACGGAGCTGGGCCCGGTGCAGCGCCTGGGCGGCGGGCCGGGTCAGGATGCAGAGGGGGTCGCGGTAGCCGTCCACCGGTTCACCCATGAAGTCGTGCCCGGTGGGGTAACGCATCTCCTGGATGATCGTGGGATCCACCGCGCGCAGCGAGACGAACTCCGCGGGAGCCTTCGGCTCGGGCTTCGCCTGTGCCACCGGGGCGGCGGCGGTGACGGCGAGCAGGGTGGCGGCAGTGGCCGCGAGGACACGGAAAGCGGAAGCGAGACCTGTCATGAGCACATCGTCCATCAGTGCGGCCGTGCGGCACAGGAGATCGGATACAGTCCGCGCGTGTCCGCGACGACGAGAAACCCCGACGAGCCCGTGAATCCCGATCAGCACGGTAACGGCGTGAGTCCGGTGAGCCCGGTGCGTTCCGTGAAAAGCTCCCACTGCGGCAGCTGCGGAGCCCCGTACACCGCCCTCGCCTCCCCGGACGCCTGGCCCCGCACGTGCACCGTCTGCGGCGCCACCGCCTACCGCAACCCACTCCCGGTCGCCGTCGCCCTGCTCCCCGTCACCGGCCGGCCCGGCACCGGACTGGTCGTCATCACCCGCACCATCGAACCCCGCCTCGGCGGACGCGCCCTGCCCGGCGGCTTCGTCGACCACGCCGAGGACTGGAAGCACGCGGTCGTGCGCGAACTCCGCGAGGAGACCGGCATCGAGGCCCACCGCGACGACGTCCGGCTCGCCGACGCCCTCAGCTCACCCGACGGCCACCTCCTCCTGTTCGGCCTGCTCCCGCCGCGCCCGACCGCCGCGCTTCCCCCGTCCGCACCCACCGATGAGACCTCCGGATACGAGATCCTGCGCACCCCCGAGGAGCTCGCCTTCCCCCTCCATACGGAGGCCGTCCGTTCCTGGTTCGCCGGCCGCTACCGCTGACCGAGGTCAAAGCCCCCGGACCCGCACCGGATATTTCACCAGCCCCTCCTCGCCGTCCCGCTCCACCACCACCCGCCCGTCCAACAGCCGGGTCGTGTACCGCTCGACCACCGCCTCCTCCCAGCCGTCCCCCGGATCGCGGACCACCGAACCGCCGCCCCCACGCCCCTCCGCCGGAGCCCACACCTCCAGCTCAAGACCGCCGTCCGCACCCCGCACCGGAATCACCGACCCGGCCCGCGCCAGCACCGGCACCCGCGACAACGGCGCCTCGACCACCACCCGGCCGGGCCCCTCGTACACCGCACCGCTCACCGTGTCGTACCAGCGCCCCGGCGGCAGCCGCACCGTCCGCTCACCGGCCCCCGGTCCCAGCACCGGCGCCACCAGCAGCGCATCCCCCAGCAGGAACGCGTCCTCGCAGTCCCGCAGCGCCCGGTCACCCGGCGCGCCCCACCACAGCGGACGCGCGTACGGCGCACCCGTCAGCCGGGCCAGGTGCGCCAGCGTCACCCAGTACGGGCGCAGCCGCTCCCGCTCCACCATCACCTCCCGCGCGGCATCGAGCACCCGGGGCCCGAACTCCCACGGCTCCCGGCGCCCCGCGCCGATCGCCGCATGCGTGCGGAACAACGGCAGGTACGCCCCCAGCTGGAACCACCGCAGATACATCTCCGGCGACGGCGACCCGTCGAAACCACCCACATCCGGACCCGAGTACGGCACCCCGCACAGCCCGAGGCCCAGCACCAGCGCCAGCGAGGCCCGCAGCCCCGGCCAGCCCGTCGACACATCACCGGACCAGGTACCCCCGTACCTCTGCATCCCCGCCCAGCCGGAACGCGAGAACAGGAACGGGCGTTCGTCCGGGCGCAGCCGCGCGAGCCCCTCGTACCCGGCACGCGCCATCGCCAGTCCGTACACGTTGTGGGCCTCGCGGTGATCACCGCCCCGCCCCTCCAGCGAGTGCCGCGCCGAACGGGGCAGCGTCGTGTCGCCGAACGCCGCGAACGACACCGGCTCGTTCATGTCGTGCCAGACACCGGAGAACCCCTGCGCCAGCCGCTCCGCATACAGCCCGCCCCACCACTCGCGCACCTGCGGATCGGTGAAGTCCGGATACACGCACTCACCCGGCCACACCTCCCCGCGCACGATCCGCCCCCCGGCATCCCGCACGAACGCACCCGAGGCCCCCACCGCCCGGCCCGCGTCGAACACCGCGTCACCCGGAGCCGCGGGCACCGCCGGATCCACGATCGACACCAGCCGCACCCCCTCCGCGCGCAGATCCTCCGCAAGCACCGGCAGATCGGGGAACCGCTCCCGGTCCACCGTGAACACCCGGTGCGCGTCGTAGTGGTCGATGTCCAGATGCAACACGGACAGCGGCAGTCCCCGCTCCCGGTACCCCGACACGATCCGCCGCACCTCCCGCCCGCTCCCGAACCCCCAACGGGCGTGCTGCGCACCCAGCGCCCAGGACGGCGGCAACGCCGGCGCGCCCGTCAGCGCCGTCCAGCCCTGAAGCACCCGGGCCGGTGTGCCCGCCACCACCCAGCAGCGCAGCGGCCCGCCCGCCATCCGCACCTCGGACATCCCCGGACGGTCATGACCGGAACCGGCCCCCTCCTCGCCCTCGCGCAGCGTCACCCGCCCCGCCCAGGAGTTGTCGTGGAACACCAGATGCGTCCCCGCGTCCGACACCACCAGCTGCACCGGCATCGTCACGTACAGCGGATCGTCGCCGGGCCCGAACCGGCCGCCCGGATCGGTGTTCCACAGCCCGTACCCGCCGTCCCGCAGCCGAGGACCCGCCGCCCGCCCGCCGAGCCCGAAGAACCGCGCGTCCGCCGGGACCCGGGACCGCTGCACCCACCGCGCGGGCCCGCCCGCCACCGGCTCCCACCACCGGGGCGGCAGCTCACGACGGAGCACCACGCCCCCGGGGGTCCGCAGCTCCACCGCCCCGTGCCGGGACACCGCGACGGTCAGCCGCTCCGACACCACCTGCCACCCGCCGTCCTTGTCCGGCTCCAGAACGGCCCGCGGATCGGCGTCCGGAACGGGCCCCGGCAGCGCGTACGACGGCGAGGGCTCCGCCCCGTCCCACCCCCAGAACACCGCACCCCCCACCGCGACCCGGACACTCAGCTCGGAGCGCGCGAACCGCACCACACCGCCGCCCGGCCCCGGCTCAGCCCCCACCAGCGGCCCCGGCACCCGCGCCCGCTCCGGACCGCGCGACGGCAGCGCCCGCGCGTCCAGCCGCGAGCGCCGCCACGCCGAGCGCACCGCCCGCAGCCCCTGCTTCGAACCCACCGACTTCACCGAGCGCACCAGGTCACGACCGTTCATGCGGCACACCCTGCCACCAGGCGACGCGGCAGCGGGTTCTGTTCAACTTCCGTTCATTCACGGACCACCGCACGGCCGTGCGCCACGAAGCGTGGCCGGACCACATATCCGGACACGCGGTCATGGAGGGGCGGCCCTGGTGCGAAAGACGATCACATGGCATCGTCCGTGAAAGCCGCCTCACGCGCACACCCCAGCACGTGCGCGCGACCCGCGCTGACCCGCGTACCCGGAAAGCCAGGAGCCGATCCATGACCTCAGCAGCCGACGAAGCCCCCCTCTGGCAGCCCGGCCCGGACCGCATCGCGACCGCGGCCGTCACCCGCTTCCAGAACTGGGCGGCCGAGCGCCACGGAGCACCGGCCGACGGCGGATACCCAGCGCTGCACCGCTGGTCGGTCGACGAGCTGGACACCTTCTGGCAGGCCGTCGCCGAATGGTTCGACGTACGGTTCTCCACCCCGTACGAGACCGTCATCGGCGACCGCGCCATGCCCGGCGCCCAGTGGTTCCCCGGCGCCACCCTCAACTACGCCGAACACGCGCTGCGCGCCGCCGAGGACCCCCTGCGCGCCGACGCGCCCGCCCTGCTTCACGTGGACGAGACCCACACCCAGACCCCCACCTCCTGGTCCGAGCTCCGCCGCCGGGTCGGCTCGCTCGCAGCCGAACTCCGCGCACTGGGCGTCAACCCCGGCGACCGCGTCAGCGGCTACCTACCCAACATCCCGGAAGCGGTCGTCGCCTTCCTCGCCACGGCTGCCGTCGGAGCCGTCTGGACCTCCTGCGCCCCCGACTTCGGCGCCCGCAGCGTCCTCGACCGGTTCCAGCAGGTCGAACCCGTCGTCCTGTTCACCGTCGACGGCTACCGCTACGGCGGAAAGGAACACCACCGCGCCGACACCGTCGCCGAGCTGCGCCGCGAACTGCCCACCCTGCGCGCAGTCGTCCACATCCCGCTGCTGGGCACCGACGCACCCGACGGCGCCCTCGACTGGTCCGCCCTCACCGCCGCGGACACCGAACCCGTCTTCGAGCAGGTCCCCTTCGACCACCCGCTGTGGGTGCTCTACTCCTCCGGCACCACCGGCCTCCCCAAGGCCATCGTCCAGTCCCAGGGCGGCATCCTGCTCGAACACCTCAAGCAGATCGGCCTGCACTGCGACCTCGGCCCCGAGGACCGCTTCTTCTGGTACACCTCCACCGGCTGGATGATGTGGAACTTCCTCGTCTCCGGCCTCCTCACCGGCACCACACTCGTGCTGTACGACGGAAGCCCCGGCTACCCGGACGTCAGCGCCCAGTGGCGCGTCGCCGAACAGACCGGCGCGACCCTCTTCGGTACCTCCGCCGCCTACGTCATGGCCTGCCGCAAGGCAGGCATCCACCCGGGGCGCGACTTCGACCTCTCCCGGGTCCAGTGCGTCGCCACCACCGGCTCCCCGCTCCCGCCCGACGGGTTCCGCTGGCTCCACGACGAAGTGGCCGACGGCCTGTGGATCGCGTCCGTCAGCGGCGGCACCGACGTCTGCAGCTGCTTCGCCGGAGCCGTGCCCACCCTCCCCGTCCACATCGGCGAGCTCCAGGCCGCCGGACTCGGCACGGACCTCCAGTCCTGGGACCCGGCCGGCAAGCCGCTGACCGGCGAGGTCGGCGAGCTCGTCGTCACCAAGCCCATGCCGTCCATGCCGATCCGCTTCTGGAACGACCCCGACGGCAGCCGCTACCACGACAGCTACTTCGACGTGTACCCCGGAGTCTGGCGCCACGGGGACTGGATCACCATCACCGCCCGCGGCTCCGTCGTCATCCACGGCCGCTCCGATTCCACCCTGAACCGCCAGGGCGTACGCATGGGCTCCGCCGACATCTACGAAGCGGTCGAACGGCTCCCGCAGATCCGCGAATCGCTCGTCATCGGGCTGGAGGAGCCGGACGGCGGGTACTGGATGCCGCTCTTCGTCCACCTCGCCGAGGGCGCCACGCTCGACGACGAACTGCGCGCCGCCATCAAGCGCACCATCCGCGAGAACCTCTCACCGCGCCACGTCCCGGACGAGGTCATCGAGGTCCCCGCCATCCCGCACACCCTCACCGGCAAGCGCATCGAGGTTCCGGTCAAGCGCCTGCTCCAGGGAACGGCCCTGGCCGAGGCCGTCAACCCCGGATCGATCGACAACCTGGAACTCCTCCACTTCTACGAGGAGCTGGCGCGCGAGCGCCGCTGACGGACGGCACTGTCAGTGCCCGTGATTACTCTGAGTGAGCAATGATCGACAGCGCACTGGGGGAATCATGGCGCAGACCAGCAACAGGCAGTCCAGCAACAAGCGGACCGGGAACAAGCGGGCCGGCAACAAGCGGTCCGCGCCCGACGGCCGGACCGGCACCACGATGCGACGCTCGCTGCGCCGCGAAGCACCCAGCACCATCGGTCTCCTGACCGATGAGCAGGACTTCGCGGCGATGCGGCACTACGCCACCTTCACCTTCGACGACCACTCCGTCTACCTCCAGCAGGTGGAAGGCCTGCTCAAAGCCCTCACCGCGCAGGGCGTGCACACGACGGTCGCGCTCTTCGACCCGGAGGAGTACGCGCAGTTCTGCGCCGAATCGGACATCGTGGCCGACTCTCCGGCCAGCCGCAGCCGCTTCACCGCGGAGATCGCGGGGATCGGGGCCACCGTCACCTACACGGGACAGCCGCTCGCCGGCCTGATCCCGCTCCTCGTCTCCCGGTCGGTCCGCCGGGCGACCTGGGAGTACGGCACGATGCTCCTGGCCGGCCTGGGGGAGTGCGCCGACTGCGGCCAGGACGTCGGTCGCGCGGCGTTCGACCGGGCATCCCATCTCCTGTTGCGCGTCCTGGAGTCGGCGGGCCCCGGCACCCACCACCTGGTCTGCAGCACCCCCACGGAGAACGAGCAGCTGCTCGCCGCCCTGCACACGGACCGCGACGCGACCGGACCTGCCCGCCTCGACTCGGCGGAAGGAGCCGAATTCGTGACCGTCCTCGCCGTCGGCATCGCCCTCGAACGCCGCGGCGGAGTCGTCCTGCGGACGAGCGCGGCCGGCGCCCCGGACCGGGTGCACGGCTGGCGGCTGGCACGGGGCGGCCTGGTCCCGCTCACCGCGGGCGAGGTCTTCAGCGCTTACTGCACCGATGCCGACACGGGAGACCCGGTGTCTCCGGAATCCGGCGTGGAGTACTGCGCGGGCTTCGACATCGGGGCCGACGAGCCGGAGCCCCACCACTGACAGGCAGAAGGGGCTCCCCGCCACCAATGGCGGGAAGCCCCTTCTTGTCATCGTCCGGAACGTCCGGGCGCCGCGGTCCTACTCGCCCGAAAGCACCGCCTGCGCGGCGACCCGCGCCTCTTCGGCGGAGTCCGCCGCACGCGCCGCGGAGGCGGCCCGCTCGCACTGGGCGAACGTGTACTTCGCCAACGTGGTGCGTACATAGGGAATGGAGGCGGCGCCCATCGAGAGCGACGTGACTCCAAGACCGGTCAGTACACAGGCGAGCAGCGGGTCGGCGGCAGCCTCACCACAGACACCACAGCTCTTGCCCTCGGCCTTGGCCGCGTCGGCGGACATCGCCACCAAGTCCAGCAGCGCGGGCTGCCACGGGTCCTGCAGCCGGGACACCGCACCCACCTGACGGTCTGCCGCGAAGGTGTACTGCGCCAGGTCGTTGGTGCCCAGCGACAGGAACTCCACCTCCTGAAGCACCGAACGGGCGCGCAGCGCGGCCGACGGAATCTCGACCATCGCACCGAACTTCGCGTTCAGCCCGGCCTCCCGGCAGGCGTCGGCGAACGCCTTGGCGTCCGCGCGGTCCGCGACCATCGGGGCCATGACCTCGAGGTAGACGGGCAGCCCCTCGGCCGCCTTCGACAGCGCGGTCAGCTGGGTCCGCAGCACATCGGGGTGGTCCAGCAGACTGCGCAGCCCGCGCACACCCAGTGCGGGGTTCGGCTCGTCCGCCGGAGTCAGGAAGTCCAGCGGCTTGTCCGCCCCGGCATCCAGCACCCGCACCACGACACGTCCCTCGGGGAACGCCTCGAGCACCGCGCGGTACGCCGTGATCTGCTTCTCCTCCGACGGCGCCTGCTTGCTGTCGTCGAGGAAGAGGAACTCGGTGCGGAACAGGCCCACACCCTCGGCGCCCGCATCGAGGGCCGCCGGCACGTCGCCGGGGCCGCCGACGTTGGCGAGCAGCGGCACCTTGTGACCGTCGGACGTCGCACCGGGACCGGTCGACTTGGACAACGCGGCCTTCCGCGCTGCGGCGGCGCTCTCCATCTCCGACCGCTTCTCCGCGCTCGGCTCGACGAAGATCTCGCCGGTGCTGCCGTCCACCGCGATGACGGTGCCCTCGGCCAGCTCACCCGCGCCGGGGAGCGCCACAACGGCGGGCACACCGAGCGCCCGCGCCAGGATGGCGCTGTGACTGGTCGGGCCGCCCTCCTCGGTGACGAAGCCGAGCACCAGAGCCGGGTCGAGGAGAGCCGTGTCGGCGGGAGCCAGGTCCCGCGCGATCAGCACATAGGGCTCGTCGCTGTCCGGCACACCCGGCATCGGCACGCCGAGCAGCCGGGCCACGATCCGGTTGCGCACGTCGTCGAGGTCGGCGACCCGGCCCGCCAGGTACTCCCCGGCACCCGCCAGCAGCGCGCGGTAGGAGGCGAACGCGTCGTACACGCCGCGCTCGGCGGTGCTGCCGACAGCGATGCGCCGGTCGACATCGGCCATCAGCTCGGGGTCCTGGGCCATCATGGCCTGGGCCTCCAGCACGTGCTGGGCCTCGCCACCGGCCAGGTTGCCGCGAGCGACGAGGTCGGCCGCCACCGCCTCCACGGCCTGCCGCGCCCGTCCCTGCTCGCGCTCCGCCTCTTCGGCCGCGATCTGCTTGGCCGGCGGTTCGAGCACTGCCGTGCCCATGTGCCGTACCTCGCCGATCGCCACACCGTGGCTCACGCCTACGCCCCGCAGCGTTGTCTCCATTTCACCTGTCTCCGATTGTGCGGTGGTCGATGCCGCCGCGATGGTTATCCGGTCGGCTGTCACTGCGCCGAACGCATTACTGCCAGCCGAACAGTGCGTCGCCGACTTTGACCTCGCCGCTCTCGATGACGTCGGAGAGCGAATCGGGCGTCGCCTCCAGCGCCACGATGGGGCAGATCGGGGACTTGCCGGCCACCTCGACAGCGCTCGGGTCCCAACGCACGATGCTCTGGCCGCGAGTGACGGTGTCACCCTTGTTCACCAGGAGTTCGAAGCCCTCACCATTGAGCTGGACGGTGTCGATGCCGAGGTGGGTGAGAACCCCGTGCCCCTCGCCGTCCACGACCACGAAGGCGTGGGGGTGCAGGGAGACGACGATTCCGTCGACCGGCGACACGGCCTCCGACGGCTCGCGTACGGGGTCGATGGCAGTGCCGGGACCGACCATCGCGCCGGAGAAGACCGGGTCGGGTACCGCAGCGAGCCCGATGGCGCGTCCGGCAAGAGGGGACGTCACAGTGGTCATGGGGGGAGCCTCCCAGAGTGGAGCTTCAATGGCGCCGCCGCGGCCTGTAGGACGGCGGCGTACTGCTCAGCAGAGTAAGTCATGAGAAGTACCGGTTCCGCCTGAGTCCTGGCGGTTCGAGGACCTAGGGGTGCACCGGAAACGATTTGCCTCGTCTCCCGGCAGCCTGTACTGTCGTACTCCTGCCTGACCCCAACGCGACATTGAGTCGGGGGTCGGCGGCGACTATTTAGCCCAAACCCTAACCCGAGATCGGCACCGGCATGTCTGCTGGGGCTTGGTCAAAGGGACAGGAAAGGCCTGATAGAGTCGGTCTCGCCGGAAAGGGAAACGCGAAAGCGAAGAACTGGAAAGCGAAAATGCGAGGCCCGCTTCGACCGGGAATCGGACACGAAAGAGTCTGATAGAGTCGGAAACGCAAGACCGAAGGGAAGCGCCCGGAGGAAAGTCGCAGAAAATGTTCTGCGGTGAGTACAAAGGAA
>NZ_JBICXG010000022.1:0-143217 GCF_043200175.1 Streptomyces sp. NPDC048462
CTGCCGTCCTCCCGGTCCAACGCCTCGAAGAACCGCGCCTTCAACACCGCGAAATCCACGATCCCCGCAACTCCCTGAACTCCAGGGTGTTGCGGGGATCGATAGAACCCGCCGTGGGCTCCGGCGGGGCGCTGTCGTGGGTGTCATGGGTTCAGCTGATGGAGACCTCGGGCTCGCCGGAGGCGATGCCGTCCTTCTCCATCTGTTCGGCGATCTTGAGGGCTTCCTCGATGAGGGTCTCGACGATCTTGGACTCGGGCACCGTCTTGATGATCTCGCCCTTGACGAAGATCTGGCCCTTGCCGTTGCCGGAGGCGACGCCGAGGTCGGCCTCGCGGGCCTCGCCGGGGCCGTTGACGACGCAGCCCATCACGGCGACGCGGAGCGGCACCTCCATGCCCTCCAGACCGGCACTGACCTGGTCCGCGAGCTTGTACACGTCCACCTGGGCGCGACCGCACGACGGGCAGGACACGATCTCCAGGCGGCGCTGCTTCAGGTTCAGCGACTCCAGGATCTGGAGCCCGACCTTGACCTCCTCGGCCGGCGGCGCGGACAGCGAGACGCGGATCGTGTCACCGATGCCCTCGCTGAGCAGGGCGCCGAAGGCAACGGCGGACTTGATGGTGCCCTGGAACGCCGGTCCGGCCTCTGTGACGCCGAGGTGGAGGGGGTAGTCGCTCTGCGCGGCGAGCTGGCGGTAGGCGTTGACCATCACGACCGGGTCGTTGTGCTTGACCGAGATCTTGATGTCGCGGAAGCCGTGCTCCTCGAAGAGGGACGCCTCCCAAAGGGCCGACTCGACGAGCGCCTCGGGCGTCGCCTTGCCGTACTTCTTCAGCAGTCGCGCGTCCAGCGAGCCGGCGTTCACGCCGATCCGGATCGGGGTCCCGGCGTCCTTGGCGGCCCGCGCGATCTCCTTCACCTTGTCGTCGAACTGCTTGATGTTGCCCGGGTTCACCCGCACCGCCGCGCAGCCCGCGTCGATCGCCGCGAACACGTACTTCGGCTGGAAGTGGATGTCAGCGATCACCGGGATCTGCGACTTCCGGGCGATCGTCGCGAGGGCGTCCGCGTCGTCCTGGGTCGGGCACGCCACCCGGACGATCTGACAGCCCGATGCGGTCAGCTCCGCGATCTGCTGCAGCGTGGCACCGATGTCCGACGTACGTGTCGTCGTCATGGACTGCACCGAAACCGGCGCGTCCCCGCCGACCGCCACCGACCCGACCTGGATCTTGCGGCTGACCCGCCGTACGGCGAGCTGGGTCGGAACGGTAGGCATTCCGAGAGAAATCGCAGTCATGCGCTGAGCATCCCCAAGGTTTGGATCAACGTCCCGAGATCGGCGGGCTCCGGCTTTCGAGGTTACGGCACCGAGGACAAGCTGAGGCACACGGCGTCCGGCGTCCGCACAAAATGTGGGCCACCGGACGCATCACGCGCATCCTTCGTCACTCGGGGTACATCGGGTGCGTCTGTCGTCCCGGTCAGGAGATCTTGACCGGATTGACGACGTCGGCCACCAGCACGAGCAGTGTGAAGCAGATGAACACTCCGGCGACCACGTAGGCGACGGGCATCAGCTTGGCGACGTCGAAGGGACCCGGGTCGGGGCGCTTGAAGACGCGCGCCGCGTTCCGGCGGAGTGCCTCCCACAGGGCTCCCGCGATGTGACCGCCGTCCAGCGGCAGCAGCGGCAGCATGTTGAAGAGGAACAGCGAGAGGTTGAAGCCCGCCAGCAGGAACAGCATCATCGCGATCTGGTTCTGCGCCGGAACGTCCAGCGTCATCACCTCGCCGCCGATCCTGGCCGCGCCGATGACACCCACCGGGGAGTCGTCCGCGCGCTCGCCGCCGTCGAAGGCCGCGTTCCAGAGTGCGGGGATCTTGGACGGCAGGGCGACGATCGAGTCGACGCCGTTCTCGAACATGTCGCCCATGCGGACGACCGAGTCACCGAAGGAGAGCGGGACGATCTCCGTCTGTGCGGCGAATCCGAGGTAGCCGGCGGAGACGAACTTCCCGGGGATCACCTCGCCGTCGGAGTCCTTCTTCGCCACCGCGTTCTTCGCGAGCACGGCGTGCAGGGTCTGTTCCTGACCGTTGCGCCGGACCGTGATGGTGGCGGGGCCGACCGTGTCGCGGATCTTGTCCGAGAGCACGGACCACTCGTCGGTCCGCTGTCCGTTGAAGGCGACGATCTTGTCGCCCTCGCGGAGTCCGGCCGCCTGGGCGGGCGAGACCGGGTCGGACGACTTGCAGGTCTCGCGCTTCTCGCTCTGGGAGATCACGCACTTCTGGACGCCGGCGACCTCGGTCGTCTGGGTCTGGAACCCGAAGGTCATGGCCACGCCGAGGAAGATCGCGACGGCCAGGATCAGGTTCATGAACGGCCCGGCGAACATGACGATGACGCGCTTCCACGGCTTGCGCGTGTAGAAGAGGCGCTTCTCGTCGCCCGGCTCCAGCTCCTCGAAGGCGGCCGATCTGGCGTCCTCGATCATGCCGCGCCACGGCGACGTGGAGCGTGCCTCGATCCTCCCGTCGGGTCCCGGCGGGAACATCCCGATCATGCGGATGTAGCCGCCCGCCGGGATGGCCTTGAACCCGTACTCCGTGTCGCCCTTCTTGCGCGACCAGATCGTCGGGCCGAAGCCGACCATGTACTGGGGTACGCGAATGCCGAAGAGCTTCGCGGTGGAGAGGTGTCCCAGTTCGTGCCAGGCGATGGAGAAGAGCAGCCCGACGACGAAGACGGCGATACCCAGAACGGTCAACAGGACCGACGTCATACTCATGCGCGCGCCTCCGCTGCGGCCTCGGCCGTGAGTTCCCGGGCCCGGGTCCGTGCCCAGGCCTCCGCTTCAAGGACGTCCGCGACGGTCAGTGAAGTTCCCGCCGGGGGTGTTCCGTGTTCGGCCACCACCGCGGTGACGGTGTCCATGATGCCGTTGAACGGCAGCCGTCCGGACAGGAACGCGTCGACGCACTCCTCGTTGGCGGCATTGAACACCGCCGGAGCGGTGCCGCCCAGGGCGCCCACGTGCCGGGCCAGGCCGACGGACGGGAACGCCTCGGTGTCCAGCGGGAAGAACTCCCAGGACGAGGCCTTCGTCCAGTCGAAGGCGGGGGCGGCGTCGGGGACGCGCTGCGGCCAGCCGAGGCCGATGGCGATCGGTCCGCCCATGTCGGGCGGGGTGGCCTGGGCGAGCGTCGAGCCGTCGGTGAACTCCACCATGGAGTGCACGAAGGACTGGGGGTGGACCACGACCTCGATCCGGTCGAAGGGGATGTCGTAGAGGAGGTGCGCCTCGATGACCTCGAGCCCCTTGTTGACCAGGGTCGCGGAGTTGATCGTGATGACCGGGCCCATGGCCCAGGTCGGGTGCGCGAGCGCCTGCTCCTTCGTGACGTCCGCCAGCTCGCTCCTGGTGCGTCCGCGGAACGGGCCGCCGGAGGCGGTGACGACGAGCTTGCGCACGTCGTCGCGCTTGCCGGCCGCCAGCGCCTGGAAGAGCGCGGCGTGCTCGGAGTCGACCGGGATGATCTGGCCCGGCGCGGCCAGCTCCTTGACCAGCGGACCGCCGACGATCAGCGACTCCTTGTTGGCCAGTGCCAGGGTGCGGCCCGCCCTGAGCGCGGCCAGCGTGGGCGCCAGGCCGATCGAGCCGGTGATCCCGTTGAGCACGGTGTGGCAGTCACTGGCGGCCAGCTCGGTGGCCGCGTCCGGACCGGCCAGGATCTCGGGGAGCTGTTCCCCGGCCCCGTACCGCCCGCTCAGCGCGTCACGCAGGGCGGGCACCGCCTCGGGAGCGGCGACCGCGACCGTGCGTACCCGCAGGCGGTGGGCCTGCTCGGCGAGGAGGGCGACCCGCCCGCCCGCCGCCGAGAGCGCGGTGACACGGAAGCGGGCGGGATTGCGCATTACCAGGTCGATGGCCTGGGTGCCGATGGACCCGGTGGAGCCGAGGATGACGAGATCCCGGCGTCCTTCCACGGCGTCGAAGACGAGGTGCGGGTCTGCCAGGGGGGCGGGGCTGTCGCTCATGCCCCCCATTGTTGCCGCATCCGCTGTGTGCGTGGACACAGCGTCCCTCACGCCGTACCTGCCTGTCCCCATTCGCCGGGTTCCCCTCGCTCGTCGCGCTCCGGCCGCCGCCCGGCCCTGTGGCCCTCAGAAGTGCGTGGTCACGCCGAACTCCGCGCGCAGCCCGGCCATGTCGTGGAGGTCGGCCGGGCCGGGACCGTACCCCTGGTGGAACTCGATCTGCTGCCGCACCGAGATGCAGGGCACCGGTGTCCCGCCGATGGTGCCGGTGACGAAGCACTCGGCCGGGTAGCGGAAGGGCGCCTGCGGGTCCGGCGAGGACTGGACGGCCGAGCCCTCGGGGGCGAACCGCAGGGGGTGCAGATCGATTTCGGGTCCGGAGGGGTGGCTGAGGACGAACCGTACGGGGCGCCGGTCGAGGGTCTGCGTGTAGCCGACGGCCGTCAGGGCGGCGACCAGGGCGGGTTCCTGCTCTTCGCGGTGCAGCAGGTCGAGGTCCCGGTGCTCGCGGGTCTCGGCGCCGATCAGGGCGTCGACGCCCCAGCCGCCGGCGATCACCACATCCGTACCGGCCTCGCGCAGCACCGACAGGACGGACAGCACATCGGCGCAGGACATCATGGGCGGAGCGTAGTGGCGCGTAGTGGCGCCTGCCCACCGGTTCACGCGCTTTTCGTGAGGTGCTCCGCGAAGGCGGCGAACTCCTCGTGGAAGCGGGGGTAGGTCTTGCGTACGCAGCCGGGGTCGTCGTAGGTGAGGCCGGGGGTGCGCAGGCCGGCGACGGCGAAGGACATGACGATGCGGTGGTCGCCGTGGGTGGCGATCTCGGCGGCGCGCGGGGTGCCGGGCCGGATCTCGATCCAGTCGGGGCCGGTTTTGACGGTGATGCCCATCCGCCGCAGGTTCGCGGCGCAGGCCTCCAGCCGGTCGCACTCCTTGACCCGGGTGTTGCCGACGTCCTCGATGCGTACCGGACCGGAGGCGTACGGGGCGATCGCCGCCAGCGTCGGCATGGTGTCGGAGATGTCGCGCATGTTGACGGTGAGGCCGTGGAGCTTCCCGGTGGAGCGGACCGTGGTGGATTCGGCGCCCGTGCGCACCTCGGCGCCCATCCGGCTCAGTACGCCGACGAACCCCAGGTCCCCCTGGAGGGCGCCCGTGCCGAGTCCGGGGACGGTGACCTCGCCGCCGGTGAGTGCGGCGGCGGCGAAGAAATAGCCGGCGGTGGAGGCGTCCGGCTCGACCGCGTAGGTGGTGGCCCGGTAACCGCCGGGCGGCACGGTGAAGACGTTGCCGCCGGGGCCGCCGCGGGTGACCTCGACGCCGAAGGCGCGCATCATCGCCAGGGTGATCTCGATGTAGGGCGCGGACACCAGCTCCGTGACGGTGATCCGCAGTCCGCTCTCCGTGAGCGGGCCGAGCATCAGCAGCGCGGTGAGGTACTGGCTGGACTGCCCGGCGTCCAGGGTCAGTTCACCGCCCTTGATGCCCGCGGCCCTGATCCGCAGCGGGTGGTGGCCCTCGGCCTCCTCGTGGTGGAGGTCGACGCCGAGGAACCGCAGCGCCTCGGTGAGCGGGGCGAGGGGGCGGCGGCGCATCTGGGCGGAGGCGTCGAAGCGGTAGCTGCCCCGGGCGCCGGCCGAGGCGAGGGCCGGCAGGAAGCGGGCGGTGGTCGCGCCGTCGCGGCAGTAGATGTCGGCCTCGGTGGCGGCGGGTCCGGCGGGGCGGCCCTCGATCCGCCATCGGTCCGGCTCCTGGACCACCTCGTAGCCGAGGCCGGTGAGCCCCTGCGCGAAGCCTTCCGTGTCGTCCGAGCTCAGCGGACGCAGGAGGGTACTGGTGCCGTTCGCGGCGGCGGCCAGGAACAGGGCGCGCGCGGTGACGGACTTGGAACCGGGGACGTGGATGACGCTCACGGGCCCCCATCCTGCCGTGTCGCGCGCGGGGGGGGGGGGGGGGGGGGGGGGGGGGGGGGGGGGGGCGGCCCGCGGGGGGGGGGGGGGGGGGGGGGGGGCGGGGCCCCCCCCCCCCCCCCCCCCCCCCCCCCCCCCCCCGCCCCGGGCGTCAGCGGCTCAGCGGACGGGCCGGTGCACGTTGTCCCGGGTGGACGGGCCGGGGGTGGCGTCGGCGATCCACGGGCCTTCGCCGCTGGGGTCGATGATGCCCTCCTCCAGCCAGGTGTAGGTGCCCGACAGGACGCCTTCGGTGACGCGCCGGTCCAGGTCGTCGGTGTTGGACCAGAGCCGGGTGAAGAGTTCCTCGACCCGGACGCGGGACTGGTGGCAGAAGGCGTCCGCGAGCTGGTAGGCCTCGCGGCCGTGGTCGTCGCCGGTGCGCAGGAGTTCGGCCCGGACGCAGGCGGCGCTCATCGCGAAGAGTTCCGCGCCGATGTCGACGATCCGGCCGAGGAAGCCCTGTTTGGTCTCCATCCGGCCCTGCCAGCGCGACATGGCGTAGAAGGTGGAGCGCGCCAGTTTGCGGGAGGAGCGTTCGACGTAGCGCAGGTGGCTGGACAGGTCGGCGTGGCCCGCGGGGTTGAACTCCGCGTAGGTGCCGGGGAGCTGTCCGGGTCCGGTGACGAGCTTGGGCAGCCACCGGGCGTAGAAGCCGGCGGCGTTGGCGCCCGCCTTCGCCTTGGCGGAGAGCGGCTTGTCGGGGTCGATGATGTCCCCGGCGACCTTCAGGTGGGCGTCGACGGCCTCCCGGGCGATCAGCAGGTGCATGATCTCCGTCGAGCCCTCGAAGATCCGGTTGATGCGCATGTCCCGGAGCATCTGCTCGGCGGGGACGGCCCGTTCGCCGCGGGCGGCGAGGGAATCCGCAGTCTCGAAACCCCGGCCGCCTCGGATCTGGACGAGCTCGTCGGCCATCAGGCAGCCCATCTCGGAGCCGAGCAGCTTGGCGAGCGCGGCCTCGATCCGGATGTCGTTGCGGTTCTCGTCAGCCATCTGGGAGGCGAGGTCGACGACCGCTTCGAGGGCGAAGGTGGTCGCGGCGATGAAGGAGATCTTCGAGCCGACCGCCTCGTGCCGGGCGACCGGCCTGCCCCACTGCTCACGGACCGCCGACCACTCGCGGGCGATCTTCAGGCACCACTTCCCGGAGCCGACGCACATGGCGGGCAGCGAGAGCCGCCCGGTGTTGAGCGTGGTGAGCGCGATCTTGAGCCCGGCGCCCTCGGGTCCGATGCGGTTCGCCGCGGGGACGCGCACCTGATGGAAGCGGGTGACGCCGTTCTCCAGGCCGCGCAGGCCCATGAAGGCGTTGCGGTTCTCCACGGTGATGCCCGGAGAGCCGGCCTCGACCACGAAGGCCGTGATGCCGCCCTTGTGTCCCTCGGACTTCGGGACTCGCGCCATGACGACGAGCAGGTCGGCGACGACCCCGTTGGTCGTCCACAGCTTCACCCCGTCGAGCACGTAGTCGGTGCCGTCCGGTACGGCGGAGGTGGCGAGTCGGGCCGGGTCGGAGCCGACGTCCGGTTCGGTGAGGAGGAACGCCGAGATGTCGCTGCGGGCCAGCCGGGGCAGGAAGGTGTCCTTCTGCTCCTGGCTGCCGAAGGTCTTCAGCGGCTGGGGCACGCCGATGGACTGGTGGGCGGAGAGCAGGGCACCGATCGCCGGGCTGGCGGAGCCGACCAGGGCCAGGGCCTTGTTGTAGTACACCTGGGTCAGGCCCAGACCGCCGTACTTCACATCGATCTTCATGCCGAGGGCGCCAAGTTCCTTGAGGCCGTTGATCACCTCGTCGGGGATCCTGGCCTCGCGCTCGATCAGGGCCCCGTCGACCCTGCTGTCGCAGAAGTCGCGCAGCCGGGCGAGGAACTCCTCGCCGCGCCGGACGTCCTCGCCCGCGGGCAGCGGATGCGGGTGGATCAGGTCGAGGCGGAAGCGGCCCAGGAAGAGTTCCTTGGCGAAACTGGGTTTGTGCCAGTCCCGTTCCCGCGCCTCCTCGGCCACCTGGCGCGCCTCGCGCTCGGAGACCTTGGGCGTGTGCTGTGGTGCGGATGGCCGTTGTGCGGATGGTGCGGACATGAGGAGCTCACCTCGCCGCTTCGTCGGGGGTCTTCTACTCGTCCGTATGTACCCGATTCCTGCCGGCGCCACCATCCTCGGGACGCCGATCGGGTCGCCCGCCACTCCAGTGACCGGGCCCGCTCGCGCAATCGCGGAACGGCTGGAACGGAGCTGAAGGTGTCCCGGATCCACGCGGTGGCACGGGGGCGGACTGAGCCGTGGAGGCCGGGGGGGACGTTCTTCGACAGGTGCGGTGGTGTCAGCGGTACGGCGACCGGCGGACGGACAGGATCGCGACGTCGTCGTGCCGGCTGCCCCCGCCGGCGAAGGCGCGCGCGTCGTCGTACAGGGCCCGGGGCAGTTCGGTGGGCGAGAGGGTGACGCGCCCGTTGAGGCGTTCGGTGACGGGGTAGAACGAGCCGTCGGCGTCGCGGGTCTCGGTGAGTCCGTCGGTGGTCAGCAGCAGTGTCGAGCCGGGCGGGAAGGCGAACCACTCGACGGTCGTGGGCTCGACGGCGAGTTCGGCGAGGCCGAGGGGGACGCCGGAGGTGAGTTCCGGGGTGATGACGGCGGCGTCCTGCACCAACTGGGGCGCGATGTGGCCACAGTTGATGACCTGCACCTCGCTCTGCGCATCGATGTTCACGATGAGTGCCGTGACGAACCGTTCGTCGTCGCCGGTCTGCGCGGCGTAGGAGTTGTGCCGTACGACCGAGGTGTCCAGGGCGTCGACGAGCGCCGTCAGGGTGGGTTCCCGGTGGGCCGCCTCGCGGAAGGCGCCGATGACGGCGAACGCGGCGCCGACCGCGGGCAGGCCCTTGCCCTGGACGTCGCCGATCAGGACGCGGGTTCCCCACGGGGAGACGACGACGTCGTAGATGTCGCCGCCGATGAGCCGGTCCTCCTGGACCGGCTCGTACACACCGTCGACCAGCACGTCGTCGGTGAGCAGCGGCAGCGGGCGCAGGATGTGGCGCTGCATCGCCGCGGCGGTGGAGCGCAGCCGCAGCATCTCCGTCTCGCGCCGGATACGACGGTGACAGGCGTAGACGGCGGCGAGTCCCAGGGCGCAGGTGAGCAGCATCATGAGGAGCCTGTCGAGCCACGACCGCCCGTCTCCGTGCCGGATCAGCACGGTGGCGACGACCACGGCCGTGGTCCACCCGGCCACGAACATCGTCTGGCGCGCGGTGCACAACGCGGACGCCGCCCCCGGCAGGAACACCAGGAGCCCGAGAAGCCACACCGGGGACGCGGACAGGGCGCCGAGCAGCACCACCAGGAGGGTCAGCGAGACCACTGCGATCACCACGGCACCGTCGCTGGGGGCTTCGACGGTTTCGAAGGGGCGTGCGGATCTCGTCGAGCGCGTGCGGGGCACGGGACCTCCCGGGCAGACGGTGTGCTCTCCGTACGTTAGGCAGCCCCGGCCGGGGCGGAGCCGCGCCCCGCCGGAAGGCGCCGGGTGGGCCCGGCAGGTCAGCGGGATATGGTTCGGCCGCAATGAATCCGATCGGTCCACCCGGGCTGCGCCAAGGCCCTCGGCGGTGGCCCGCCCGAGGGAGAGCCGGATGCTGCAGGCACTGGGACTGGGCCCGGCCGAAGAGGCCATCTACACCGCGCTGCTGGCCCGCCCGGCGGCCTCGGCGCCCGAACTCGTCCGGCAGACCGGGCTGACGGAGGCCGAGGCCACCCGCGTCCTGCTCGACCTGGCGGCGCGCGGACTGGTGGTGAGCGCCGCCGGGGCCGGGGGCGGGGTGGCCGAACCGGACGGGGGCGGGCCGGGCCCGCACACCGCCCGCTACCGGCTCGCGCCGCCCTCGGTGGCGCTGGCCCCGTTCCTCGTCGAACAGCGCAACGCGCTGCACCGGGCCGAGACCGCGTTGTCCATGCTGAGCGAGCAGTACCGCACCACCGCCGGGCACTCCGCCGGCAGCGTCGTGGAGCCGGTCGTCGGCGTCGAGCAGGTCGCGCACCGGTTCCACCAGCTGCAGCGGGGCGCCCAGCGGGAGCTGCTCGTCTTCCTCATCGGCCGGCCCATCGCGGTGCCGCGCGAGGACACCGACGCGTCGGAGAGCTCCGCGCTGGAGCGCGGCGTCGATTTCCGGGTCGTCGCCGCCAGGGACTACCTCGACGGGCCCGAGGTGGCGAGCGACATGCGGGCGGCCATGACGGCGGGTCTGCAGCTCCGCCTGGTCGATTCGTTGCCGCTGAAGATGGTCGTGGCGGACCGGGAGCGGGCCATGGTGCCGCTGGACACCGCGGACGCCGGCGGTGAGCCGGGCGCCATCGTCGTGTACCGCAGTGGACTGCTGACGGCCCTGGTCCACCTCTTCGAGAAGGAGTGGGTCCAGGCCCGGCCGCTGTATCCCGCCACCACGGGTGTGCGCGTGGAGCCGGTGGGCGAGCGGCGGCCGACCGAGGGGGAGCTGGAGGTTCTCGCCCTGCTGCTGGCGGGGATCTCCGACCGGCGGGCGGCCTCCCAGCTCGGCTTGTCCATCCGCACGGTGGAGCGACGGACCCGCCGTCTGATGGACCTCGCCGGAGCGGATTCGCGCCTGCAGCTGGGGTGGCACGCCGCCCGTGCGGGCTGGCTCTGACGGCAAGCGAGACCGGCCGTGTGTCGGAATTCCGACATGCGGGCGACCCGTCACGCGTGACGCCCCTATGCCATTCGCGTGTCTGCCAGGCTGCAGCGGCAGCACAGCTGTTCACGCCACCGAGTGGGGAGATTCATGCGCTCCGTCATGCGAATAGCCTTGGGCACGGCCACCGCCGTCGCCCTGGCCTTCACCGCGGCCACGCCGTCCGGGGCAGCGGATCCGCCGCCCGCCGGCGCCGCGGGCAAGAGACCGGTCGTCGGCAGTGCGGCCGCGGCGAAGAGCGGCGGGCAGGCGACGGTCACGCTCGTCACCGGCGACCGGGTGCTGGTGACCACGGACCCGTCGGGCCGTAGTTCCGCGGCGTTGCTGCCGCGCGAGGACGGCACCCGCCCGTTGATCCAGACCCGCCAGGTGGGCAAGGACCTCTACGTCTACCCCGACACCGCCTCGCGGGCGATCGCCGAGGGGAGGGTCGACGAGCAGCTGTTCAACGTCACCGGGCTGATCCGTCAGGGCTACGACGACGCGCACACCGGCTCGCTGCCGCTCATCGCCACCTACGGGAAGGGCGTGGACGTCGCGAAGAGCGCGCCGCCCGCGCCGCGCGGCTCCGAGCGGGGGCTGAGCCTCCCGGCCGTGGACGGAGTGGCCCTCAAGGCGGACAAGGACACTGCCGCCGCCTTCTGGCAGGACGTCACCGGCGCCCGCTCCCGGGCCGCGGCCACGCTGAAGAAGCTGTGGCTGGACGGCAAGGCCGAGGCCACGCTGGACCGTTCCACCGCGCAGGTGCACGCACCGGAGGCCTGGGCCGCCGGATACGACGGCAAGGGCACCAAGGTCGCCGTGCTGGACACCGGCGTGGACTCCGCGCACCCGGACCTGACGGACCGGATCGCCTCGTCCAAGAACTTCACGGACTCCCCGGCCACCGACGACAAGGTCGGCCACGGCACCCACACCGCCTCCACGGCTGGCGGGTCCGGAGCGGCCAGTGACGGCCGTCAGAAGGGCGTCGCCCCGGGCACCTCGCTGCTCATCGGGAAGGTCCTGGACGACCGGGGCTCCGGCCTGGATTCCTGGATCATCGCGGGCATGCAGTGGGCCGTCGACCAGCAGGCCGACGTCGTCTCGATGAGCCTGGGCAACCCGACGGTCGGGGACTGCACGGACCCGGTGGCCGAGGCCACCGGCCGGCTCTCGCAGGACACGCACACCCTGTTCGTCGTCGCCGCGGGCAACGCCGGTCCGGGCGCCGAGACCGTCTCGTCGCCCGGCTGCGTACCCGGCGTGCTGACCGTCGGCGCCGTCGACCACGACGACACCACCGCGCCCTTCTCCAGCCGCGGCCCCGTCGCCGTCACCCACACCCTCAAGCCCGAGATCGCCGCCCCCGGCGTCGGCATCTCGGCGGCGAGTGCGGGCGGCCGCGGCGTCTACGCCTACCGGACGATGTCCGGCACCTCGATGGCCACCCCGCATGTCGCGGGCGCCGCCGCCGTCGTCCGCCAGGCCCACCCGGACTGGACCGCGCAGCAGATCAAGGCCGCCCTGGTCTCCTCCGCCCGCACCGGCGGGAAGGTCGCGGGCGCCGACGAGACCGGCGGCGGGGTACTCGACGTGTTCGGCGCGGTGAACCAGCAGGTGGTCTCCGTACCGGCCGTGCAGGCCGGCAGCTACAACTGGCCGCAGGACGCCTCGGACCGCACCACGGTGCGGGTGCCCTTCACCAACACCGGCACGAGCGCCGTCACCCTGGGCCTGAAGGTCAGTGGTGTGCACGGCAACGACGGCAGCGATGTCGTCTCCGGCGTCGTCGGGGTCGCGAGGGACAAAGTGCGGGTCGCCGCCGGCGCCACCGTCCGGGTGCCGCTGCGGATCGATCCGACCGCCCGGCTGAAGGACTCCCAGTACGGCGCCGTCACCGGCCGCCTCCTGGCCACCGGCGGCGGGGAGCGGGTCTCCGTACCCGTCACGCTGTACGTCCAGCCGGAGACGGTCACGCTCCGGGTCAAGCTGATCGACCGGCACGGCGCGCCCGCCGCGGGCATCTCGTCGCTGGACCTGGCCGGCCTCGACACCGACACGGGGGAACGCCGCACCAACAACGGCGCGGGCGCCCAGACGTTCCGCGTGCGCCCGGGTGCCTACTCCCTCAGCAGCTTCGTGGGCAGCTACGGCGCGGACAAGGCGCCCGAGTCGGTCAGCTACCTCGCCAACCCGCAGCTGCGGATCACCCGTGACACCACCGTCGTCCTCGATGCCCGCAAGGCCCACCGGCTGAGCCTGCGCACCGAACGCCCCTCGACGGTGGCCAACACGACGCTCAGCTACGCCCGCACCTGGGACGACACCTGGCAGCTGTCCGGTTCGGTGGTGGCCGACTCCGTCCAGGAGTTCTACGCGGACATCGACGGACGCGCCGCGAAGGGCACCTACGAGTTCCGTCCCACCTGGCGCGCGACCGGCTCCCAGGACGGCAGGCCCTACGTCTACAACCTGTCCTTCCCGACGCGGGGCCCGCTCCACGCCGACCGGGTCTTCAGGCCGAAGGACGCCGGGCTGGCCCGGGTCAGCGAGACGTGGAACGCCATGGGCAAGGCGGGCGGCTACGTCGACGCGATGTTCGTCCGCCCCTCCGGCGGCTACAGCGCCTACCTCCCCGTGGCCCCGATGGACACGGTCCACGTCCCCGGCACCCGTACCGCCTACTACACGGCCGGCGACGACGCCTGGTACCACGGCGCGATGACCAGCTTCCCGTTCGCCGCGTTCATGGGCGACCAGGAGCGCAGTTACCGGGCCGGCGAGCGGCGCGACGAGGAGTGGTACGGCGGCCCCCTGCGGCCGGCCGCACCGCGCGACGCCGACGGCAAACCGATGCTGGCCGCCGAGCGGCAGGGCGACCTGATCGGCTTCCAGAACGCACTCTGGCTCGACGAGTCCGGCGACCACTGGACCTACGGCGGGTCGTTCGGTGACCTCGGCAAGCTGGTGCTGAAGCGCAACGGTGAACAGATCGGCAGCAGCTACGATCCGTACGGTGTGTTCACCGTGCCGGACGAGGACTCCGCGTACGAACTCACCCAGATCCTGGAGAAGATCCCGTCCGCGGACGGCAACTGGCTGCGCTCCACCGCCGCCACCACCACGTGGAGCTTCCGCTCCCGCCGGGAGCCGGACGTCTACTCGCGCGGCCTGCCGGTCCTCACCCCCAAGTACGACCTGCCGGCGGACGGCATGAACACCCTGCCTGCGCGGGGCGGCATCAAGGTCGGCCTGTCGGTCGAGGGCCATGCCGGGTACACCCCGGGCGCGGTCACGGCGGCCGCGTTCTCCTACTCCTACGACGGCGGCGCCACCTGGACCCGGGCGCCGGTCCAGCAGCACAAGGGGAAGTGGACGGCCGTCCTGGACCACACCGGCGCCGCCGGCCGGCAGGTCATGACGAAGACCGCCCTCACGGACGCCAACGGGAACGCGGTCACCCAGACCATCACCCGCGCCTACGACGTCCGGTAGCGGCACACGACGGCAGACGGCCGGGCAAGTCACCCACGAGGGGTGACCTGCCCGGCCGTCGCCGGTCCGACAGGGTTACAGGGCGAGACCGGTGAGGACCAGGACCCGCTCGTAGGTGTAGTCGTCCATCGCGTACCGGACGCCCTCCCGGCCGGTGCCGGACTGCTTGGTGCCGCCGTAGGGCATCTGGTCCGCGCGGTACGAGGGGACGTCGCCGATGATCACGCCGCCGACCTCCAGGGCGCGGTGGGCGCGGAAGGCGGTCTGCAGGTCGTGGGTGAACACGCCTGCCTGGAGGCCGTACTTGGAGGAGTTGACGGAGGCGAACGCCTCGGCCTCGCCGTCCACCTTCTGCACCGAGAGCACGGGTCCGAAGACCTCCTCGCAGGAGAGGCTGACGCCGTCGGGGAGGTCGGTGAGGACGGTCGGGGCGTAGGTCGCGCCGTCGCGCTTGCCGCCGGTGAGCAGTGTGCCGCCGGCCTGTACGGCCTCGTCGACCCAGGACTCGACGCGCTTGGCGGCGTCCTCGTTGACCAGCGGGCCGACGTCGGTGGCGGCGTCGGACGGGTCGCCGGTGACCTGGGCCCCGACGGCCGCGACGATCTTCGGGAGCAGCCGGTCGTAGACGGCGGCGTCCGCGATGACGCGCTGCACGGAGATGCAGGACTGGCCGCCCTGGTAGTTGGAGAACGTCGCGATGCGGGTCGCGGCCCAGTCCAGGTCCGCCTCGGAGGCGTAGTCGCCGAGGACGACGGCCGCGCCGTTGCCGCCGAGCTCCAGGGTGCAGTGCTTGCGCGGCACCGAGTCCATGATCGCGTAGCCGACCGGGGCGGAGCCGGTGAACGAGATCACGGGCAGCCGCTCGTCCTGGACGAGGGCGGGCATCCGGTCGTTGGGGACCGTGAGCACCGACCAGGAGCCGGCCGGCAGGTCGGTCTCGGCCAGCAGCTCGCCCAGGATCAGGGACGAGATCGGGGTGGCCGGGGCGGGCTTGAGGATGATCGGGGCGCCGACGGCGATGGCCGGGGCGACCTTGTGGGCGCTGAGGTTCAGCGGGAAGTTGAACGGGGCGATGCCCAGGACCGTGCCGCGCGGGAAGCGGCGGGTGAGGCCGAGCCGGCCGGTGCCGCCGGCGTCGGTGTCCAGGCGCTGGGCCTCGCCGCCGTTGAAGCGGCGGGCCTCCTCGGAGGCGAACCGGAACACCGAGACGGCGCGGCCGACCTCGCCGCGTGCCCACTTGACGGGCTTGCCGTTCTCGGCGGAGATCAGCTGGGCGATCTCCTCGGTGCGCTCGGTCAGGCGGCGGGCGACGTGGTCGAGCGCGGCGGCGCGGACGTGGGCCGGGGTGGCGGCGAACTCGTCACGCACGGCGTGGGCGGCGGCGACCGCCTCCTCGACCTGGGCCTCGGTGGGCACGCTGACGGTGCCGACGAGGCGGCCGTCCCAGGAGTTGGTGACGTCGAAGCTTTCCTCGCCGGTGGCCTCGCGGCCGGCCAGCCAGAAGGCGTGGGTGGAGGTCATGGAGGTTCCGGCCCTTCGATGTCGTGGGGTGTTCCGTCCCCCACCGTAGGGGCGCGCCGTCCGCCCGGCGTTTGTCCGGCGTGGAGCAGAGGTCCTCCGGGGTACGCCGGTTTGTCGCAGCCGACGGCCCGTTCCTACGACGCCGTCGGGGGGCTGGTGACCTTGAGGGCCAGCCAGAGCTCCATCCGGCTGTCCGGATCGTCCAGCGAACGGCCGAGGATCTCCTCCACCCGCCGCATCCGGTAGCGCAGGGTGTGCCGGTGCACCCCCAGGTCGGCTGCGGCGGCGTCCCACTGGCCGTGGTGGGAGAGCCAGGCCCGCAGCGAGGCGACCAGATCGCCTCGGCCCTTGGTGTCGTGTTCGTACAGGGGGCGGAGCATGGCGTCCGCGAAGGCGCGCACCGCGTCGTCGGCGAGCAGCGGGAGCACCGAGCCGGTCGCCAGCTCCTCGTGCTCGACCAGTGCCCTGCCCCGCCGGCGGGCCACCGACAGGGCCTGTTCGGCCTGCTTGTACGCGGCCGAGACGGCGATCGGGCCCGCGGGGGCGGAGAGGCCGACGACCACCGGGGTTTCGTCCGCCGGTTCGTGCGCGGGCCGTTCCTCCTGGGTCTCGGCGTAGCCGGTGCAGGCGCCGACCGCGGCGCCGCCGTCGGCGGCCAGGACGACGAGGCGTTCGCCCTCGGGGACCATCAGCACGGTCTCTCCGGACCGGGAGGCCGCGCTCTCCATCGCCTCGGCCAGCTGCGCGGTGGCCGAGGGTTCGGACGCCTCCGCGATGAGCAGCCGGAAGGGGGCGTCGAGCAGCCCGCCGTAGAGGTCTCCGGCGACCGCGCGCGCGTGGTCGGGCTGGCCGGCGAGCAGCATCCGCAGCACCGCGGCACCGAGCCGCTGTTCGGCGCCCTGGAGCGAGCGGGAGCGGGCGGTGGTGAGGGTGAGCAGGGCGACCGCCGAGTTCACGGCGTACCGTTCCGCGGTGCCGAGGGCCGCCCCGGTGCCGACCGCGAGGGCGCCGCGGGCCCGGCGGCCGGTGCCCAGGGACTGGAGCTCGACCCGGTCCTCGCTGCCGCCGACGACCACGCTGGCCGGGGCCGGGCGGTCGCGCAGGCGTTCCACGTCCGGGGTGAGCCGGGCGGCGCGGCGGGCGGCCCAGTCGGGAGCGGCCGCCACGACGGCCCCGGAGGCGTCGTACAGCGCGGCCCAGCCGTCGACGTGCGCGGCGAGCCGGGTGAGGAGTTCGCCTGGGCCGTCCCCGGCGAGCGCCGCCCTGGTGAGTTCGCGCTGCGCCTCGAAGCCGGCGGTGACGGCCCGGTACTGGTCGGCGGCGATCTCCGAGGAGACCGCCTTGGCGATGGCGATGAACGGGGTGCGGCGGGGCACCTCGATCAGCGGCAGCCCGGCTTCCTCGGCGGCGTCGATCAGCGCCTTGGGTACGGCGTCGTAGTTGACGCCGACGGCGAAGCCCACCCCGACGACGCCGGATCCGGCCAGCCGTCGCACGTACCGCTGCATGCCCTCGGGGCTCTCGGCGTCGAGGTTGGTCGCGGTGACCAGCAGCAGCTCGCCGCCCTCCATGTAGCGGACGGGGTCGGCCAGCTCGCTGGCGTGTGCCCAGCGCACGGGTGTGTCGAGCCGGTCCGCTCCCGCACGGACCGTGAGTTTGAGCGCCGAGTGCTGGACGAGCGAGGCGAGCGTGGGCGGCATGGGACGGGCGACCTTTGGGAGGGGGCGTCTGGGCGGGGCGCCTGAGTGGGGCGTCGATTGCGCCGTCACGTATGAACGGCCGCTATCGATTCTGCCAGGGCGGCAGGGTTCCCGTAACCGCTCTCAGCCCCTCCTGTACCGCCGCTCCCTCGGATACCCGTCAGCCACCCAGTTTCATCAGGAGCGGAGGGGCGTGCCGGCCGTCGACCGTGGTGAGGGAGACCACCGCGTGGCCCGCCGCCAGTTCGTAGGCGAGCCCCGAGGCGGACCAGCGTTCCCGTTCGACCTGGCGCACGGTCACGGCGTCCGTGGTCACCGCCTTGCCGGTGGCGAACTTCCGCAGGGCGTGCAGGGCCCGGGTGAGCGGCTGGTCGGCGAAGACGCCGTGCTGGGCGACCTCACGGACCTCCACCCATTCCTTGCCCCAGGCCTCGGCGAAGCGTTTCCCGTCCCAGGTGGAGACACCGGAGAAGGCCATGCTGCAGCCGACCGAGCCGAGCAGCGCGGTGTGCAGCGGCTCGGGCACGTCTTCCAGGGTCCGCAGGGCGAGGACCGCCCCCGCGTTGACGGACCGCAGCCGGCGGATGCCCCGGACGGTCTCGGCGGTGATGGTGTGGGTGGCGTCGTCCAGGACCAGGCAGACGAACAGCGAGCGGTCCGAGCGGGCCGCGGTGATCGCGTTGAACTGGGCGAGGACGAGGCGGGCCAGTACCTGGGACGCCTCCGCGTGGGCGCGCTCGGGGAGATCGATGCGCACCCGCAGCGGGTGCTGTTCAAGGGAGCGCAGCGAGAACGGCCGGGCGTCCTCGCCGGTGGCGAAGAATCCGGCGAAGGCCGGCCGGTCGAGGACCGCGATCCGGTCGGCCAGGACGGCGGCCGGATCCCCCGCGCCGCCCGCCTGCCGGGCCCGCGCGTCCAGCTCGCGCAGCATCGCGTGCCCGCCGGCCACCTCCAGGGCCTGGCGCAGCGCGGTCAGCGCGGGGACGGACCCTTCGAGGAGCTCGCGGAGTTCGGGCACGCCGGGGAACCTGCCGTGGACGGCGCGGTAGGGCCCGAGGAGGCGGCCGAGCACGGTGCCCGCGCGCCGGCTGTCCAGGCCGGGGAGGTCACCGACCAGCCCTTCCGCGAGGGTGGCCGCTGCCTCGTCGGGGTCGGTGGTGCCGCCGTAGAGGTCGAAGTCGTGCACGGAGGCGGGGTCCCCGATCCGGACGACGACGTCGTAGGCGTCGTCCGGTCCCAGCTGTGCGCCCGCGCCGCCGACGGCGAGCACCGCCGCCTGGCCGGTGAGCGCCCCGATGGCGAGGGATTCGATGACCGGCCGGACCACCCCGGCGGTCTTGCCCGAGCCGGGCGGGCCCACCGCCAGGAGCGAGGTGCCAAGCGACGCGGGCTCCAGGGCCAGGCCCGAACCGCGGCGCGGATAGGGGTTGCGCGGGTCGTCCGCGCAGCCGCCGATCCGGACCTGGCCGGTGAGCGGGTCGTGCGGGGCGGTGCGCAGCGGGAGATCGCGGTCGCCCGAGGGGTGCAGATAGGCGCCCGCGCCCTTGCGCAGCACGGTCTCGGTGAAGGAGGCGAGGCGGTCGGGGCGGGTCCGGGCGACGGCCCAGGCGTGCCGCAGCCGTACGCAGTCGACGTCGTTCATCCGGCCGGTGCGCACGGCGGCGGTCAGCGCCTCCGCCGCGTCCATCCGGCCCGCGGCCCGCAGCTCGGGCCAGTCCGCCGGGGCGGGGCCGGTCTCGGGGGCCGTCCGGGGGCGGTCGGGGACTGTTCCGGGCCGCTCCGGCTCCTGGTCGCGCAGGCGTCGCAGGAAGGGGCCGAGCTCCTTGGACCACTGGCCGATCCTCGCGAAGGGCCAGACGATCGCGGTGCCGATCAGTGCGTAGAGCACGATCGAGACGAGCAGCGCCGCGTACTGGTTGCCGCCGCCCTGCATCCAGCTGGTGGGCACGGCGGGCAGGACGACGTCGGCGAGCGGCACCCGCCGGGTCCAGACGAGCCAGACGGTGAGCAGCGCGCCGGCCACCGTGGTCAGGAACCTGGCCCGGTCCAGGCGGTCTCCCGCGAAGTAGCGGAAGAGGTCAGCCCAGGCACCGATCCGGGCGGCCCAGAAGCCGAGGGCGAGCACGAGGAGCTGGTAGTAGAGCGTGGTGGAGTTGACCACCAGGGCGGGCGCGTCCTTACGGAGGCCGCCGAAGGACCACCACTCGGGTCCGGTGATGATCTCGATCGGCTTGAAGACGTAGGGGACGGCGCGCTCGGTGAGCAGCAGCCACAGCAGGAGCCACAGGACCAGCGTGGCGGCCGGTCCGACCAGGGAGGGGCGCGGCGGCCGCTCGGCGGGCCTGGGCACGTAGGCATAGCGCCACACGCCGGGATCGCTGTCGGGGCGCGGCGTGTTCAGCCAGTCGGCGGTGGGCGATCCCGGCCCGGCGGGGCGGTGCTGGACCGGCATCGCGGCGGGGCGCGCCGGCCCCACCGTCGGCAGGAACGCGGGCGGGGCCGTCGGCGGCGGCCCCGGCGGGCGCGCGGGAGGCGGTCCGGCCGGGTGCGGCACAGAGCCCTTGGGGTGGCCGGCGCGGCCGTCGGGCGGCTGCGCACCCCGCGTGCCCCGGGTGCCGTGCGTGCCTTCGTTGTCCATGAACCGTTGCCCCCTGACCAGCCAGGTCCGACCGCTGCACGGCCAATCTAGTGCGCGGACACGGGGAGTTCAGCAACGCGCCCGGATAGTGACGGGGAACGGGCCGCCTCGCCCCCGTACCGCGTTCCGTCCATCCCCGTACCGCGTTCTGTCCGTCGCGGACAACGACACCCCCGCCACCACTCCCGATCGGAGCATGCCCGCGCACCGTCCCCACCCCTAGCCTGCAGAAACCGAAGCGTCCGAAACACCCCCCAGGAGCCCCGCATGACCGCAATTCCGCAGGAGCGCCGCGTCGTCACCGCCATTCCCGGCCCGAAGTCGGTGGAGCTGCAGGCCCGCCGCCTCGCCGCGGTCGCCGCCGGTGTGGGCTCCACACTGCCGGTGTTCACCGCCCGTGCCGGTGGCGGGATCATCGAGGACGTGGACGGCAACCGGCTGATCGACTTCGGTTCCGGTATCGCGGTGACGTCGGTCGGCGCCTCCGCCGAGGCCGTGGTGCGGCGGGCGTCCGCGCAGCTCGCGGACTTCACCCACACCTGTTTCATGGTCACTCCGTACGAGGGGTACGTCGAGGTCTGCGAGCAGCTCGCCGAGCTGACGCCGGGCGACCACGCGAAGAAGTCCGCGCTGTTCAACTCGGGCGCCGAGGCCGTCGAGAACGCGGTGAAGATCGCCCGCGCCCACACCAAGCGCACCGCCGTCGTCGTCTTCGACCACGGCTACCACGGCCGGACCAACCTCACCATGGGCATGACGGCGAAGAACATGCCGTACAAGCAGGGCTTCGGCCCGTTCGCGCCCGAGGTCTACCGGGTGCCGGTGGCGTACGGCTACCGCTGGCCGACCGGTGCGCAGAACGCCGGGGCCGAGGCGTCCGCGCAGGCCATCGACGAGATCACCAAGCAGATCGGCGCGGACAACGTCGCAGCCATCGTCATCGAGCCGGTACTCGGCGAGGGCGGGTTCATCGAGCCGGCCAAGGGCTTCCTGCCGGCGATCGCGCGGTTCGCCAAGGACAACGGCATCGTCTTCGTCGCGGACGAGATCCAGTCCGGCTTCTGCCGCACCGGCCAGTGGTTCGCCTGCGAGGACGAGGGCATCGTCCCGGACCTGATCACCACCGCCAAGGGCATCGCGGGCGGCCTGCCGCTCTCGGCGGTCACCGGCCGCGCCGAGATCATGGACGCCGCGCACGCGGGCGGCCTCGGCGGCACCTACGGCGGGAACCCGGTCGCCTGCGCGGGTGCGCTCGGCGCCATCGAGACGATGCGCGAGCTGGACCTGAACGGGAAGGCGAAGCGCATCGAGGAGGTCATGAAGGGCCGCCTCGCCGAGATGCGGGCCAAGCTGCCCAACGGCGACATCATCGGTGACATCCGGGGCCGGGGCGCGATGATCGCGATCGAGCTGGTGCAGTCCGGCACCAAGGACCCGAACCCGGCTGCGGCCGCGCAGCTCGCCAAGGCCTGCCACGCCGAGGGCGTGCTGGTGCTCACCTGCGGCACGTACGGCAACGTCCTGCGCTTCCTGCCGCCGCTGGTGATCGGCGAGGACCTGCTGAACGAGGGCCTCGACGTGATCGAGCGGGCGTTCGCCGGCGTCTGAGGCGTGCGGGCCCCGGAGCGGCGCGGCGTTTCCTCCGGGGATGCCCGGCGCCCTGGTGAGGGCCTGTGAAGAAGGTGTGCGGGGGCGATGGCGGGATAACGTTGCCGCTGTCGGACCCCCCACCGCCTGACGTACGGTTTGCGCAGATGAGAGAAACACCCCGCCCGCAGGGGACTGCCGGCGACACCGGGTCGGAGCTCCACCGGCACCGCCCTGGTTGTGCCTTCGCGCACACCACTGGAGCTTCGGGCTCCGGAACTCCTCACCGATCGGATGGCCGCCCGTCCCACACCCCCCGGGGCGCGCGGCACACCGGTCCGACCGTCCGCCCCGGAACAACCCCCCCTGTTCCGGGGCGGACGGCTCTTCTCGTTTCGGTGGTCTCCGGCCTGCTGGCCCTGTTCGCCCTCACCACCTGGCAGATCGCGGCCGACGGCCCGCTGCGCGGCCTCGACGAACGCACCGGCCGGGCCCTGGTGGGCCGGGGTCCGGCGGGGCTCACCGAATTCCTCGCGGATCTCGGCAACACGCAGGTCGCGCTCCCGGTGCTGGGCTGCGCGATTGTCTGGTCACTGGTGCGCGGTGCGCGCCGCGCCCCGGCCACGGCGGCGCTCACCATGGCCGCGGTGCCGCTGCTCGTCGTCCCGCTCAAGGACTGGATCGCCCGCCCCGGGCCGCTGACCGACGCCACCGGCTACTACCCCTCGGGCCACGCGGCGACCGCGGCGGTGGCGTACGGGGCCGCGGCGCTGCTGCTCGCCCCGTACCTGCGGCGCTCATGGATGATGCCCGTGGCCGCCGTCCTGCTGACGGCGGCGACGGGCATCGGTCTGGTGCTGCGCGGCTACCACTGGCCGCTGGACGTGCTGGGCAGCTGGTTCCTGTGCGGGCTGCTGCTCATGCCGCTGGTGACGGGGCGTTCTCAGCCGCCGAAGTAGGCGTCGAAGTTCTTCGAGAACTCCCAGTTGTTGAAGCGGTCCCAGTTGATCGACCAGGTCATCAGTCCGCGCAGTCCGGACCAGGTGCCGTGGGTGGCGTACGAGCCGCAGTCGGTCTTCTTCGTCAGGCAGTTCAGCGCCTTGGTCACCTCGGCGGGCGAGGTGTGGCCGTTGCCCGCCTGGGTGGAGGCCGGCAGACCGATCGAGACCTGGTCGGGGCGCAGCCCCGGGAAGACCTTGGTCTGGTCGCCCGCCACCGGGAAGCCGGTCAGCAGCATGTCGGTCATCGCGATGTGGAAGTCGGCGCCGCCCATCGAGTGGTACTGGTTGTCCAGGCCCATGATGGAGCCCGAGTTGTAGTCCTGGACGTGCAGCAGGGTGAGGTCGTCGCGCAGCGCGTGGATCACCGGGAGGTAGGCGCCGGCGCGCGGGTCCTGGCCGCCCCAGGGGCCCGAGCCGTAGTACTGGTAGCCGAGCTGCACGAAGAAGGTCTCGGGGGCCATGGTCAGGACGAACTTGTCGCCGTACTTGGCCTTGAGGGTCTTGACCGCGGAGATCAGGTTGACGATGACCGGCGTGGTGGGGCTGCGGAAGTCGGTGTCGCCGGTGTTCAGCGAGAGCGAGTGGCCCTCGAAGTCGATGTCCAGGCCGTCCAGACCGTACTCGTCGATGATCTTGCTGACCGAGGAGACGAAGGTGTCGCGGGCGGCGGTGGTGGCGAGCTGCACCTGTCCGTTCTGGCCGCCGATGGAGATCAGCACCTTCTTGCCGGCGGCCTGCTTGGCCTTGATGGCCGCCTTGAACTCGGCCGCCGACTCGACGTTCGGGCACTCGGCCACCGGGCAGAGCGAGAAGCGGATGTCGCCCGAGGTGACGGAGGTGGGTTCACCGAAGGCGAGGTCGATGACGTCCCAGGAGTCGGGCACGTCCGCCATCCGCGTGTAGCCGGAGCCGTTGGCGAAGCTGGAGTGCAGATAGCCGACGAGGGCGTGGGCCGGCAGGGACGTGCCGCCCTCCCCCCCGCTGCCGCCGGTCTTGGTGGTGGCGGGCACCGCGGCGGACTTGGCGGACTCGCCCGCCGCGTTGGTCGCGGTGACCTGGAAGCTGTACGCGGTCGAGGCGGCGAGGCCGGTCACGGTCGCGGAGGTGCCGGTGGTGGAGAGGACCTTCGTGCCGCCCCGGTAGACGTTGTAGCCGGTGGCGCCCGAGGAGGCGGTCCAGGACAGCGGGACCGAGGAGGCGGTGGCGGTGCCCGCCTTGAGGCCCGCCGGTACCGCCGGGAGGGCGACCGGGTCGCCGCCGGGGCCGACGAGGCTGAGGTCGTCGGCGTAGTAGGCGGGCGTGCCGTACCAGCCGTGCGTGTACACCTTGACCGAGGTGGTGGACGCGCCGGTCTTGAAAGTGGTGGTGAGCTTCTGCCAGGCCCCGGCGGACTGCGTCCAGGTGGACACGTCCGTCGTGCCGGTGCCCTCCGCGCCCAGGTAGACGTAGCTGCCCTGCACCCAGGTGCTCAGCGTGTACGTGGAGTCCGGCTTGACCGTGACGGCCTGGGAGCACTTGGCGTAGTCGCTGCCGGCCGGGGTCGCCTTCAGCGCCGAGGTGCCGCCGTGCACCGGGGTGCTGACAACGGCTCCGCTGCCGCCGGTACAGCTCCAGCCGTCCAGGCCGGCCTCGAAGGTTCCGTTGCGCGCCAGCTCGGCGTCGGCCGCCGCGGCGCTCGGCGCCGAGGCCGCCAGGCCGCCGGCGGCCAGCAGGGCGGCCGTGAAGGCGGCCAGCAGTCCGGTAATGCGGGCAGGGGGTCCCGTACGTTCCACAACGGCCTCCGTGCAGGGGGGAATTGGGTGGCCACAACATGGTCCAGACCAATCCGGTTGTCAAGACCTCTGGCAGCCACCCCGCTATTCCCGGCTCCCCGCCGCAGCCTCGTGCATCGCCAGTTCCAGCAGCGTGGCGTCGGTGAGCGTGCCCGAGCCGTCCGGCGGAATCAGCCAGCGGACCCCGCCGGCGGCGGACCGCCCTGGGTGGGGCACCACGATCCAGGTGCCCTGACCTGCGCCCCGCACCCCCGTCCCGATCCAGCGGTCGACGGTGCCCGGCGGCACGAAGAACCCCATGCGGGCGTCACCGAAGTCGGCGAGGACCGGCCCCGGCCGGTCGATGAGCCGGGTGAGCACATCGAGCGTCGGGTAGCCCAGCGCCCCCGGCAGGATCAGCACGTCCCAGCGCCGGCCGGCGGGCAGGAGCGCGATCCCCCGCGGATTGCGCTCCCACTCCCACCGGCAGGCGTCGGGGTCCGGTGCCACCGACACAAGCCACTCGACCGCTGCCCTGACTCCCGAGCCAGCCATGACCCGCCTCCGTTCCGTATGCGCACCCGCGGGGAGTCGCGGGTGCGTTCACGGGAGAGAGAGCGGTGGGGCCGATCCATTACGCGGGTTCGGCTACCAACCGGTAGTGAACTGGGTCACGCCCGGCTCAGCTGTCGAAGCCCAGCCCCAGCCGGTCCATCGTGCGCAGCCACAGGTTGCGGTGGCCGCCGTTGTCGTCGGCGCGGGCCAGGGAACGCTTCGTCAGCTCGATCCCGGCCCATGCGAAAGGCTCCGGCGGAAACGGCATGGGCTTGCTGCGCACCATCTCCAGCGCGGTCCGCTCCGTCTCCTCGCCGGCCAGCAGGTCGAGCATCACATCGGCGCCGAACCGGGTGGCCCCGACGCCGAGTCCGGTGTATCCGGCGGCATAGGCGACCCGGCCCTGATGGGCGGTGCCGAAGAAGGCGGAGAAACGGGAACAGGTGTCGATCGCGCCGCCCCAGGCGTGGGTGAACCGCACTCCCGCCAATTGCGGGAAGCATTCGAAGAACTGCCCGGCGAGCTTCAGGAACGTTTCCGGCCGCTGGTCGAGAGAGGCACTGAGCCGGCCCCCGTACGGATAGATCGCGTCGTATCCGCCCCACAGGATCCGGTTGTCGGCGGAGAGCCGGAAGTAATGGAACTGATTGGCACTGTCGCCGAGTCCCTGCCGGTTCTTCCAGCCGATCGCGGCGAGCTGTCCGGCGGTCAGCGGCTCAGTCATCAGCGCGTAGTCGTAGACCGGGACGGTGTACGGGCGTACCCGCTTCACGAGCGAGGGGAAGATGTTCGTGCCGAGGGCGACCCGGCGCGCGAGCACCCTTCCCTGCGGCGTGCGGACCGCCATTCCGGTTCCGGTTCTGGCCAGCTCCAGGCCTCGGGTGTGCTCGTAGATCCGGACACCCAGGTCGAGGCAGGCCTGCTTCAGGCCCCAGGCGAGCTTGGCCGGGTGGAGCATCGCCACCCCACGGCGGTCCCAGAGGCCACCCAGGAATGTCGGTGAGTCGACATGGGCGCGCAACGCGTCACCGTCCAGGAACTCGACGCCGCCAAAGCCGCGCCGCTCCAGCTCCTGGTGCCATTCCCGCAGCTCTTCGAGCTGGTGGGGCTGGGTGGCGACATCGATCTCACCGGTGCGTTCGAATTCGCAGTCGATGCCGTAGCGGGCGACCGCCTCCTCGATGGCGTCGAGGTTGCGCGCGCCCAGCTCCTCCAGCTTCTCGATCTCGCCGGGCCAGCGCTCCAGCCCGTTGGGCAGGCCGTGGGTGAGGGAGGCGGCGCAGAATCCGCCGTTGCGGCCCGAGGCGGCCCAGCCCGTCTCGTGCCCCTCGATCAGTACGACATCGCGTTCCGGTTCGCGCTCCTTGGCGAGCAGCGCGGTCCACAGTCCGCTGTAGCCGGCCCCGATGACGAGGAGGTCGCAGTGCTCGTCGCCGGTGAGCGCCGGGAGCGCTTCGGGCCTGCCTGGGTCGTCCAGCCAGAACGAGACCGGCTTCGCGTCGGCGATTGACTGGGCGGCGGTGCTCATGGCAACTGGGGCCATGTTTTCCAACTCCTTCGGGACTTTCAGGGTCGTGCGCTGTTCTTTCGCCGGTTCGCTATCAGCTGGCCGGCGAGAACCACCAGTACCGCAATGATGAACATTGCCGTACCGATGACGTTGATCTGCACGGGCGTGCCGCGCTGTGCCGATCCCCAGACGAACATGGGGAACGTCACGGTCGAGCCCGCGTTGAAATTGGTGATGATGAAATCGTCGAAGGAGAGCGCGAAAGCGAGCAGCGCTCCCGCGGCGATTCCCGGGGCGGCGATCGGCAGGGTAACCCGCACGAAGGTCTGCACGGGCCCCGCGTAAAGGTCGCGCGCCGCCTCCTCCAGCCTCGGGTCCATAGACATCACGCGCGCCTTGACCGCCGTCACCACGAAGCTGAGGCAGAACATGATGTGCGCGATGAGGATCGTCCAGAAGCCCAGCTGCGCGCCCATGTTGAGGAACAGGGTGAGCAGCGAGGCGGCCATGACGACCTCGGGCATCGCCATCGGCAGGAAGATCAGCGAGTTGATCGCGCCGCGCGCCCGGAAGCGGTAGCGGACCAGGGCGAACGCGATCATCGTGCCGAGCACGGTCGCGCCGACCGTGGCCCAGACGGCGATCTGGAGGGAGAGCGAGAGCGAGCCGCACATGTCGGCCACCCCGCAGGGGTCCTTCCAGGCGTCCACCGAGAAGCGCTGCCAGGAGTAGTTGAACCGCCCGTTGGGCTTGTTGAAGGAGAACACCATCACGACGATGTTCGGCAGGATCATGTAGGCGAGGGTCAGCAGACCCGCGATGACGATGATGTGGCGTCGCAGCCAGCGCAGTACGGGCATCAGACCAGGTCCTCCGTCCCGGAGCGGCGGATGTAGACAGTGACCGCGATCAGTACGACCGCCATCAGGATGAAGGAGAGCGCGGCCGCCGTCGGATAGTCCAGGACGCGCAGGAACTGGGTCTGGATGACGCTGCCGACCATCTTGGTGTCGGTGGAGCCCAGCAGTTCCGCGTTCACGTAGTCACCGCTGGCCGGGATGAAGGTCAGCAGGGTGCCGGAGACGACGCCCGGCATGGAGAGCGGGAACGTCACCTTGCGGAAGGTGGTGGCGGGGGTGGCGTAGAGGTCCCCGGCCGCTTCGTGCAGCCGGCCGTCGATCCGCTCCAGCGAGGTGTAGAGCGGCAGGATCATGAACGGCAGGAAGTTGTACGTGAGGCCGCAGACCACGGCCATCGGGGTGGCCAGTACCCGGTTGGACTCGGTCCAGCCGAGCCAGCTGGTGACGTCCAGGACGTGCAGGGTGTTCAGTACGTCGACGACGGCGCCGCCGTCCGCGAGGATCGTCTTCCAGGCGAGCGTGCGGATCAGGAAGCTGGTGAAGAACGGTGCGATGACCAGCACCAGCACCAGGTTGCGCCAGCGGCCGGCCTTGAACGCGATGAGGTAGGCGAGCGGGTAGCCGAGCAGCAGGCACAGGATCGTCGCGGTGCCCGCGTACAGCAGGGACCGGACGAACTGCGGGTAGTAGTCGGCCAGCGCGTCCCAGTACGTCTGGAAGTGCCAGGTGACCTCGAACCCCTTCTCCAGGGATCCGGTCTGGACGGAGGTCGAGCCCTGGTAGATCAGCGGCAGCGCGAAGAAGACGACGAGCCACAGGATGCCGGGGAGCAGCAGCCAGTAGGGGACGAGACGCTTGCGGGTGGAGGGCTTGCGCACCTTCGGCTCCTCGGCGGGAGCGGGTGGCGCCTCCTGGGTGACGCTCACGCCGCGTCCTCCACCGTCTCCACGCCGGCGGCGATGTCCTGGGTGGCGTCCAGGCCGAAGGTGTGCGCCGGGTTCCAGTGCAGGACGACCTCGGCCCCGGGGGTGAGCCTGGAATCGCGCTCGATGTTCTGCTCGTACACCTGGAGCGACTTGCCCGCCGGGCTCTCCACCACGTACTGCGTGGAGACGCCGATGAAGCTGGAGTCGACGATCCGTCCGGTGACCCGGTTGCGGCCGTCCGCTATCGCGTCGGCGTCGTCGCGGTGCGCGAGGGAGATCTTCTCGGGGCGGATGCCCAGGAGCAGCTTGCCGCCCTGCGCGGTCGGCGCGGGACATCGGTCACTGGGCAGCCGCAGCTTCCCGCCGCCGGCCGATACGACGAGGTCGGCGCCGGCGGCGACGACCTCGCCCTCGATGAGGTTCGAGGTGCCGAGGAAGTTGGCGACGAACGTCGTCCGGGGGTTCTCGTAGAGGTCGGCGGGGTTGCCCAGCTGCTCGACCCGGCCCGCGTTCATCACCGCGACGGTGTCGGCCATGGTCATGGCCTCCTCCTGGTCGTGGGTGACGTGGACGAACGTGATGCCGACCTCGGTCTGGATGCGCTTGAGTTCCAGCTGCATCTGGCGGCGGAGCTTGAGGTCGAGGGCGCCGAGCGGCTCGTCCAGGAGCAGCACCTGGGGGTGGTTGATCAGGGCGCGGGCGACGGCGACACGCTGTTGCTGGCCGCCGGAGAGCTGGTGGGGCTTGCGCCGGGCGAAGTCGCCGAGCTCGACGAGCTCCAGCATGTCGTCGACCTGCTTCTTGACCGACTTGATGCCGCGCCGTCGCAGTCCGAAGGCGACGTTCTCGGTGATGTCGAGGTGCGGGAAGAGCGCGTAGCTCTGGAAGACCGTGTTGACGGGCCGCTTGTACGGGGGGAGGGCGGTGATGTCGCGGCCGCCGAGCGAGACGGTGCCGGTGGTGGCCTCCTCCAGGCCCGCGATCATCCGCAGGGTGGTGGTCTTGCCGCAGCCGGACGCGCCGAGCAGCGCGAAGAAGGAGCCTTGCGGAACGGTCAGATCGAGCGGTTGCACGGCGGCGAAGGAGCCGTACGTCTTGCTGATCCCGGTGAGGCGGACATCGCCGCCTGTCTGCTGCTGTGTCATGGAGGGCGGTCCCAGTGGTGTCAGAGGGAGATCGGGTGTCTTCGGGACGGGGGCGGTGTCAGGCGCCGATGAGCTTGGCGAACTTCTCCTCGTACGCCGTCTCTTCCTCGGCGGTCAGGGACCGGAAGGCGTGCGAGGCGGCCGCCATCTTCTTGTCCGGGAGAATCAGCGGGTTGTCGGCCATCGACTTGTCGATCTTGGCGAGTTCCTCGCGGACGCCGTCGACCGGGCAGACGAAGTTGATGTACGCGGCGAGCTCGGCGGCGACCGGCGGCCGGTAGTAGTGGTCCATGAGCTTCTCGGCGTTGGTCTTGTGCCGTGCCTTCACCGGGACCAGCATGTTGTCGCTGGATATGACGTAGCCCGCGGCGGGTATCGCGTACTTGATGTCCGGGTTGCCGGCCTGGAGCTGGATGATGTCGCCGGCCCAGGCGACGCAGGCGGCGATGTCGCCCTTGTCGAGGTCCGCGGTGTAGTCGTTGCCGGTGAACCGGCGGATCTGGTTGCGGTCGACGCCCTTCTGGATCCGGCCGATCGCGGCGTCGTAGTCGGCGTCGGTGAAGGTGGCGGGGTCCTTGCCCATGTCGAGCAGGGTCATGCCGATGGAGTCTCGCATCTCCGAGAGGAAGCTGACCCGGCCCTTGAGTTCGGGGTCGTCGAGCAGCTGGCTGACGGAGTCGATCCTGCGGCCGCCGGTCGCCTTGGAGTTGTAGGCGATGACGGTGGGGATGCCGGCCCAGGGGTAGGAGTAGGCGCGGCCCGGGTCCCAGTCCGGGGAGCGGAACTGGGCCGAGAGGTTGGCGTAGGCGTTCGGCAGGTTGGAGGCGTCGAGCTTCTGCGCCCAGCCGAGCCGGACGATACGGGCGGCGAGCCAGTCCGTGACGCAGATGATGTCGCGGCCGGTGTCCTGGCCGGCCGCGAGCTGCGGCTTGATCTTGCCGAAGAACTCGACGTTGTCGTTGATGTCCTCGGTGTACTTGACCTTGATCCCGGTCCGCTCGGTGAACTGCTCCAGAGTGGGCCGGTGCTTGCCGTCGTCGGTGACGTCCATGTACTCGGTCCAGTTGGAGAAGTTGACCTGCTTCTCCTTGGCCGAGTGGTCGTCGGAGGCGGCTGCGGCGTCCCCCTCCCGCTTCGCGGGAGGGATTCCGCACGCGCCGAGCAGGCCGAGCCCGCCGAGTGTGAGCGCGCCGGTGCCGGAGGCGCGCAGCAGTGATCGGCGGGTGAGGGCTCCCCTGCCGCTGGTCAGAGTGCGACGCATCGCGGCCAGCTGGGCCGCCGAGAGACGCTCGGGCTCGTACTGCTCCATGCGCGTTGCCCTTTCGGGTGGGTGTGCGGCCGGACTGGCCGGGTTATCGGTCCCCGAAGATCGTGCGGTGCCAGTCCTTGCGGGCGACCGCGGTGTTGTCGTACATGACGTGCTTGACCTGCGTGTACTCCTCGAAGGAGTACGACGACATGTCCTTGCCGAAGCCGCTGGCCTTGTATCCGCCGTGCGGCATCTCGCTGATGATCGGGATGTGGTCGTTGACCCAGACACAGCCCGCCTTGATCTCGCGGGTGGCGCGGTTCGCCCGGTACAGGTCGCGGGTCCAGGCGGAGGCGGCGAGCCCGTAGGGGGTGTCGTTGGCCAGCTCGATGCCCTCGTCGTCGGTGTCGAAGGGCAGGACGACCAGGACCGGGCCGAAGATCTCGGCCTGGACGATCTCGCTGTCCTGGGCCGCGCCGGCGATGAGGGTCGGCCGGTAGTAGGCGCCGTCGGCCAGTTCGCCGCCGGGGGCCTCGCCGCCGGTGACGACGGTGGCGTAGGCGCGGGCGCGCTCGACGAATCCGGCGACCCGGTCGCGCTGGGCGTGGCTGATCAGCGGGCCGAGGTCGGTGTCCGGGGCGAACGGGTCGCCGACCCGGACGGTCTCCATCAGCTCCGCGACGCCCTGTACGAAGGCGTCGTACAGCGGGCGCTGGACGTAGGCCCGGGTGGCCGCCGTGCAGTCCTGGCCGGTGTTGATGAGGGAGCCGGCGACCGCGCCGTTGACCGCGGCCTCCAGGTCGGCGTCGTCGAAGACGACGAAGGGGGCCTTGCCGCCAAGTTCGAGGTGGAGGCGCTTGACGGTGGAGGTGGCGATCTCCGCGACCCGCTTGCCGACGGCGGTGGAACCGGTGAAGGAGGTCATCACGACGTCGGGGTGGCCGACGAGGTGTTCGCCGGCGTCCTTGCCCGCACCGTTGACGATGTTGATCACGCCGTCCGGGATGCCGGCCTCGGTGGCCGCCTGCGCGAACATCAGCGAGGTCAGCGGGGTGATCTCGGCGGGCTTCAGCACGATGGTGTTGCCCGCGGCGACGGCCGGAAGGATCTTCCAGGCGGCCATCTGGAGCGGGTAGTTCCAGGGGGCGATGGAGCCGATGACGCCGATCGCCTCACGCCGTACGTACGAGGTGTGGTCGCCGTCGTACTCGGCGGCGGACTTGCCCTCCAGGTGGCGCGCGGCGCCCGCGAAGAAGGACGCGTTGTCGACGGTGCCGGGCACGTCGAACTCGGTGGAGAGCTTGACCGGCTTGCCGCACTGGAGGGACTCCGCGTACGCGAAGTCGTCCGCCTGCCGGGCGAGGACCGAGGCGAACCGGTGCATCGTCTCGGACCGCTCGGCCGGGGTGGCGCCCGACCAGCCGGGGAACGCCTCCCGCGCGGCGGCGACGGCCGCGTCGACGTCGGCGGTGCCCGCGAGCTCGTAGGTGTGGACGGTCTTGCCCGTGGCCGGGTTCACCACGTCGTGACTGCGTCCCGAAGTGCCGGGTCGCAGTCTTCCGCCGATGTACTGCGCGCCGTCCGCGAAGCGGTCCTGTACCTGGAAGCTGTTGCCCATCACGCTCTCCTCCGCCGCTGTTCCCGGAGTACGGGGCGGCGTAGCTTCTGCTCGATTTGAGTGCCGATCCTGACAGAGGGGACCCAGCCCAACAAGTGATTCCGTTGTTGCCTTTTGGTTACGCAACGGAATCTGTCGACCATGTGTCGCGTCAGTGCGGAATTCCCCGTACGTAGTGTCAGTGGCGAATGCCAGACTCACGTGTCATGGAACACATGAACGACCTCGTGGCGCGGGCCGGGCGGGGCGAGAAGGTGAAGTACCTGAGGTTCTGGGGGCACCGGCCGCGGGCCGACGGGGAGATCGGTGCGAGCTGCCTCAGCCAGTGGTGGCCGTCGCCGTTCACGGTCGACGGGGTGACGTACGCGTCGGCCGAGCACTGGATGATGGCCGGCAAGGCGCGGCTGTTCGGCGACGCGGAGGCACAGGCCCGTGCGGTGGCGGCCAGGAGCCCGGCCGAGGCGAAGAAGACGGGCCGGCTGGTGCGCGGCTTCGACGAGGCGGTCTGGGAGCGCGAGCGGTACGGGCTGGTGGTGACGGGCAGCCTGCACAAGTTCGGCCAGGATCCGGCGCTGCGGGAGTTCCTGCTGTGCACGGGCGAGCGGGTGCTGGTGGAGGCGAGCCCGATGGACCGGATCTGGGGGATCGGGCTGGCTGCGGACGATCCGCGTGCGCAGGACCCGGCGGCCTGGCTGGGGCTGAATCTGCTCGGCTTCGCGCTGATGGACGCGCGGAAGGGGCTGCGGGAGGGCACCGGCCGGATATGAAACGGCCCCTGGGGTGATGCGGGAGCCCCGGGCGGGCGGCGCTGCGCCCGCCCGGGGCCGACGGCACTGCCGTTAGCGGATCACACTGGCGAACGGGGATCCGGCGACCGGCGAATCAATGACCTGCGAGGCCGAGTACGGCTCGTAGTCGTAGCCGCTGTCGTCATCGGCGTCGCTCGCGATGGCCCAGATGACCAGTCCCAGGAACACGGCACTGACGACGATCCCGACCGAACCGAGGATGACACCGGCGAGGGCCACTCCCCCGTTGTCGGCCTCGCCCCGGCGGACCCGGCCCCGGCCTATCAGGCCGAAGATCAGCGCGAGGACGCCGAGTATGATCCCGAGCCCGTACAGGCAGAAGAGCGCCACCGCGATGATGCCGAGCACCATCGAGGCGATCCCGAGCCCGTTCGCGGGCTGCGGCCCCCAGGCGTTCTGGCCGTAGCCGGGGTAGCCCGGGTAGCCGCCGCCGTACTGCGGGGCCTGCGGGGCCGGGTAGCCGTACTGGCCGGCGGGCTGCTGCGACGGCGCCCCCGGGTACCCGTACTGACCGGCGGACGGCGGGCTCTGCTGACCCGGGCCGTTGGGACCGACGGGCGGTGGCGGCACGGACTCCGGGCCGTACGGGCCGCCGGGGCCCGACGGCTGCCCCGTACCGGCCGGGGGGCCGAAGCCGGGCGCGGGACCGGCGGAGCCGGCCTGCGGTCCGTCGATGCCCGGCATCGCGCTGACGGTCGGCTGGTCGTGCACGGCCGGCGGACGGGCGTCCGACGGGCTGTTCTTCTCCAGCGGCACCCTGTTGTCCGGCGGAGCCCACGGATCGCGCGGCACGGCCCTGTCCTCGGGCTGCTCTGTGTTGTCTGACATGGGCCTCCCCCATCGTGATGCCCGTCATGCTACGGCTAGGGTCTTTCGTTTGGATCAGGCTGGATCGGGGAGCGGGGTCCGGTGTCGTGCATCGCAAGGCGGAGGATTGAGGCAACGCGGAGCCGTTGGTGAGTGACGACAACGCCGCGAGGTGCGGCGCCGGACCCCGCGAGCCCAGCATGATCCGGACGAGAGGCCCTTGCCTCCGTCCTACGATGACTTCCGTCCGCCGCCCGGTTCCCACCTGTGTCCGGGCCCCGCGCCACCCCCTGCTCCCGGAGGATCCGTTGTCCGATCTGCACCCCTTCATCGCGGGGCTGCCCAAGGCCGAGCTGCATGTTCACCACGTCGGTTCGGCCTCGCCCCGCATCGTCGCGGAGCTGGCCGCGAAGCACCCCGACTCCAAGGTCCCCACCGCCCCCGAGGCGCTGGCCGACTACTTCTCCTTCACCGACTTCGGGCACTTCATCGAGGTCTACCTCTCGGTCGTGGACCTGATCCGCACCCCGGAGGACGTCCGGCTGCTGACCTTCGAGGTCGCCCGCGACATGGCACGGCAGAACATCCGCTACGCGGAACTGACCGTCACCCCGTTCTCCTCGACCCGGCGCGGCATTCCGGAACAGGGCTTCATGGAGGCAATAGAGGACGCCCGCAAGGCGGCCGAGGCCGAACTCGGGGTGGTGCTGCGCTGGTGCTTCGACATCCCGGGCGAGGCCGGGCTCGAATCCGCCGAGGAGACCGCCAGGCTCGCCGTCGACCTGCGGCCGGAGGGGCTCGTGTCCTTCGGCCTCGGCGGGCCCGAGATCGGGGTGGACCGCCCGCAGTTCAAGCCGTACTTCGACCGCGCCATCGCGGCGGGCCTGCACTCCGTGCCGCACGCCGGCGAGACCACCGGACCGGAGACGATCTGGGACGCGCTGACCGCGCTGCGCGCCGAGCGCATCGGCCACGGCACCAGCTCCGTCCGCGACCCGAGGCTCCTGGAGCACCTCGCCGAGCACCGGATCGCGCTGGAGGTCTGCCCCACGTCGAACATCGCGACCCGCGCGGTGGCGGACATCGAGGAGCACCCGGTCAAGGAGATGGTGAAGGCCGGTGTGCTGGTCACGATCAACAGCGACGACCCGCCCATGTTCGGCACCGACCTGAACACCGAGTACGGGGTGGCGGCCCGCCTCCTGGGGCTCGACGAGCGGGGGCTCGCCGGACTCGCGAAGAACGCCGTCGAGGCGTCCTTCCTCGACCCGGCCGGCAAGCGCGGGCTGGCCGAGGAGATCGACACGTACACCACGAGCTGGCTGGCGGACACCGGCCGGTGACCCCTGCCGGTGACAATGGCCCCATGGCCACCCCTGTCACCGCCGTCGCCCATCGCGGCGATCCGTACCGTGTCCGCGAGAACACCCTCGCCTCGATCCGCTCCGCCCTCGACCGGGGGGCGGACGCGGTGGAGATCGATGTCCGGGTCACCCGGGACGGTGTGCCCGTCCTGCTGCACGACGCCACGCTGGAGCGGCTGTGGGGTCATGACGTGCGGCTGGACCGGCTCACCCGGCAGGAGCTGAGCGAGCTGACGGCGGGCGGTGTGCCGACCCTGCGCGAGGCGCTGCTCGCCGCCGGGGCGCACCGCGTCATGGTCGATCTGCCCGGCTCCACCGAGGACTCGGTGCGCAGGACCGTCGGGACGGTACGGGAGTGCGGGGCCGGGGAGCGGGCCTACTACTGCGCGGGCCCGGAGGCGATGCTTCGGGTCCGGGCCGCCGATCCGTCCGCCGAGATCGCGATGACCTGGACGACCCTCGTACCGCCCCGGGCCGCGCTGCTGGCGGCGGTGCGGCCGCGCTGGCTGAACTACCGGTTCGCCCTGGTGAGCCGGGAGCTGACGGACCGCAACCACCACGACGGGCTGCTGGTCTCGGCCTGGACGGCGGACACCGGGCGCACCATGCGCAGGCTGCTGCGGGACGGGGTGGACTCCATCACCACCAACCGGGTCGATGTACTGCACAAGCTGATCGCCAACTCCCCGGACCACACCTCCCCTTGATCGGTCCGGCATCATGGACGCCACCTCATCGTCCCGATGCCAGGCCGGCACCCGAGGAGCAGACGTGTCCGTCCCCCACCGCAACTCCCTCCCCGCCCAGGTCCGTATCGACGTCGCGCACAACGCCCGGGTCTGGAACTACTGGCTCGGCGGCAAGGACCACTTCCCGGTGGACCGGGCCGTCGGAGACCGGGTCACCGGCATGTATCCCAGCATCAGAGAGGTGGCGCGGGCCGACCGGGCGTTCCTGGGCCGGGCGGTGCGGTATCTGGCCGGTGACGCGGGCATCGGCCAGTTCCTGGACATCGGAACCGGTCTGCCGACCGCGGACAACACCCACGAGGTCGCCCAGCACACCGCGCCCGACGCCCGCGTGGTGTACGTCGACAACGACCCGATCGTCCTGGCGCATGCCCGCTCGCTGCTCACCAGCTCGCCGGAGGGCGCGAGCGAGTACATAGAGGCGGATGCCCGCGACCCGGAGCGGATCCTGCGGGCGGCCCGGCCGACGCTCGACCTGGACCGGCCGGTCGCGGTCATGCTCCTGGGCATCCTCAACTTCGTCCTCGACACGGACGAGGCGCTGCGCATCGTGCGGCGGCTGATGGACGCGGTGCCCTCCGGCAGCTACCTGGTCCTCACCCACCCCACGCTGGAGCTGGGCGGCGAGGGCAACGAGGCGGCGATGCGGTTCTGGAACGAGAACGCCACGCCCCCGATCACCGCCCGCAGCCGCTTCGAGTTCGCCGCGTTCCTGTCCGGTCTCGACCTCGTCGAGCCGGGCATCGTCTCGTGCGCGCGCTGGCGCCCCGCGCCCGGCACCCGGGCCGCCGAGGTGGCCCAGTTCGGCGCCGTGGCCAGAAAGCGCTGAGGGCACCGGGTGCACATACGGGATGTCACGGCGCGGGCCCTCACAGCCGGGCCGCGCACCGTCGACCTGCTCATCGCCCTGCTGGTGCAGGCCGCCGTCACCATGCCGTTCGTCGTGCCGCGCGCCCCGGACCTGCCGGCCGCGACCTGGACGTCGTACGGGCTCACGACCCTGCTGGTGCTGCCGCTGATCGCCCGCCGCCGGGCACCCGTCGCGGTGCTGATCGCGGTGCTCGCGGCCGGCGCCCTGTACAAGTTCGCCGTGGACGGGCCGGGGCAGCCGCTCACGTACACCGGGCTGGTGGCGTTCTACACCGTCGCCGAGCTCTCCTCGCCGCCGAAGCGGCTCGCGATCGCGCTGGTCACGGCGCTGGGCGTGCTGGGCTCGACCGGGATCGACAGCGCCGACATGCGGGAGCTGCTGTTCTCCCTGTTCGTGTTCGCCGCGGCCTACGCCTGCGGGCGGCTCGCCGTGACCCGGAAGGCGTATCTGCGCGCGGTGGAGGACCGGGCCCGCCAGCTGGAGCTGACGCACCGCATCGAGGCCGAGCAGGCCGCGACCCGTGAAGGGGCCCGGATCGCCCGGGAGATGCACGACATCCTGTCCCACGCGGCGAAGGGTGAGGGCATGGACGCCACGGCGATGAGGACGGTGGTGGCCGCGTTCGGGGCGCCGGACGAGGAGTGAGGCGGGGCGCGTGCGACGCCCCGGGGCCGCCCGGATCCGGCGTTCGGATCCGGGCGGCCCGGTGGCAGCGGCGGGGCGGGGAGCCCGCACCGCCGGGCGTCACCTGCTGTTACCGCTCCCCCGCGCGGCAGCCCCGTCGATCACGAACTGCGATCCGGGTTCGACCAGGACGTCCCCGTCGCGCGAGCCGCTGATCGTCACACCGGTGAGCGTGGCGCCGCCTCGCGCGCCGCCCATGGCGAGGATGCCGGAGCCGTTGGCGGAGCCGGAGATCTTCACGTTGCTGACCTGGACGTCCGGCATGGCGCCGCCGCCGGTCTTGAACTGGATGCCGTCGTACGTCGAGTCCTCGATGTCGGTGTCGCGGATGGTGACACCGGGGATGTCGGAGCCCTGTGCGAAGAGGGTGATCGCGCCGAACTCCTGGTCCTCGTTCCAGAACGCGCCGCCGGTGCGGTAGAGCCCGTTGTTCGCGATCAGGGTCTGTCCGGAGAAGGGCACCGGGTCGTGATCGGTGGCCAGCATGATGCCGGGGTAGTTCATGGTGTCGTACACCAGGTTGTTCTCGATGCTGTTGCCGTAGCCGCCGTAGACCGCGATGCCGTTGGCCCGCCACGGCAGCTGCACGGTGTTGTTGCTGAAGACGTTGTCGTGGCCGACGTCGGTCGAGGGGTCCTTGACGTACTTGCTCGCCCACACCGCCAGCGCGTCGTCCCCGGTGTTGCGGAAGGACGAGTCGGTGACGGAGGAGTTGCGGGTGCCGTTGGTGAAGTTGATGCCGTCCGCGTAGGTGTCGCGGATGCGCATCCCGCTGAACTCGAGGCCGTCGCCGGGTCCCCACAGCTCCGGGATGTTGGTGTAGTCGCGGCCGACCCAGGCGGCGACGTTGGCGTGCTCGATCCACACATTGCTGATCTTGGTGTTCTTGCCGAAGCGGCCGTTGAGACCGACGCCGCCCTCGGCGTTGCCGTCACCGCCCCGGATGGTGCCGGAGCCGAAGATCGCGATGTCGGAGATCTTGGTGTTGTCGTCGATGTCGAAGCCGAAGTTGCCCTCGTGCGGGTGGTTGATGCCGCCCGCGTCCTGCGGCGGGGTCAGCGTGTACAGCTGCGAGTGCCACATGCCGGCACCCCGGATCGTGACGTCACTGATGCCGACCTGGTTGTACTCGCCCCGGTTCAGCGGGTCGTCGGTAAGGATCTTCTGCTCCTGCCGCCACTGCCCGGCCGGAATCCACACGCAGTCGATGTCGCCGTTCTGGTCGGCGGTGACGGCCGCCTGGATCGCGTCGGTGTCGTCGTTCCCGTCGTCGGGGACCGCCCCGTACTCGGTGATCGAGGTGCACTCGGCGGGCTTGCTCGCGGGCGGCGCCACCTGCTCCAGGTCGACCAGGTCGACGACGTAGTACGCGGCGTCGTCACCGGCGTCCCGCTGGAGCTTGAAGGTGGTTCCCTCGGGATACGTCTTGTCGAGCAGCGCGTGCGACTCGTCGAACAGCCGCCGCGCGTCGCCGCCGGGGGTGTTCGTCAGCCCTTCCGGCTGGTCGGTGTTGCCGTACAGCCAACTGTGCTTGGACGACAGGTCCAGCTTCTGGACGAACACGCCGTCGGCGTAGAGGCTCAGCGTCTTCTCCTGGCCGCCGCCGCCCGGGGCGTCGGGTATGGAGTTGCGGACGACGATGGAGTTGGTGCTGCCGGTCGAGGTGAACTCCACGTGCTCACCCGTGGAGTCGAGGCGGACCGACTCGCGCCCCGATGACTCGGTGGCGAAGTTGGTGTGCCCGAAGGTGCGGGTGGCGTCCGCCTCCAGCAGGGTGCCGTCGTAGGTGCTGTCCTCCGCCTCGTACTCGGTGAACGGGGTCGAGGCGCCCCGGGCGGCGGCGGACGCTTCGGGGGCCACCGGCGCCGCGTGCGCGGCGGTCGGTACGAGCCATGCGGCGGTCAGTACGGCGCCGAGGGTGACGGCGGTGCTCCGCCGGTTCCAGTCTCTCCTGGTCACAGCGTTCCTCTCGATGTGGGGGGATGGTGCGTGGGGTACGGGTCCGCGCTAGTTGCCGCTGCCCGGCTGCGGCCAGGCGGTGCAGTCGTCCCAGGTGGTGTCCCAGCCGGTGTTGCCGCCGCCGTCGGTGAGCGTGAAGGTGCCCGAGCCCTCGGGGTAGGGGCAGTTGTAGACACCGGCCGCGCCGACCCCGGTGGCGGTGACGTTCGACATCGTCACCGCGCCGGGCGTCTCGGCCTGCACGACGACCGTGCCGACCCCGTCGACGGCGGAGCCGTCGACCGTGACGTTCCTGACGTCCTTGCCGGTGCCGCCGCCCGAGACGAACTCGTAGGCGCTGTAGGGGCTGTCCTTGATGGTGGTGTCGGTGATGTTCACGTTCGCCTCGATGGCGCTGTCGTACGCGTCCACGCGCAGCGCGCCCATCGGGTGGCCCCAGTTGGGGTTGATGGCCCCCGTGCGTACGAGGGTGTTCCCGGCGACGGTGATGGTGCCGCCGAGGGGGAAGAACGGGTCGGCGAACTTCTGGTTGGAGATGGCGATGCCGCTGCCCAGCGCGTTGGTGTCGCTGATCAGGTTGTCCTTGACGGTGATGTCGCTGCCGCCGTAGATGGCGATGCCGTTCGCCAGGTTGGGCTGGGAGATGGTGTTGTTCGCGAAGGTGGAGCCGGTGTCGGCGGCGTTCAGCGACCACATGGCGAGCGAGTCGTCGCCCTGGTTGCGCAGGAAGTTGTCGCGCACCTGCACGCCGTGGGCGCTGCCGTTGAGGTTCAGGCCGTCCGCGGTGGTGTCGAGGATGCGGTTGTTCTCGACGACCAGGTTGTCGTTGTCGCCGGTCAGCCAGAGGCCGACCTTGAGGTGCTGCAGCCACATGCCGCTGACCCGGGAGTCCGGGCCGAGGGAGCCGTTGACGAAGTTGTCCGGGTTGCTGTCGACCCGCTCGGTGACCTCTCCGATCACCGCGAAGTCCTTGATGGTGACCTTGCCGGCCGAGCCGCTCTGGTTGATGAACCGCGAGGCGTGCACGACCGAGTGCCAGCTGCCCGCGCCCTGGATCGTCACGTTCTCGACGCCGCTCAGCTCGGAGTCCAGCCTGAAGTCGCCCGCCGGGATCCACACCGTGCCGCCGGCCGCCTTCGCCTCGGTGATCGCGTCGCGGAAGGCCTGCGTGGAGTCCTGCTGCCCGGTGGCGTCGGCGCCCTTGTCGACGACGGAGACCGCGCCGGACGGCTCGGCGGCGGGCCCGTCGACCTGTTCGAAGTCGGCCACGTCGACGGTGACCTCGGTGGCGGCGGCCTCCAGCTTCACCTTGTCGCCCGCCTGGAGGTCGCGCCCGAGCAGCAGGCGGGCGTTGTCGAAGAGGTGGTGGGTCTTGGCGCCGGCGATCCAGGGGGTGTCGACGTAGCTGTACTTGGAGGTGACGGCCAGCGACGCGTCGAGCTTCGTGCCGTTGACGTAGACGGCGAGTGAACCGCTCTGCCCGTCGGGCACGTTGTAGGCGACGTTCACCGCGTTGGCGGCCGCGCCGAGGGTGAACTCGACGCTCTGCCCGCTGCTCAGGCGCACCGCCTGCCGGCCCGAGGCCTCGGAGGCGAGGGTGCCCTGGGTGTGGTCGGGCCCGATCTTCTGGCCGGTGGTGGTGGCGGACTCCGCCTCGGTGGAGCTGAACGGGAGGGTGGCGCCGGCGGCGGCGACCGTTGCCGGCTCGGGGGCCCGCTGGGCGGAGGCCTGGCCGGTGACGCCGATGACGGTGCCCACGAGGGCGACGGCTACGGCGAGGACGTACGAACTGCGCGTGGGGGATGACGTGCGCATGACACTCCATTCCTACTGTGACTGGTGCTTCCTGGTGGGGGAGGTGGGGGGCGGGGGAAGCGCCTGACACTCAAGCATCACGAACACATGAGCACAAGATGTCGCGCAGGTATCGCAAATTATTGACAGTGCAGCGAAACAACCAACTGGCGCCCGGGTGCGGGGTGCGCGGAACGCGTCGCACGCCGGGCCGCAGCACGAGGAACCGGCACCACGCGCATTCCGCGCAGTGCCGGTTCCTGGTGCTCAGTACCCGCCGAAATCCCTGGTCATGGGCGAGCGGGGCGGTGCCTCACAATCCGACTATGGAGTTCCACTTCTTGGCGAACTCGGTGCGCTCCTCGGAGGTGATGTCGCGGGCGATGGCGAGCCGCTTGCGCATGGCGTCGTCGGGGAAGATCAGCGGGTCCTCGGCGAGTGCGGCGGTCTCCTCGTCCTTGGAGGAGGCCAGCACCTCGCGGGCGGCCGGGACCGGACACACGTAGTTGACCCAGGCCGCCAGTTCGGCGGCGACCTCGGGCTCGTAGTAGTAGTCGACGAGCTTCTCGGCGTTGCGCTTGTGGTGGGCGAGGTTGGGGATCATGAGCGACTCCGCCCAGAGCTCGGCCCCCTCCTGCGGCACGACGAACTCGATCTCGGGGTTGTCCGCCTGGAGCTGGATGACATCGCCGGAGTAGGCCTGGCAGGCAAGCACATCGCCGGTGGAGAGGTCCTTGATGTAGTCGTTGCCGGTGAAACGGCGAATGTGCTTGGTCTTCACCAGCTTCTCCACCTGGTCGCAGATGTCGTAGAAGTCGTCGCGCTTCCAGCGGGTGATGTCGACGCCGTTGCCCTGCATCAGCAGCGCGAAGGACTCGTCGAGCCCGGACAGCAGCGTCACCTTGCCGCGCAGGTCGTGCGCCCACAGGTCGCTCAGGTGCTTGATCTCGCGGCCCAGCTTCTTGCGGTTGTACGCGATGCCGGTGATCCCGGACTGCCAGGGCACGCTGTGGGTGCGGCCCTTGTCGAAGGCGGGCGAGCGCAGCTGCGGATCGAGGTACTTGGCCACGTTGGGCTGCTTGGCCCGGTCCATCTCCTGGACCCAGCCGAGCCGGACGAAGCGGGCGGCCATCCAGTCGCTGATGACGACGAGGTCGCGCCCGGTCTGCTGGTGGTTCATCAGCGCGGGACTGATCTTCCCGAAGAACTCGTCGTTGTCGTTGATCTCCTCGGTGTACGTGACGGAGATCCCGGTGCGCTTGCTGAACGCGTCCAGGGTGGGCCGCTTCGACTGGTTCTCGTCGTCGGTGTCGATGTAGAGCGGCCAGTTGGCGAAGTGCAGGGTGTGGTCACTGGCGGAGGAGTCGCGCCCGGCCCGGTCGCCGGGCTTCACATAGGCGGCGGGCACACCGCAGCCGGCCAGCGCGGCACCGGCCGTCCCCGCCCCGAGGGCGCGGAGCACGGACCGGCGGGACATGGGGTTCTTCGGGATCGCTCGCACCTGCGCAGGATGCCCGTCGGCGGGTACGCCGGGCAATGGACCAACCGTCCAGCGGTGGCCGCCCGCCGCGCACACCCTGTCGAGGGCGGGCGGACCCCAGGAACATGTCTTCGGCCCCGGGAGGCATGGATACGGCTCCCGGCGACGCGGAATCGGCCCCGGGGAGCACGGATACGGCCCCCGGGCACTCGCACAGTGCGCCCGGGGGCCGTATCGGTACCGTTCGAGCGGCGGTCAGCCGTCGAGGGAGGTCATGACGTGCTTGATCCGGGTGTAGTCCTCGAAGCCGTAGGCGGAGAGGTCCTTGCCGTAGCCGGACTTCTTGAAGCCGCCGTGCGGCATCTCGGCGACGAGCGGGATGTGGGTGTTGATCCACACGCAGCCGAAGTCGAGGTTCTTGGACATCCGCATGGCGCGGGCGTGGTCCTTGGTCCACACCGAGGAGGCCAGGGCGTACTCCACGCCGTTGGCCCACTCCAGCGCCTGCGCCTCGTCCCGGAACGACTGGACGGTGATGACCGGTCCGAAGACCTCGTGCTGGATGATCTCGTCGTCCTGCTTGAGGCCGGAGACGACGGTCGGGGCGTAGAAGTAGCCCTTCTCACCGACACGGTGGCCGCCCGCCTCGACCCTGGCGTGGGCGGGGAGGCGCTCGATGAAGCCGCTGACCTGGGCGAGCTGGTTGGCGTTGTTGAGCGGGCCGTAGAGCACGTCCTCGTCGTCCGGCTGTCCGGTCTTCGTGTCGGCGGCGGCCTTGGCCAGCGCGGTGACGAACTCGTCGTGGATGGACTCGTGGACCAGTACGCGGGTGGCGGCCGTGCAGTCCTGGCCCGCGTTGAAGTAGCCGGCGACCGAGATGTCCTCGACGGCCTTGGCGATGTCGGTGTCCTCGAAGACGACGACGGGCGCCTTGCCGCCGAGCTCCAGGTGGACCCGCTTGACGTCCTTCGCTGCGGACTCGGCGACCTGCATGCCGGCCCGTACCGAACCGGTGATGGAGGCCATCGCGGGGGTCCGGTGCTCCACCATCGCGCGGCCGGTGTCCCGGTCGCCGCAGATGACGTTGAAGACGCCCTTGGGCAGGATCTGCCCGATGATCTCGGCGATCAGCACGGTGGACGCCGGGGTGGTGTCGGACGGCTTGATCACCACGGTGTTGCCCGCGGCGAGCGCCGGGGCGAACTTCCAGACGGCCATCATCATCGGGTAGTTCCACGGCGCGACCTGGGCGCAGACCCCGACCGGCTCGCGGCGGACGATGGAGGTCAGCCCCTCCATGTACTCGCCGGCCGAGCGGCCCTCCAGCAGCCGGGCGGCGCCCGCGAAGAAGCGGATCTGGTCGACCATCGGCGGGAGTTCCTCGGTGCGGGTGAGCCCGACCGGCTTGCCGGTGTTCTCGGACTCGGCCGCGATGAGGTCCTCGGCGCGCTCCTCGAAGGCGTCCGCGATCTTCAGCAGGGCGCGCTGGCGCTCGGCGGGGGTGGCGTCGCGCCAGGCGGGGAAGGCCGCGGCGGCGGCTTCCATGGCGGCATCCACGTCGGCGCCGCCGGAGAGCGGGGACGTCGCGTAGACCTCCTCCGTCACCGGGTTGACCACGTCGATGGTCCGCCCGTCGGCGGCGTCGCGGAACTCTCCGTTGATGTAGTTGCGCAGACGGCGCACCTCGGTGGTCACAGCCGGCCCTCCTGCTCTGAAGTCCAATGGGTGAGACGCCCAGCGTAGTCGCTCGGGTAACGCTTTCGACATACCCAACCGCCGTGAACTTCGGATTCGGTGAGATTCAGGTCCCTCAACAACGAATTTCATCGATCGAGGGTTGCGAGACAGACGAGTCCCGGTGCACAGTGGCTCCGTGGCCAGTCGCAGCGCAGACTCCAGGACCGGGAACGGATCGTCCTCAACCGTCGATGCCGTGTCCCTCGCAATCATCGAGCAGCTCCAGGAGGACGGGCGTCGTCCGTACGCCGCGATCGGCAAGGCCGTCGGCCTCTCCGAGGCGGCCGTGCGACAGCGCGTGCAGAAGCTGCTCGACCAGGGCGTGATGCAGATCGTCGCCGTCACCGATCCGCTCACCGTGGGATTCAGACGGCAGGCGATGGTCGGGATCAACGTCGAGGGCGACCTCGATCCCGTCGCGGAGGCCCTGTCGGCCATGGCCGAGTGCGAGTACGTGGTGATGACCGCGGGCTCCTTCGACCTGATGGTGGAGATCGTCTGCGAGGACGACGACCACCTGCTGGAGACGATCAGCAAACGCATCCGGGCCATTCCCGGAGTGCGCTCCACCGAGAGCTTCGTCTACCTCAAGCTCAAGAAGCAGACCTATATGTGGGGAACCCGATAGCCGTGAGCAAGGACCTCAGCCGGACCGCGTACGACCACCTGTGGATGCACTTCACCCGCATGTCGGACTACGAGAACGCAAGCGTTCCCACCATCGTGCGTGGCGAGGGCACCTACATCTTCGACGACCAGGGCAAGCGCTACCTCGACGGCCTGTCCGGCCTGTTCGTGGTCAACGCCGGCCACGGCCGTCACGAGCTCGCCGAGGCGGCGTACAAGCAGGCGCAGCAGCTGGCCTTCTTCCCGGTGTGGTCCTACGCCCACCCCAAGGCCGTCGAACTGGCCGAGCGCCTCGCCGACTACGCCCCGGGCGACCTCAACAAGGTCTTCTTCACCACCGGCGGCGGCGAGGCCGTCGAGACCGCTTGGAAGCTGGCGAAGCAGTACTTCAAGCTCAAGGGCAAGCCGACCAAGTACAAGGTCATCTCGCGCGCGGTCGCCTACCACGGCACCCCGCAGGGCGCCCTGTCCATCACCGGACTGCCGGCCCTCAAGGCCCCGTTCGAGCCGCTGGTGCCCGGCGCGCACAAGGTGCCGAACACCAACATCTACCGCGCCCCGCTCTTCGGCGACGACCCGGAGGCCTTCGGCCGCTGGGCCGCCGACCAGATCGAGCAGGAGATCCTCTTCGAGGGCCCCGAGACCGTCGCCGCGGTCTTCCTGGAGCCGGTCCAGAACGCCGGCGGCTGCTTCCCGCCGCCGCCCGGCTACTTCCAGCGGGTCCGCGAGATCTGCGACCAGTACGACGTGCTGCTCGTCTCGGACGAGGTCATCTGCGCCTTCGGCCGGCTCGGCACGATGTTCGCGTGCGACAAGTTCGGCTACGTACCCGACATGATCACCTGCGCCAAGGGCATGACGTCGGGCTACTCCCCGATCGGCGCCTGCATCATCTCGGACAAGCTCGCCGAGCCGTTCTACGAGGGCGACAACACCTTCCTGCACGGCTACACCTTCGGCGGTCACCCGGTCTCCGCTGCGGTCGGCCTCGCCAACCTCGACATCTTCGAGAAGGAAGGCCTCAACCAGCACGTCCTCGACAACGAGAACGCCTTCTTCACCACGCTGCAGAAGCTGCACGACCTGCCGATCGTCGGTGACGTCCGGGGCAACGGCTTCTTCTACGGCATCGAGCTGGTCAAGGACAAGGCCACCAAGGAGACGTTCACCGACGAGGAGACCGAGCGCGTCCTGTACGGCTTCCTCTCCAAGGCGCTGTACGACAGCGGCCTCTACTGCCGGGCCGACGACCGGGGCGACCCGGTGGTCCAGCTCGCCCCGCCGCTGATCTCCGACCAGTCCACGTTCGACGAGATCGAGTCCATCCTGCGGTCCGTCCTGACGGAGGCCTGGACGAAGCTCTGACCGATCGCTCGACCGGCTGATCGAGCGAGCCAGGCTTGACCACCGCTTGCCCCTCCACGGACGGTCCCGCAGCGGTCATTTCATACGGTCCACACGGCCCGGATGCGCCCAATCGAGTGGGAAGAGGCGCACCCGGGCCGCGTGCTGTGCGCACACCGCGGTCCGAATCCCTACGGTGCCGAGTGACCGATCGGCCCCCTCTTCGTTCCCCCGTACGGGGGAACGGGATATCTGATCTGAACCGAGGTGTACGCCAATGGTGGCCCCGCCGGACAACGACGTGATCTGGGCGCGCTCCCTGCACCACTCCCACAACGGCTCACCCGCGCTCGGCGGGGTGTCCCTGGGGATCCGCGACGGCGAGATCCTCGCCGTGACCGGCCCGCGCGGCAGCGGCAAGACGACCCTGCTGCACTGCCTGTCCGGCCAACTGGTGCCCACCGAGGGCGAGGTGTGGTTCAACAGCGTCCCCGTCCACACCATGGGCCCCCGGCTGCGCGAACGGCTGCGGCGCGACAAGTTCGGCTGGATCGCCCCCGAGCCACAGCTCGTCCCGGAGCTGACCACCTGGGAGAACACCGCCCTTCCGCTGCTGCTGCGCGGCGTCTCGCGCCGGGAGGCCAAGAAGGCCGCCATGGAGTGGCTGGAGCGCCTCGACATCGGCATGTGCGCCAGGAAGCGGCCGCACACCCTCCAGCAGAGCCAGCGGCAGCGGATCTCGGTGGCCCGCGCGCTGGCCACCGCCCCCGCCGTGATCTTCGCCGACGAGCCCACCGCGACCCTGCACCGCACCGACCGCACGCACGTGCTGCGCACCCTGACCAGCGCGGCCCGCTCGCACGGCATCACGGTGGTCCTCGCCACGCACGACGCGGAGATCGCCGCCCTCGCGGACCGTGCGGTGCCGCTGCTGGACGGGCGCCGGGTCGCCACGGTCAAGCCGGCCGCCGGGACCGACACGGAGGGCCGCGCGGCGTGCTCGCTCTCCGTCTAGCCCGCGGTTCCCATCCACTGGTCCTGGTGCGGCGGCTGATGGTCGCGGCCGCCTCCGCCGGGGTCGGCTTCCTCCTGCTGTGCACCCTGGGCTACGCCTCCGGGCACCCGGCGCACTCCGCGGGCTCCGTGCTGCGGCTCCTGTGGTGCTTCGTGCCGCTGGCCGCCACCGTGCAGTTCGCGGTCGCGGTGGCCCGTACGGACCCGAGCACCCGCCCGCGCGCCGGACTGTCCGCCGTCGGCCTCGGCCCGGTCCGGCTCAGTGTGCTCGCCGCGGTCTCCACCGCCGTCTCGTGCACCCTCGGTTCCATGGTGGCGCTGCTCTTCTTCCTCCACCTGCGCGGCGACCTGTCCGGGCTGCCGTTCGACGGTGCGGCGGCCGGGCTGCTGGACGCGGAGGCGCCGCTGCCGCTCGCCGCCGTCCTGGTCCTGCTGACCCTGGTCCCCGCGGCGGCGGCGACGGCGAGCGCGCTGGCGCTGCGCACGAGCCCGGTGCGGGCGGCGGGCGTGCAGGACGGCTCGCAGGACCTGCTGCCCGAGGAACAGGTGCCCGCTCCGGCCGCCCCGCCGTCCGGACTGCCCTGGGGCGTCGCCCTGACGGCGGCCGGCCTCGCGGTCGAGGCGTACGCCAGCCGCGGCTCGTCCGGCAGCCCCTTCCCGCTCCCCGGAAAGCTCGACTCCACCCCGGCCTGGGTCCTGGTGGGCTGGACGCTGACGGCGATCGGCCTCGCCACGGCCGGCCCCGGCCTGACCCATCTCGCCGGACGGCTGCTCCAGGCGGTGCGCCCGGGAGCCGTACGGCTGCTGGCCGGCCGGGTGCTGATGGACGAGGCACGCCGGATCGGCCGGCCGCTCGGCATCGTCTGCGCGGTGCTCTCGGCGGTCATCGCCGCGTTCGCCCTGTACGGGACGGGCCCCCGGCCCTTCGGACCGCTCACCGCGCTCGGCGCCGTACTCGTCATCGGCTGCACGACGGCGACACTGCTGACGTCCGCGCTGGAGGCGAGGCAGGCCCGCGCGGAGACGGCACGAGCCCTGCTGCGGCTCGGCGCACCGGCCTCGGCGCTGCGGGCCGCCACCGCACTGCGCGCGGCCGTGCTGCTCCTGGTCTTCGCCCCGCTGACCTGGGCAATCGCCGAGCTGGCCGCCCTGCCGCTGACCGGGTGAACCGGGTGCGCCCGGCCCGTCCGTAGCATGAGGGCGTGGAGAACCCGGACGCAAGCATTCCCGCACCAGGCGGCGAGATCGAGTCGCTCGCCGAATTCGACGCGGCGGCCGCCGCCGGCTCGCTGGCCGGGCGCCGCGTCCAGTCCGTCGACCTGACGGAGCGCGGCGCCGCCCTGCTGGCCGCCGACACCTCGGGCGCCGTCTTCCTCGGCTGCCCGATGGCACCCGACGCGGCGGCGAAGGTACGGGCCGACGGCGCGTTCGTCTTCCCGCCGGTGCCTGGCCTCCCCTTCGACCCCTACCGCGGCCTCCTCTACTCCCCCGACGCGCTCTACGACGGGCTGACGAAGGGCGGTTACGAGGAGACGCCGGACGCCCGCGCCTACCGCTGGTTCCAGGCGACGCGGTCGAACGGTGACGCGTTCGCGTCGATGCTCCGCGCGCTCCACGACGACGCGGTCTCCGACGCGCTGGAGGAACTCCTGGCCGGGGCTCGGGTGGTCGGCGTGATGGGCGGCCACGCGACGGCCCGGGGCAGCGATTCGTACGCGGGCGCGGCCCGCCTCGGCCGGACCCTGGCCCGTAGCGGTCTCACGGTCGCCACCGGCGGCGGACCGGGCGCGATGGAGGCGGCGAACCTCGGCGCCTACGCGGCCCCGCACCCCGACCCGATGCTGGACGAGGCCTGCGGACTCCTGGCCGCCGCACCCTCGTTCACCCTCGACGTCTCCGACTGGGCCCTGGCTGCGTTCGCCGTGCGGGAGCGATGGCCGGGCGGCGGCGGCTCGGTGTCGATCCCCACCTGGTTCTACGGGCACGAGCCGCCGAACCCGTTCGCCGACCACATAGCCAAGTACTTCGCCAACGCCCTGCGCGAGGACGGGCTGCTGGCCCGCTCGACGGCGGGCGTGATCTTCCTGCCCGGCGCGGCCGGCACCGTCCAGGAGATCTTCGACAGCGCCACCCCGAACTACTACGGCTCACGCGGCGAACCCGCCCCGATGGTGCTGGTGGGCCGGGACCACTGGACCCGCGAACTGCCCGCCTGGCCCCTGCTGCGGGCGCTCGCCGCAGACCGGCCGATGGCGGCCCGGATCGCGCTCGTCGACACGGTGGAGGAAGCGGCCGGGGAACTCGCCCGGCTGTCGGCGGAGTAGCGGGGAGGCGGCGGGCCATCCATGACAGCGCACCGTAGCCCCGGGCCGTCACTCACCCCGCACCGCCGCCCCGCCCCGGGTCGTCGGACAGGAGCCGCGCCAACCGTTCGTACGTTCCGTCCCAGCCCCACTCCGCCACGCCCCGTCGGCGTGGGCGGTGGTGGAGCTCCGGGAGCGGGCTGCTGGCCGTCCGGGTCGGTGACGACGGGCCGGGGCCGGGCGGGCCGCTGAGTGAGGGCACCGGCCACGGGCTGGTCGGGATGAACGAGCGGGCCGCGCTGCTCGGCGGCAGCTGGACGGCATCGAAGCGGCGCGCGGGATCATCGCCGGATCGGGCGGTGCGACCAGGGCGCTGATGCTGACGACGTTCGGGCTCGACGAGTACGTGTACGACGCGCTGACGGCCGGAGCCGGCGGGTTCCTGACCGGCCGGGAGGTGGAGGTGCTGGTCCTGATCGCACGGGGCCTGTCGAATACGGACATCGCCGACCGGCTCACCATCACCGCGCACACGGTCAAGACCCATATCAACCGGCTGTTCGCGAAGATGGAGCTGCGGGACCGGGCGCAGGCGGTGATCCTGGCGTACGAACTGGGCCTGGTCGTGGCCGGGGCCGGTCCGGGCGGGACACGCACCGCGGGACCGGGTGCGGGCCGGTGAGCCGCGCCCGGTCAGAACACGGCGGGCAGTACGACGCTCTCCGCCGCGTCGAAGGTGACGCCGACGGCCGCGCCCTCCTCCGGTGTGCCGCGCAGCGGGCACTCGGCGTCCAGAGCCGGCCCGTGCTCGGGGTGCAGCGTCACGGCGACGTGGTTGCCTCGGAAGGTGCGGGTGGCAACCGTGCAGCGCAGGCCGTCCTCGGGGGCGCCGATCCGGACTCCGGCCGGACGCACCAGCAGGTCGCAGGCGCCCTGCGGTGAACCGGCGGGCACCGGCACCTTTCCCCAGTCCGTGTCGGCGGCCTCGCCGGTGACGGTCGCCTCCACCACGTTGTCGAAGCCGAGGAAGCGGGCGACGAAGGCCGATGCGGGGTGCTGCCAGACCTCCAGCGGGGTGCCCACCTGGGCGATGCGCCCGTCGCGCATCACGACGACGCGGTCGGCGAGCGCGAAGGCCTCGCCCTGGTCGTGGGTGACGGCGAGCACGGTGGTGCCCAAGCGGGCGAACAGCGTGCGCAGTTCGACGACGAGGCGTTCGCGCAGGCTGCGGTCCAGCTGGCCGAGCGGCTCGTCCAGCATCAGCAGCCTGGGCCGGGGCGCGAGCGCGCGGGCCAGGGCGACACGCTGCTGCTCGCCACCGGAGAGCGCGGCAATGGCCCGCCGCTCGGCGCCGGGCAGCCCCACCAGGTCGAGGAGCTCGGCGACCTTGCCGTCCCGCTCGCTCCGGCCCACGCCGCGCATCCGCAGCCCGAAGGCGACGTTGGCGCCGACGTCCCGGTGCGGGAACAACTGGTGATCCTGGAACATCAGGCCGAGCCCGCGCCGGTGCACCGGTACCCCGGCCTGGTCCGCCCCGTCGAGCAGTACCCGCCCGCCGTCCGGCTGCTGGAGACCCGCGACCACCCGCAGCAGCGTCGACTTCCCGCTGCCGCTCGGGCCCAGCACACAGACGATCTCGTGGTCGGCGACCTCCAGGTCGACCGCGTCCAGCACCGCCCGGTCGCCGAAGCGCACCGTGGCCGATTCGAGTGTCAGCATCGTGTCGGCATCCTTAGAACTCCCCGGATCGGTCGGTGCGGATGCGTTCGAGCAGCAGCAGGGACACCGCGCACACGAGCATCAGAATGGTGCTGAGGGCCATCGCCTGCCCGTAGTTGAGATCCCCGGAGCGCCCCAGCAGCCGCGCCACGGCCACCGGCAGCGTCGGGTTGTCGGGCCGCGCGATGAACACCGTGGCGCCGAACTCCCCCAGCGACACGGCGAACGCGAAGCCCGCCGCCACCAGCAGCGCCCGGCGCACCAGCGGCAGGTCCACCTCGCGCCAGGCCCGCAGTGGTGAGGCGCCGAGCACCGCGGCCGCCTCGCGCAGCCGCCCGTCCACCGCGCGCAGGACCGGCAGCATGGTCCGTACGACGAACGGCACCCCGACGAGCGCCTGGGCGAGCGGGACCAGGATCCAGGAGGTCCGCAGGTCCAGCGGCGGCTTGTCCAGGGTGATCAGGAAGCCGAAGCCGACGGTGACGGCGGAGACCCCGAGCGGCAGCATCAGCAGCGCGTCGAAGCCCCTGACCAGCCGCCCGGCCCGCCTGGTCAGCGCCGCCGCGGCCAGGCCTCCGACGACCAGCGCGATGGCGGTCGCGACCAGGGCGTACCGCAGCGAGTTCCAGATCGCCTCGATGGGCGCGACCAGGAACGTACCGCTGTTCGCGGTCGCCGAGCCCAGCGCCCGGTAGTAGCCGAGACCGTGACCGCCGGGCAGTTCGAGCGAGCGCTCCACCAGGATGGCGAGCGGCAGCAGGATCAGCACCAGCACGGTCAGCAGAACCCCTGTGAGCAGCGCCCACTGAGCCGCGCCGCGCGGGCGGCGGGCGGTCTGCGCCGGGTCGACGAGCCTCAGCGCGGTCTCCCTGCGCCGTACGGTCCAGGCGTGCACGGCGAGGATCGCACCGACCGCGGCGAACTGCACGAGCGTGAGCACCGCTGCCGTGGGCAGGGCGAGCAGCTGCGCGGTCTGGCGGTAGATCTCCACCTCCAGCGTGGAGAATCCGGGGCCGCCGAGGATCTGGACGACGCCGAAGGAGGTGAAGGTGAAGAGGAAGACCATCAGCGCGGCAGCGGCCACGGCGGGAGCCAGCGCCGGAAGCGTCACCCGCCGCCAGGCGGCGAACCGTCCGGCGCCCAGGACCCGCGCGGCCTCCTCCTGCCTGGGGTCGAGCTGCGACCACAGCCCGCCGACGGTGCGCACGACGACCGCGTAGTTGAAGAAGACATGGGCCAGCAGGATCGCCCACACCGTGGTGTCGAGCCGGACGCCCCAGAGGTCGTCGAGGAAACCGCCGCGCCCCAGCAACGCCAGGAACGCCGTGCCCACGACGACGGTCGGCAGCACGAACGGCACCGTGACGACCGCGCGCAGCAACTGCTTGCCCGGGAAGTCGAACCGGGCGAACACATAGGCGCCCGGCAGGGCGATCAGCAGGGTCAGCGCGGTCGAGGCGAGCGCCTGCCAGAGCGTGAACCAGAGGACTTCGCGGATGTCCGGCCGGCTCAGCACCTCACCGATCCGGCCGAACTGCCAGACGCCGCCGTCCTTGAGCCCGCGTCCGACGATCGCGACGACGGGGTAGGCGAAGAACACCGCGAAGAAGGCGACGGGCACGGCCATCAGGCCGAGCCGCACCGCGCTCCCGCGCCGCGACCGGGCGCGCGCGGCCTTCCCGCGCGCTCCCGGTCCGCGTACGGGAGGCTTCGCTACTTCACTACGAGCGAGGACCATGACTGGACCCAGTGCTCACGGTTCTTGGCGATCGTGTCCGGGGCGACGGTCGCCGGCTTGTCCGCGGTGGTCCCGAACTTCGTGAAGAGTTCCGGCACCTTCGCGCCCTTGGTGACCGGGCTGACGAACATGTTGAGCGGCATGTCCTCCTGGAACTTCTTACTGATCAGGAAGTCCAGCAGGGCCTTGCCGCCCACCTCGTTCTTCGCGCCGTCGAGCAGACCGGCGAACTCGATCTGCCGGAAGCACGTCCCGGTGGCGACCCCGGTCGGGGCGGTCTTGGGCTGCGGGTCCGCGTACAGCACCTCGACGGGCGGGCTGGAGGCGTAACTGACCACGAGCGGCCGGTCGGCCTTGGCCTTCTTGCCGCCGGCCGAGCCGGAGAACTCCTCGTTGTACGCCTGCTCCCAGCCGTCGACGACCTTGACGCCGTTGTCCTTCAGCTTCTTCCAGTAGTCCTGGTAGCCGTCCTCGCCGTGGGCGGCGATGCTGCCGAGGAGGAAGCCGAGGCCGGGCGACGAGGTCGCGGCGTTCTCGGTGACGAGGAGGTTCTTGTACGCGGGCTTCGCCAGGTCGTCGAAGGACTTCGGCGGTGCGAGCTTCTTGTCCGCGAAGTACCTCTTGTCGTAGTTGACGCAGATGTCGCCGGTGTCGACCGGGGTGACCCGGTGCTTGGCGGCGTCCAGCTGGACGTCGGACGCGACCTGGCCGAGGCCCTTGGCGGCGTACGGCGTGAAGAGGCCGTTGTCGAGGGCGCGGGACAGCAAGGTGTTGTCGACGCCGAAGAACACGTCGCCGCGCGGTGAGCCCTTGGTCAGGATCTCCTGGTTGAGTGCGGCGCCGGCGTCACCGCTCTTCAGCACCTTGACCGTGTAGCCGGTCTCCCGGGTGAACTCCTTCAGCACGCCCTTGGACGCGTTGAAGGAGTCGTGGCTGACGAGCGTGACGGTTTTGGAGCCGGAGCCCTTGGTGCCGCCCGAGCCGCTGCCGGCGGCCGAGTCGTCGGAGCTCCCGCAGCCGGCGAGCGCGGTCGCGCCGATCGCCGCGGCGACGGCGGTCACCGCGATCTTCTTGGTGGTGCTCATGTGATTCCTCCTGGGGTGACCAGGAAGAGACGCGGCCCTGCCCGCGCCGGCGGAGAACCGGAAGCGGGCAGGGCGCAACAGCTTGAGTAAGGTCCGAACTTCCTACCCGGAATGACCCGGGCGAGGTTCAGAGGGTCTGCGGCCAACCTGTCCTTGGTGCCGCACTCTCAGCGCTGTGGCGCTCCCCTGTCGGAATATGAAGTTGAATTCACGCCCAGGCTACACGGCCGATTCCGGCCTCAGCGCTCGGTAGCCGCGAGCTGGCCGCAGGCACCGTCGATCTCCTGGCCGCGGGTGTCCCGCACGGTCACCGGTACCCCGTGGGCGGCGATGGCCTCGACGAACGCCTTCTCGTCCTCGGGCCGCGAGGCGGTCCACTTCGAGCCCGGGGTCGGGTTCAGCGGGATCAGGTTGACGTGGACCCGCTTGCCCTTGAGGAGCCGGCCCAGCCGGTCGCCGCGCCAGGCCTGGTCGTTGATGTCACGGATCAGCGCGTACTCGATGGAGATGCGGCGACCGGACTTCTCCGCGTACTCCCAGGCCGCGTCCAGCACCTCGCGCACCTTCCACCGGGTGTTCACGGGAACGAGGGTGTCGCGCAGCTCGTCGTCCGGGGCGTGCAGCGAGACGGCGAGACGGCACTTGAAGCCCTCGTCCGCGAAGCGCAGCATCGCCGGCACCAGGCCGACGGTCGAGACGGTGATCCCGCGCTGCGACAGCCCCAGCCCATCGGGCTCGGGGTCGGTCAGCCGGCGGATGGAGCCGACCACCCGGTTGTAGTTGGCCAGCGGCTCGCCCATGCCCATGAAGACGATGTTGGAGAGCCGCGCCGGGCCCCCGGGGACCTCGCCGTCGCGCAGCGCCCGCATGCCGTCCACGATCTGGTGGACGATCTCCGCGGTGGAGAGGTTGCGGTCGAGACCGGCCTGTCCGGTGGCGCAGAACGGGCAGTTCATCCCGCAGCCGGCCTGGGAGGAGATGCACATCGTGACGCGCTCGGGGTAGCGCATCAGGACGGACTCGACGAGCGTCCCGTCGTGCAGCTTCCACAGCGTCTTGCGGGTGGTGTCGTCGTCGCAGCTGATGTGGCGGACCACGGACATCAGCTCGGGGAACAGCGCCTCCGCGAGCTTGCCCCGTGACCCGGCCGGAATGTTGGTCCACTCCGACGGGTCGTGCGCGTACCGCGCGAAGTAGTGCTGCGAGAGCTGCTGGGCGCGGAAGGGCTTCTCGCCGGTCGCGGCGACGGCTTCCTTGCGCTCGGCGGGCGTGAGGTCGGCGAGGTGCCGCGGCGGCTTCTTGGCTCCGCGGGGCGCGACGAAAGTGAGTTCTCCGGGCTTAGGCATGGTTCTTCCAGTGTCGCAGACCCGCGGCGGTGCCTCCGCCCCCCGCCGACGGGGCCCGGCGGAGCGGCGCTGAGCCGGGCCGGACGGGGTATCCGGTGGAACAGGGACGGCCCGCCGACCACACAGGAGGTATCAGCCGTGCACACCGTGAAGCGCTGGTTCAGTCACAGCCTGCCCGCACAGGCCCTGGTGCTCTTCGTGCTGGGACTGGGCTTCGGCGCCGTGTTCCGCCGGGACGATCATCCGGCCTTATGGGCGGTCCAGAGCCTGCTCTACACCGCCGTGATCATCGGGGTCGTGGCGTACCAGCGCCGCAGGGCCGGCCGGGCGACCGGCGCGCGGCCCGGCACGGTCGTCGACCTCAGCCGCAGGCTCCGGCAACGCGAGGTACCCGAGGACCCCGAGGAGCGGGTGCTCATGGGGCGGCTGGTCGAGGACCAGCTCGGGAAGATGGAGCGGGGCAGCCGGTGGCTGCCCTACTGGCTGGGTCTGCTGGGCCTGATCGCGGTGGGCATGCTGGTCCTCGGGGCCGCCACCGGCTCACTGGCCTTCCCCGTGGTCTTCGCCGTGGGCGTGATCGCGTTCTGTTGCGGGGTCCTGTGGATGCACAAGCGGACGATGGGGCTCCTTCACCACATGCGCTCGGCCCTGCGGGACCGTGTCTGACCTCACCGGACACGAGTGAGGGCCCACCGTCCGGAGACGGTGGGCCCTCACTCGTGGCGACGCGTACGGTCGTTCAGCCGGAGCCGACGAAGATCACCATCAGCAGCCAGACCACCGGCGCGGTCGGCAGCAGCGAGTCCAGCCGGTCCATGATTCCGCCGTGTCCGGGGAGCAGCGTGCCCATGTCCTTGATCCCGAGGTCCCGCTTGATCATGGACTCGCCGAGGTCACCCAGGGTGGCGCTGGCGGCGACCGCGAGGCCGAGCAGCAGGCCCTGCCACCAGGAGCCGTCGTCGATCAGGAACTGCATGCACAGCGCGCCGGCCACCATCGCGAAGCTCACGGCACCGAAGAGGCCCTCGCGGGTCTTTCCGGGGCTGATCCGGGGGGCGAGCTTGTGCTTGCCGAACCGCCAGCCGACGGCGTACGCGCCGGTGTCGCTGACCACGGTCAGCAGCAGGAAGGTCAGCACCCGCATCGGTCCGTCGTCCGCCGTCAGGAGCATGGCGACGAAGGTGGCCAGGAACGGTACGTAGAACGCGGCGAAGACGCCGGCCGTGACGTCCTTGAGGTAGCCCTCCGGCGGTTCGGTCATCCGCCAGACGAGCACCGCGAGGGCGGTCAGCGCCATGGCGGCCCAGGCGCCCTCGGCACCTCGCGCGTAACCGGCCACGACCATGGCGGCGCCACCGACCGCGAGGGGTACGAGCGGCGCCTTGATCCCCTTGCGCTCCTGCAGGCGGGAGGTGAGCTCCCACAGGCCCACGACGACGGCGACCACGATCACCCCGACGAAGACGGCCTTGACGACGAAGAGCGAAGCGACGACGACGGCCCCGAGGCCCACGCCGACCCCTATGGCGGCTCCCAGATCACGGCCCGCACGTTTCTTCTGCGGGGGCGGCGGCGCGGTGGACATGGGCTCCTGCGGCTTCTCGTCGCGGAACAGGGGGCCGCCGCTCAGGCGTGCGGCCCCCTGGTCCCGGTCATCACGGCTCTCTGCGTCTCTACCTGCGTCGGGAACGTCCGGCACGATGGGCATGGGCCGAGTCTGCTGGGCGTTATGCACATCGTATGCAGGACCCGCCGGAGCGGCCCACATCTCGGGAGCGGCCCCGTGGCCGGCGTCCTGCGGGACGCCCCGGGAGGAGTCGTTCATCAGACTTCGAGCAGCTCGGCTTCCTTGTGCTTCAGCAGCTCGTCCACCTGCGCGACGTACTTCGCGGTGGTGTCGTCGAGCTCCTTCTCGGCGCGGCGCACCTCGTCCTCGCCGGACTCCTTGTCCTTGACCAGCTTGTCGAGGGTCTCCTTGGCCTTGCGGCGGACCGCGCGGATCGAGATCTTGGAGTCCTCGGCCTTGGTCTTCGCGACCTTGATGTAGTCGCGACGGCGCTCTTCGGTGAGGTCGGGGAAGTTCACCCGGATGATATTGCCGTCGTTGCTCGGGTTCACGCCGAGGTCGGAGTCGCGGATGGCCTGCTCGATGTTGCGCAGGGCCGTCTTGTCGAACGGCGTCACGACGGCCATCCGGGGCTCGGGCACCGAGAACGAGGCCAGCTGGTTGATCGGGGTCAGCGCGCCGTAGTAGTCGGCGACGATCTTGTTGAACATCGCCGGGTGCGCACGGCCGGTGCGGATCGCGGCGAAGTCCTCTTTCGCGACCACGACGGCCTTCTCCATCTTCTCCTCGGCCTCGAGGAGGGTTTCTTCGATCACCACGTGCTCCTGCGTGTCTTGAGTGGGCCCGGCGTGCTCGGGCCCGGCGGGTCCTGCGTCGCGTCCTCACCTGCACGGTGTCCGACCGGCAGGCCGTTGTCCATCCTTCGGGCCCCTACCGCGGGCCCCGGGAACCCACCGGGTCTCCCCGGCCGGGCCCCCCTGGTTCTCAGGCCCGGGTACTCCGGTCGCTCACGAGCGAACCGATCTTCTCACCCTTGACGGCACGGGCGATATTGCCCGCGGTCGTCAGCTCGAAGACGAGGATCGGCAGCTGGTTGTCACGGCAGAGCGTGATGGCGGTGGCGTCGGCGACCTTGAGGTCACGGGCGAGCACCTCGCTGTACTTCAGCGCGTCGAACTTCACCGCTCCGGGGTTGGTCTTCGGGTCGGAGTCGTAGACCCCGTCCACACCGTTCTTGCCCATCAGCAGCGCCTCGGCGTCGATCTCCAGGGCGCGCTGGGCCGCGGTGGTGTCGGTGGAGAAGTACGGCATGCCCATACCGGCGCCGAAGATGACGACGCGGCCCTTCTCCAGGTGCCGTACGGCGCGCAGCGGGATGTACGGCTCCGCGACCTGGCCCATGGTGATGGCGGTCTGGACGCGGGAGTCGATGCCTTCCTTCTCCAGGAAGTCCTGGAGTGCCAGGCAGTTCATGACCGTGCCGAGCATGCCCATGTAGTCGGACCGGGCCCGGTCCATACCGCGCTGCTGGAGCTCGGCGCCGCGGAAGAAGTTGCCGCCACCGATGACGATCGCGATTTCCGCGCCGTCCCGGACGACCGCCGCGATCTCGCGTGCGATGGCGTGCACGACGTCGGGGTCGACACCGAGACCCCCGCCGCCGGCGAACGCCTCTCCGGACAGCTTCAGCATGAAGCGTCCGGCCACCTTGCCGTCGTCGCGCCTGTGGTCACCTGTTGCGGCGTCCGCGCCCTTGTTCATGGAGATTCTCCTCGTGCACATACGAAGAAGGCCATTGCCGGTGGGTCCTGTGTCCCTCAGCGGCAATGGCCTCCTCGTCAGATCTGCGGTCGTACGGCGGTGTGCGGCCGTCGACTGCACCAGACCCTATCGGGGTCCACCGTTTTTCGCGGACGGACTCAGATGCCGACCTTGATGCGCGAGAAGCGCTTCAGGGTGACACCGGCCTCGTCCAGGACCTTCTGGACGGACTTCTTGTTGTCCAGCGCATACGGCTGGCCGAGGAGGGTGGCCTCCTTGAAGAAGCCGTTGACGCGACCCTCGACGATCTTCGGGAGCGCGGCCTCGGGCTTGCCCTCGGCGCGCGTGGTCTCCTCGGCGACACGACGCTCGGTCTCGACGATCTCGGCCGGGACGTCCTCGCGGGAGAGGTACTTCGGCGCGAAGGCGGCGATGTGCTGGGCAAGGCCCTTCGCCAGGTCGGCGTCGGCCTTGTCGAGCTCGACCAGGACACCGATCTGCGGCGGCAGGTCGGGCATGGTGCGGTGCATGTACACGGAGACGTAGGCGCCGGTGAACTGCTCGAAGCGGTCCAGGACGATCTTCTCACCGAGGTTGGCGTTGGCCTCGTCGACGTACGCCTGAACCGTCTTGCCGGCCTCGATCTCAGAGGCGAGCAGCGTGGTCAGGTCGGCCGGGGAGGTGGCGGCGACGTGCGCGGCCAGCGCGTTGGCGACAGCCTGGAACTTCTCGCCCTTGGCGACGAAGTCCGTCTCGCACTTCAGCTCGAGCAGGACGCCGGAGGTGTTGTCCTCGGAGATGAGGGAGACAACGGCGCCGTTCTCGGCAGAACGGCCCTCGCGCTTGGCGACGCCCTTCTGACCCTTGATACGAAGGGCCTCGACGGCACCTTCGACGCTGCCATCGGCCTCGTCGAGCGCCTTCTTGCAGTCCATCATGCCGGCGCCGGTGAGCTCACGGAGCTTCTTGACGTCAGCGGCGGTGTAGTTCGCCATGAGTCTGTATTTCTCTCTCGAAGTCTGAAAGATCTACGGGTGAACGGCGGGGGCGGTGCCTGTGTGGCACCGGCCCCCGCCGTCGTCAGCCGTGACGGGTGTCAGGCCTGCTCGCCGTCCGCGGCCGGGGCCTCGGCGGCGGGTGCCTCGACGGCCGGCGTCTCGGTGGCGGGCGCCTCAACGGCAGCCTCGGCGGCGGGCGCCTCAGCGGCAGCCTCGGCGGCGGGGGCCTCAGCGGCCTCCGCGTCCGCGACCTTCTCGGTCTCGGCGGAGGTCTGGACCTCGGCGTCGGCCTTCTTGTCGCCCTCGAGCAGGTCACGCTCCCACTCGGCGAGCGGCTCGCCGGCGGCCTTCTCGCCCGGCTTCGAGTCGCCGGTCGCAGCGCCGGAGCGGGCGATGAGGCCCTCGGCGACGGCGTCGGCGATCACGCGGGTGAGCAGGGTGACGGAGCGGATCGCGTCGTCGTTGCCCGGAATCTTGTAGTCGACCTCGTCGGGGTCGCAGTTGGTGTCGAGGATCGCGACGACCGGGATGTGGAGCTTGCGCGCCTCACCGACGGCGATGTGCTCCTTCTTGGTGTCGACGATCCAGACGGCGCTCGGCACCTTCTGCATCTCGCGGATACCACCGAGGGTCTTCTCCAGCTTGGCCTTCTCGCGGGAGAGGACCAGGAGCTCCTTCTTGGTGAGGCCGGAGGCGGCCACGTCCTCGAAGTCGATGAGCTCGAGCTCCTTCAGACGCTGAAGGCGCTTGTAGACGGTGGAGAAGTTGGTGAGCATGCCACCGAGCCAACGCTGGTTGACGTACGGCATGCCGACGCGCGTCGCCTGCTCGGCGATGGCCTCCTGGGCCTGCTTCTTCGTACCCACGAACATGATGGAGCCGCCGTGGGCGACGGTCTCCTTGACGAACTCGTAGGCGCGGTCGATGTACGACAGCGACTGGAGCAGGTCGATGATGTAGATGCCGTTGCGCTCCGTGAAGATGAAGCGCTTCATCTTCGGGTTCCAACGACGGGTCTGGTGACCGAAGTGGACGCCGCTTTCCAGCAGCTCCCGCATCGTGACGACGGCCATGGCCGTACTCCTTGAGGTACTCGGTTATCGCGACCGCAGGTTTGCTGTCGCGCCTGACGCCCCGACGCGCCGTGCCACGAGGGACCGAGGAGCGCGGCCACCTCCGTTGAGAGGGAGATGGCGGGGCGTGCGAAGTCGACCCGGTGACCCGGATCGCCAAAAGAAGTGTACGGGACCCGTCGAGTGCCGGGTGACGGCGCTGTCCACAACCGGCCGGTACTCCACAGATCCGGTCCATGATCCCCCGCGGACCGGGTCGCCGGGGGACGGTTGTGCCATGCGAATCACATCTGACCAGGACGGATCCCGGGTCCGGCCCGCAGGCCGCCGTGGACGGGGCGGTGCGCCGGGGCGTCCGGTGCGGGCGGTGTCGGCGGTGGCCGCAGCGGCGGTCCTCGCGGCGGCGCTTCTCGCGGCGGGGTGGTGGTGCGGGACGACGGCCGTCGCGGCGGACCGGTCGCCCGCACCCGTGACCGCGCCGGTGCCCGCGCCCGCCCCGGCCGATCCGCCGCCGGACCGCGCACGCGTCTGGCCGCTGGCCGGCCGGCCCGTGGTCGTACGGGGATGGGAGCCGCCCGCCACGGACTACGGACCGGGGCACCGCGGGGTGGACCTAGCCGCCGCACCGGGCACGGAGGTGCTCGCGGCCGCCTCCGGCCGGGTCTCGTTCGCGGGCGGGGTCGCGGGACGGGGGGTGCTGGCCATCGAGCTCGCGGGGACGGGCGATCCGCCGCTGCGGACCACGTACGAGCCGGTGCGCCCGATGGTCGCGAAGGGGGACGAGGTCACCGCGGGACAGGTGGTGGCGGTGATGGCGCCGGGGCCCTCCCACTGTGAGTCCGGCTGCCTGCACTGGGGGCTGCGCCGCGCGGCGGCGTACCTGGACCCGCTGTCGCTGCTGCCGCCCGCGCTGTTGCGGCGCGGGCCCTCCCGGCTGCTGCCGGTGACCGGCGTGCCCGAACCCGCACCGGCGCAGAGCGGGAATCCGGCGAAGCCGCAGGACGGCGGGGACCCAGTCATGCTGCCGGACGGCGGGGCGGCCGCCGCCCTGCTGACGGGTGTCGCGGTGATGCGCCGGGGTCAGGCCCGCGCGCCGGGGAGGCCCCGGACACCGCCCAGGACCATGGCGACCGCGGTGTCCGCGATCACGGACGGCTCCTCCGCCACGCTGAGTTCGATACGCCGGACCGCGGCGTCCACCGAGCCCTGCAGCAGCATCGCCGCCAGCCGGGGCTGCTCGTGGCCGAGGTCGCCGAGCGCCTCGACGATCATGGCGATCAGACCGCCGTGGGCCGCGCGGATCTTCTCCCGGGCGCCGGCGTCCAGCTCACTCGCGGAGATCGCGACGACGGCGCGGTGGCGCCGATCCCCCACGAGATCGAGCTGCCGTCGCACGTACGCCTCGATCTTCTCCTCCGGCGTCCCGGCCCGTTCCATCGCGTTCTCCACCTCGGCCGCCCAGACGGGGAAGTCGACGGTGCAGAGCTCCTCGACGACGGCGGCGCGGGAACGGAAGTACTCGTAGACGGAGGACCGGGCGAGGCCCGTGCGCTCGGCGAGGGCGGGGAAGGTCAGCGCCTCCGTGCCTCCCTCGGACAGCAGGGAACGCGCTGCGTCCAGGAGGGCGCCGCGCTGCATGGTCCGGTGCTCGGCCACGGAGGCCGCTCGAATCCTGGGCACGCCTCCACTGTACGGCGGCGGGTGCCCAGGAGGGAGCGGGTGGCCCCGATCGGTGGCCGAGGCGGCCGAGGGCGGTCTGCGCAGGGGGGCGCCGGCCGCCGCAGCAGGCGGTCTCAGCGCCCGGCGTCGGCCAGTTTCGCGCGCAGCTGCAGCACGGACTTCGTGTGGATCTGGCTGACCCGGCTCTCGGTGACCCCGAGGACGTTGCCGATCTCGGCGAGGGTGAGGCCCTCGTAGTAGTAGAGCGTGACAACCGTCTTCTCGCGGTCCGGGAGGGTGTTGATCGCCCGCGCGAGCAGCCTCCTGAGCTCACGCCCCTCGGCCACCTCCACCGGATTGTCGGCTGCGGTGTCCTCCAGCGTGTCCATCAGGCTCAGCCGGTCGCCGCCCTCGCCGCCCACATGGAGCAGCTCCTCCAGCGCGACCACGTTCGCCAGCGACAACTGGCTGAAAACCGCGTGCAGTTCCTCCAGTCCGATCTCCATCTCCGCGGCGACCTCCGCCTCCGACGGGGTGCGCCGCAGCCGCGCCTCCAACGTGGCGTAGGCGCGTTCCACCGCCCGCGCCTTCTGGCGCACGGAGCGGGGGATCCAGTCCAGGGCCCGGAGTTCGTCGATCATCGCGCCGCGAATGCGGGTGATCGCGTACGTCTCGAACTTGATCGCCCGCTCGATGTCGAACTTCTCGATCGCGTCGATCAGCCCGAACACCCCCGAGGAGACGAAGTCCGCCTGCTCGACGTTGGACGGCAGCCCCACACTCACCCGGCCGGCGACGTACTTCACCAGGGGCGAGTAGTGCAGGATCAGCTGCTCCCGCAGCCGCTCGTCGCCCGTCGTCTTGTACGAACGCCACAACTCGTCGAGCGAGGAGGGGGCGGGAGGGCGCACAGTGCCACGCGCAGCCGGTGGTACTGCCGCGCGGTCAGACCCGGAGGTGTGCTGGGGCATGTGGTGCCTTGAGCCGTTCTGCTGTGAAGTGCTGGGGGATGTGCGTTCTGGGGCGGGATCCTTGTGAGCGTAGCGTGACTGAAGTGTCGCGGTGCGCGCAGGATATGGGATCGGAGCCGTCCGCTTCCGGAGGAACGGACACGTCACCGGTCGCGGGGACGGACGGGGTTACGGACGGGGCCACGGCCACGCTGACGGACACCGCGGACACGACACCTGACGCGGCGCCGGAGACGGCCGCGCACGCGGACACGGACATGACTGGCGTCGGGGCCGACGCGTCGCGCGCCGGCCCCGGAGGCGCTGCCGAACCATCCGCCGGGGTCATCGCCATCACCTTTTCACCCGAATGCTCCAGGTCAAGTACCGCCTCGCCGCGCGTCGTCATTGCAAGTCGGCCGCCGCGTCAACTGCCATCCATCGCCATGACGTTCGACGAACCCCAGTGAGTGCAGTTCGTACAGCCTGGCGAGGGCCTCGTCGGCGCTCGTTCCGGCGGTGCGGGCCACCTCGCGGCCGCCGACGGCGCCACGGGCCGGCAGCGCGTCGAGAACCCGGGCGCAGCCGGCGTCCAGCAGGTCGCGCGGCAGCACCCGCCCGCGTCGGTACGGGGCGAGTTCCCCCATGTCACCGACCAGTTCGACGACTTCCGAGGCATCCGTCACCAGCACCCCCTCTCCCCGCAGGAGTTCATGGACGCCTGCCGACAGACCGCTGGTGGCGGGCCCGGGAACACCCATCGTGAAGCGGCCGAGCCGCTGGGCGCAGCGTGCCGTGACCAGTGAACCGCTGCGGTACTCGGCCTCCACCACGACGGTCCCCCTCGTCAACGCGGCGATCACCCGGTTCCGGAGGATGAACCGGGTGCGGGTGGGGTGTTCGGCCGGCGGCAGTTCACCGATGACGAGCCCCTGTTCGACCACGCGCCCGATCAGTTCGGCATGTCCGCGGGGGTACGCGACGTCCACCCCGCAGGCCAGCACCGCCGCCGTCGCCCCGCCCGCGGCGAGGGCTCCCCGGTGGGCGGCCCCGTCGACGCCGAACGCCGCACCCGATACGACCACCCACCCCCGCTCCGCGAGACCGCCACCGAGGCTCGCCGCCATGTGGGCGCCGTACGGGGTGCAGGCACGGGCCCCGACCACCGCGACCGAACGCAGCGCCCAGAGCCGCAGATCGGGCCTCCCCCGCACCCAGAGCCCGGTCGGCCGGCCGTCGCCCAGGTCGTCCAGCTGGCTCGGCCACTCGCGGTCGCCCGGACAGACGAAGCGCCCGCCGACCTCGGCCACCGCCGCCAGGTCCCGGGCGGGTTCGGCCGCCTCCGCCCGCAGCCGGTAGCCGGCCAGTCGCCTCGCCGTCATACCGCTCAGCCGCTCGGCCGATCCGTCGCGGGCCGTGATCCGCCGCAGCAGTTCTCCGGCGCCGCACTCCCGGAGCCAGCGGCCGCCCCGTTCGTCCCCCGGTTCCAGGACCCGGCTCAACGCGGCCCGCGCCAGCCGCTCCCCCTCACTCACCCCACCGGCAGCCCGCACCGGCCGCTCTCCGTCGTTCGCCCCACCGGATACACACACCCGCCGCTCTCCGTCGTTCGCCCCACCGGATACACACACCCGCCGCTCCACGCCATTCGCCCCCGCTGCCGGCGGTTGTCCCTCGGCGCGCGGGCCGTACGCGGCGCCCGCCGCCCAGTGGCTCGCCCCGGACCCGTGCCCCGTCATGCCGCACCCGCCGTCATCGGGGCCCCGCGCGGGATCCCGGTGCGCAGCTCGAGCGCCACCGCGATGTCCGAGGCGTCCGGCCGGCCCGCGCCCCGCAGATCCGCGAGGGTCCACGCCACCCGCAGGACCCGGTCCAGGCCGCGCGCGGTGAGCAGGCCCCGTTCCATGTCCCGTTCGGCCGCCAGCAGCGCCCCCGGCGCCGCGACCAGCCGGGTCCTCAGCTCGTGGCCGGGCACCTCGCTGTTGCTGGTCCAGGGGGTGCCTGCCAGCCGCTCCGCCGCGCGGGCCCGCGCCTCCCGCACCCGGGCGGCGACCGTCGCCGTCGACTCGCCTCGGCCGCCCTGCCCCATCAGGTCCGCGCGCCTGACCGGTTCGACGGTCACCCGCAGATCCACCCGGTCGAGCAGCGGGCCGGAGAGCCGGGCCTGATAGCGCCGGACCGAGGCGGGCGGGCATTCGCAGCCGGCCCCGTTCAGGGTGTGCCGCCCGCACGGGCAGGGGTTGGCGGCCAGCACCATCAGGAAGCGGGCGGGCAGCCGCACCACGCCGGCGCTGCGCGCCACCACCACGTGCCCCGACTCCAGCGGCTGCCGCAGCGCGTCCAGGGCCCGTACCGAGAACTCCGGCGCCTCGTCCAGGAAGAGGATGCCGCGATGGGCCAGCGACACCGCGCCCGGCCGTGGCAGCCCGTTGCCCCCGCCGACCAGCGACTGCATGGTCGCGGAGTGGTGCGGTGCGCAGTAGGGCGCCCGGGAGACGAGCGGCTCGCCCGGCGGCAGGATGCCCGCCACCGAGTGCACCGCGGTCACCTCCAGGGACTCCTGCCTGGTCAGGGCGGGCAGGATCGCGGGCAGCCGTTCGGCGAGCATGGTCTTGCCCGCGCCCGGCGGCCCGGACAGCAGGAGGTGGTGACCGCCCGCCGCGGCGACCTCCAGGGCCTTGCGCGGCCGCTCCTGGCCCGCGACGTCCGCCAGATCCGGCCGGTGTCCGTCGCCCTGTGCCGGGCCCCGGGCGATGCCGGTGCCCATTCCGGCGCCGGGCACCATGAGACCGGCCAGCATCGTGTCGGGGCGCCCCTGGTCGTGGGGCTCCTGCTCCTCGGGCACCGGCTCGTCGCGGAGCACGGCGATCAGCTGCCGCAGGCTCCGCACCCCGAGCACGGAGACCCCGGGCACCAGCGCCGCCTCCCCCGCCGTCTGCTCGGGGACGACCACCTGGCGGTAGCCGGCCTCCGCGGCGGCCAGCACGGCGGGCAGCACCCCGCGCACCGGCCGCACCCGGCCGTCGAGCCCCAGCTCCCCGATCATCACGACATCGGCGATCGAGGCGGGGTCGATCCGCTCGGCCGCACCGAGCACCGCGCACGCCACAGCGAGATCGAAGCCCGAACCGCTCTTGGGCACCGAGGCCGGGGACAGGCCCACCGTGAGCTTCTTCTGCGGCCACTCCGCCCCGGAGTTGACCACCGCCGCCCGTACCCGGTCACGGCTCTCCACCAGGCTCTTGTCGGGCAGCCCCACCAGGGTGAACGCCGCCACCCCGGGCTCCAGGTCCGCCTGGACCTCCACCACCACGCCCTCGACGCCGACCAGCGCCACCGAGCAGGCACGCGCGAACGCCATCACGCCACCCCCCGGGCGTGCTCGGCCAGCGGCGCACCGCGCCTGGGCAGCACCACGCCGACCAGGTCGATCCGCACGCCACCGGGCGGCGGACCGCCGTGCCGGTCGAGCCAGAGTTCGGCCAGCCGGCGCAGCCGGTCCGCCTTGGCCGGTGTCACGGCGGCCATCGGGTGCTCGAATCCACCCGCCCTGCGCGTCTTCACCTCGCAGATGACGAGCGCGTCGCCGTCCAGCGCGACGATGTCGATCTCGCCGGTGCGACAGCGCCAGTTCCGCTCCAGTACGGACATGCCGGCGTCGGTCAGCAGCCGCGCCGCCAGATCCTCGCCGTACCGCCCGAGTGCCCCCCGTGCGTTCATATCGGCACCACCTCCGGCACCGACTCTGACGCGTCCGCCCGCAGCTAGTGGATCTTGGTGGACAAGCGGGCGGATGTGGACAACTCAGCCACCCGGAAGTTCGAGATCGCTCTTGTTGAGCTCCTCGATGTTGACGTCCTTGAACGTCAGCACCCGGACCTGCTTGACGAACCGTGCCGGCCTGTACATGTCCCAGACCCAGGCATCCGCCATGGATACCTCGAAAAACACCTCGCCCTGGACCGAGTGCACCTGCATCTCGTAGTCGTTGGTGAGGTAGAAGCGCCGTTCGGTCTCGATCACATATTTGAACAGACCGACGACATCGCGGTACTCCCGGTAGAGCTTCAGCTCCATCTCGGTCTCGTACTTCTCGAGGTCCTCGGCGCTCATTGGCATGTTCCCCTTCAGCCGTGCGTGCCCCCATTGTGCGCCAGGCCCGGCGCCCGGACGCTCAGGCGATTTCGGGAGCCAGAACCAACGGCGTACGCGGGGGACCCTCGTCGAGCAGCGTGTGCAGCAGCCCGGCGAGTCTGGTCGGGTACACCGTCTCACGCGTCGCCGACAGTTCGGCGGAGGTCCACCACCTCAGGCCCGCGACACTGCGCCGTTCCAGCCCGGTCTGCCCGCTGGTGTCCGTCAGGGTCTGCTCCGTGCGGGCGAGGAAGTACCACTCGTCCTGCTCCCAGCGCCGGCCGTCGAACGGAAAGGAGCACATCCGCTTCCAGAGGAGCGGGCCCAGCTCGACATCCCTGATCCCGGTCTCCTCGGCCAGCTCGCGCAGCGCGGCCCGCTCCCGGGTCTCATCGCCTTCCAGCCCCCCGCCCGGGGTGAACCACCAGGTGCTCGCGGGGTCCTCCGGTTCGAAGCCGTGCATCAGCAGAATGCGGTCGTCCGGATCAAGGAGTACCAGCCGGGAGACCTTGCGCTGCTCAGCGGACACCGGCAGCCGCCTTCCCCTGCTTGTTCCGCTTCGACCGGGAGGACCGGGCCGCGAGCGGTCCGTACACGGAACCGCCCAGAATGAGCAGCAAGCCCGCGATCACCGCTGCGAGCTGGAGCTTGAGCGGTCCGGCGGACGACACACCGCCGGGCAGGGCGGCGAAGGCCCCGGGCCGTTCGACCATGCTGCCCAGCGGCCAGGCCACGGCGTCCACCCGGGCCGTCACGGCGCTGCGGGGCACCGAGCCCTGCCCGCCGTCCTCCAGATGGACCCGGGAGTCCAGCGAGACCTGGCGGTCGTCGCCCAGGAGGAAGAGCTGTCCCTTCGGCACCTCGGCCGCGAAGCCGTTCGCCGAAGCGGGGTCCGTCGACTGCAGATACGGTTCCGCGACGGGTATGCCGTTGATCGTGAGCCGGCCGTCCTTCTGGCAGCAGGCGACCTTGTCGCCGCCGATGCCGACGACCCTTTTCACCATCGGCATGTCGCCCCACGCCGGATCGGTGAAGACCACGACATCGCCCCGGCGCACTTCGCTGCCGTCCACCCGTTGCGCGAGGACCCGGTCCCCGGCGTTCACCGTCGGGGTCATCGACTCCGTCGGCACCGTGTACGGCCGGTACACCACGGCGGCCCAGGCGAACCCGCCGAGGAAGAGCACACAGCCGACGGCCACCGCCAGCCCCGACAGCTTGCTGCCGAGCCGGCCGCGGCCGTCATCCGTACGTCCTGTTCCACTCATCCCAGCGTCCCCCATCGGAGATCGACAATCGCTGATCCGAGTCGGCACCCTACCCGGCGGTACGCCCGCCGGTCAGCCTCCGCCTGCGCAGAAGCACGATCGGCAGGGCGCCGGCGATGCCGAGCGCGCCGGGAGCCAGCGCGGCCGCGGTGTTGATCCCCGGCTGGTCGAAGGTGTCCGGGACCGACAGGGTCGCCCAGCGGTTGACCGGCCACGCGACCACGATGGCCCGGCCCACGACGTCGTCCACCGGCACGAAGCCCTTGTTCACGTCGTTCATGTGATAACGCGAGTCCGCGGAGTCCTGGCGGTGGTCGCCCATCACCCAGATCTTGCCGTCGGGCACCTTGAACGGACCGAAGGGCATGTCGTCACAGGCCGTGCCGCCGGGGAAGATGTACGGCTCGTCGAGCGGCTTGCCGTTGACGACGACCGGGCCGCCCTTCTTGCACGACACGGTGTCGCCGCCGACCGCGATCGTCCGCTTGATCAGGTCCTTCTCCTGCGACGAGGGCATCAGGCCGATGAAGCTGAGGAAGGTCTGCACCGCGTTCGACTCGGGCGTCGGCTCGCCGTCCAGCCAGCCGCTCGGGTCGTGGAAGACGACGACCTCGCCGCGCTCCGGCTCCGAACCGAACCACGGGGTCAGCTTGTCGACCAGCACCCGGTCACCCCGCTGAAGGGTGTTCTGCATCGAATCCGACGGAATCGAGAACGCCTGCACCAGAAACGTCTTGATCAGCAGCGCCAGAACCAGCGCGATACCGATGAGGAGCGGCAGCTCCTTCCAGAGGGGGCGGGGCTTCTTCGCCCGCTTGCCGCCCTGTTCCGGGATGCGCGCGGCCTCCGGCGCGGCCGGACCCGGTGTCCCTTCCACCGGGTCGAAGGCAGCGTCGGCAGGCTGCTCAACCCTCTCCGTGGACTGCCCGTGTCCGGATCGCGCTCCGCCTGCCACGTCGCTCACATTCATTCCTCACTCTGCGCCAACGGCCGCCCACCCGGGCCTGCCGATCACAAACCCACCCCCCGCACAACGAGCGGGGGTTCCCCGGGCTACTTCTGCCGCGCCGCCGCGGTCCTGCTCCGCCTGCGCCAGAGCACGAGGGGCAGCGCACCGGCGAAGCCGAGCGCACCGGGAGCCAGCCCGGCCGCAGCGTTGATCCCCGGCTGGTCGAAGGTCTTCGGCACGGGCAGGGTCGACCAGCGGTTGACCGGCCACGCGACCACGATGGCCCGGCCCACGACTTCGTCGTTGGAGACGGTGCCGCCACCCGGCAGCCCCTGGTGGTAGCGGGAGTCGAGGGAGTTCTGACGGTGGTCGCCCATCACCCAGATACGGCCCTTGGGCACCTTGACCGGGCCGAACGGCTCGTCGTTGCAGGCGGTGTTCCCCTTGAAGATGAACGACTTGTCGTCCAGCGCCTTGCCATTGACCTCGACCGGGCCGTTCGTCTTGCACTCCACCGTGTCACCGCCGACCGCGATGACCCGCTTGATCAGGTCCTTCTCCTCGGCGGACGGCATCAGCCCGATGAAGCTCAGGAACTTCTGCACCGCGTTCGGGTCGGCCGTCGGAGTGTTCTCCAGCCAGCCTCCCGGGTCGTGGAAGACGACGACCTCGCCGCGCTCCGGCTCCGAACCGAACCACGGGGTCAGCTTGTCGACCAGCACCCGGTCACCCCGCTGAAGGGTGTTCTGCATCGAATCCGACGGAATCGAGAACGCCTGCACCAGAAACGTCTTGATCAGCAGCGCCAGAACCAGCGCGATACCGATGAGGAGCGGCAGCTCCTTCCAGAATGAACGGGGCTTCTTCCGGTCCGTACTGCCACTGTCCGGGGCGTCGCCGTCACTCTCCGCCCGGTCCGCCGTCGTCCCGGCCGGCTCGGCGTTCTCCGGAATGTCCGGCCGGTCCTCGGGTTCGTCGTGTCCGGATCGTGCGCCCACCGCCAAATCCCCCACATCTGCTCCTTATTCCGTACCACCGCCTGCGCCCCAGCCGGTGCAGGCCAACCACTCCCATAACGAGCGGGAGTTCCGCAGGGGTCGGGAGCCGGATCATTCCGTTGGGATCCGGGGACACACTATTCGACGGTCCGGGGGCGGCCGCCGTCCCGGCGCGCGGGTCCGGGACCGAGGAGAACGCGGGACGTTCCTCCAGCTTCGACCAGTGCCCGAAGGGCCAGGCGATCACCACGGCCCGTCCCACTACGGCATCTTCGGAAACCGTGCCGTCGGCCGTCTTGTCCAGGTGGAAACGTGAATCGGCGGAATTGGAGCGATGGTCACCCATCACGAAGATTCGTCCGGCTGGAACCTTTACCTCGAATTTGATCGTGGAAGGGGGATTACCGGGATAGAGATAGGGCTCGTCGACCGCCTGGCCGTTGACCATGAGACGGCCGTCCGTGTCACAGCACTTCACCGTGTCGCCGCCGACGGCGACCACCCGTTTGATCAGGTCCTGTTCGTCGGCGGACGGCAGCAGCCCGATGAACGTCAGCGCCTCCTTCACCTGCTTGATGACGACAGGTGACTCCTTCGCCGCCACCGGATTCGGCGGCGGCCAGTCGGAGGGGTTCTTGAACACGACGACATCGCCGCGCTGCGGCCGCGAACCGAACCACGGGGTCAGCTTGTCCACGAGGACGCGGTCGCCGATCCGGATGGTCTGTTCCATCGATCCCGACGGGATGACGAAGGCCTGCACCAGGAACGTCTTGAGGACCAGCGCGATCACCACCGCCACGGTGATGAGGAGGGGTATCTCCTGGACGGCCGATCTGCGCCGCTTCCGCTTCACCTTGCGGGCCAGCCTGCGCCGCTCCGCCCGGGTGGGCAGCGAGCGGGACACCGGCCCGCCGCCGTCCGGCACCCCGGGATCGGCGGCGTCCTGCCGCCGCCCGTGGTTACCCACGCGTCGCCCCCGGCGCCGGTATGCCGTCGAAGGCCGCGGTGTCCGGGAGCGAGGCCACCCGCCCCAGCGGCCAGCCGATCCAGTCCACCCGGCCGATCACCTTGTCGACGGGCACCATGCCGCCGCCCGGTTCGCCCAGGTGGTCGCGGGAGTCCCGGGAGCGGCTGCGGTGATCGCCCATCATCCAGAGCGTGCCGTCCGGCACGACGATGTCGAACGGGGCCCTGGACGGCGCGTCACCCGCGAACAGGTAGCCCTCGTCCAGCGGCCGGCCGTTCACCTGGATCCTCCCCCGCTTGTCGCAGCAGACCACCCGGTCGCCCCCCACACCCACCACCCGTTTCACGAAGTCGGTCTCGGCGGGTTCCACGAGCCCCAGCGAAGCCGCCGCGCCGTGCAGCAGTCCGGTGACGGGGTTCACCGGCGGCGCCTCCTGCATGAACGAGCCGGTGCCGTCGAAGACCACCACGTCACCGCGGCGGGGTTCGGAGCCGAAACGGTACGCCAGTTTGTTGACCAGCACCCGGTCCCCGATCCGCAGCGTGGACTCCATCGAGCCGCTGGGAATCAGGAAGGGCTGCACCACGAAGATGCTGAAGAGCAGTACGAAGACCGAGCAGACGGCGCCGAGCGCGACCGTGCGCCGCCACGACATCGAAGCGGCGAAACGGTGCGTGATACGCGAAAAGCGCGACCCCTCCTCCGGCCCCGTGGGGGCTGCGGAGGAGCGGTCGCGCTCCGTGGTTCCTGCTTCCGTGTCCATCGGGGCCAGAGCTTATCCGGCCGTGCTGTGGACCTGGGAGTCAGCTCAGCGGTCGCGCTTCTCCTTGATCTTCGCGGCCTTGCCGCGCAGCTCACGGAGGAAGTACAGCTTGGCGCGACGGACGTCACCGCGGGTGACGAGCTCGATCTTCTCGAAGATCGGGCTGTGCACCGGGAAAGTGCGCTCGACGCCGACGCTGAAGGAGACCTTGCGGACCGTGAAGGTCTCGCTGATGCCCGCGCCCTGGCGGCGGATGACGATGCCCTTGAACTGCTGGATACGGGAGCGGTTGCCCTCGATCACGCGGACGTGAACGTTGACGGTGTCACCGGCGCGGAACGCCGGGAGGTCGCTGCGCAGCGAGGCGGCGTTGACGCCATCGAGCAGGGAAGTCATGATGTCTGCTTTCTTCGCCGATGCCACAGGTCATCGACGGGAGAGTGATGAGTTCGGGGTGCTGATCGCGTCGGGCGGGCGTCTTTCCCCCTGTGGCAGGGGCGCGCGTCGGACGTACAGCAGCGGCCTATTCTTCCACGTCCTCGGGCCTGCGCCAAAATCGGCCCCCCGGCTCGGGTGACCAGCCGAGGATCGAGAGCATCTCGCGGTCCTTCTTGTCGAAGCCCGCCGCCTCGCAACGCTCGATCAGATCGGGCCGGTTGAGCGCGGTACGGCGGAAGGCCTCGTCCCGGCGCCAGCGCGCGATCCGGCCGTGGTGGCCGCTGAGCAGCACGTCCGGGATCCCCCGGCCGCGCCACTCGGGCGGCTTGGTGTAGACGGGCCCCTCCAGCAGATCGGCCATCGCGCCGGGGGCGAAGGAGTCGTCCCGGTGCGATTCGGCGTTGCCGAGCACGCCGGGCAGCAGCCGGGCCACCGCCTCCGTGATCACCAGCACCGCGGCTTCCCCGCCGGCCAGCACGTAGTCACCGATGGACACCTCGACGACCGGCATCCGGGTGGCGTACTCCTCGGTCACCCGCCGGTCGATGCCCTCGTAGCGGGCCGGGGCGAAGATCAGCCAGGGCCGCCCGGACAGCTCGACGGCGAGCTCCTGGGTGAACGGCCGGCCGCTCGGCGTCGGCACCACCAGAACCGGGGAGTGCGCACCGGACTCGTATCCGCCGGCCAGGGCGTCGTCCAGGGCGTCGCCCCACGGCTCGGTCTTCATGACCATGCCGGGGCCGCCGCCGTAGGGGGTGTCGTCGACCGTGTTGTGGCGGTCGTACGTCCACTCCCGCAGATCGTGCACGTGCACGTCGAGCCTGCCGCGGGCGCGGGCCTTGCCGACGAGCGAGACGTTCAGCGGTTCGAGGTACTCGGGGAAGATCGTGACGACGTCGAGGCGCATCAGTCGTCCTTCCCGCCCTCGGCGGTCTCCGCCGGCTCCTCGTCACGCGAGGAGGCCACGACCGCCTCGCTCTCGTCGATCAGGCCGGGCGGGGGCGTGATCACCGCGCGCTGCTCCTCCAGGTCGATCTCGGAGACGATCTCCTCGACGAACGGGATCATCACCTCGGTGCCGTCGGGGCGCTCCACGATGAAGAGGTCCTGGGACGGCAGGTGCGTGATCTCGGTGATCCGGCCGATCTCGGTGCCGTCGGCGAGCACCACGTCCAGGTCCATCAGCTGATGGTCGTAGAACTCCTCGGGGTCCTCCGGGAGCTCCTCCGGGTCGACCTCGGAGATCAGCAGCGTATTACGCAGCGCCTCGGCGGCCGTACGGTCCCGTACGCCCTCGAAACGCAGCAGCAGCCTTCCGCTGTGCACCCGGCCGGCCTCGATCGTCAGCGGTCCCGTCGAAGCCGGCTCGGTGGCCAGTACCGCACCGGGTCCGAGCCGGAGTTCCGGCTCGTCCGTGCGTACCTCGACGGTGACCTCGCCCTTGATGCCGTGGGCGCGACCGATCCGCGCGACTACCAACTGCACCTTGTGTCTCTCCTGTCATACGACGACGGGCCGGGGCGGGCGCATGGCCCTCCCCGGCCCGTGCCGGTGTTCAACTCTGTCAGCGAACCTGATCCACATCGACGAGGTCGACGCGGATACCACGGCCGCCGATGGCTCCGACGACGGTACGCAGCGCGCGTGCGGTGCGGCCGTTGCGGCCGATCACCTTGCCGAGGTCATCGGGGTGGACCCGGACCTCGAGCACACGGCCGCGACGCAGGGTGCGCGAGGCGACCTGCACGTCCTCGGGGTTGTCGACGATGCCTTTCACGAGGTGCTCGAGAGCCTCCTCGAGCACGCTCAGGCCTCGGTCGACTCGGCGGGCGCAGCTGCGTCAGCAGCCTCGTCCGCCTTCTTGTCGGCCTTCTTCGCCTTCTGCGTGATGGCCTCGCCCTTGGACTCCTCAGCGGTGTCCTTGGTCAGGGCCTCGAACAGGGCGCGCTTGTCAGCCTTGGGCTCCGGCTGCAGAAGCGGCGCGGGGGCGGGAAGGCCCTTGTGGGCCTGCCAGTCACCGGTGAGCTTCAGGATCGCGAGAACCGGCTCGGTCGGCTGGGCGCCGACGGACAGCCAGTACTGCGCGCGCTCTGCGTTGACCTCGATGCGCGAGGGGTTCTGTACCGGGTGGTACAGGCCGATCTCCTCGATGGCCCGGCCATCACGGCGGGTACGGGAGTCGGCGACGACGATGCGGTAGTGAGGCGAACGGATCTTGCCCAGACGCTTCAGCTTGATCTTGACTGCCACGGAAGTGGTGTCTCCTGGTCTATGACGTGGTTGGGCACAACGAAGATGCCACGTGGGGTTGCGGTACTCGGGTGCCCGATGGACGCGTCAGCCGGAGGAGAGAGGGGTCCTATGCGACTGTCGAGTACAGCTAGCCATTGTGCCACACCACATCGGTTCACCCCACCGCGACCACTGCTTCCGGGATCCGGAACGGCTTTCCGCAGCCGCCGCAGACGATCGGGGCCTGCGCGAGGACCGAGGGGACGACGCGCACGTTGCGACCGCAGTCGCAGACGGCCTTGACCCGCACGCCCCCTCCGGAGGAGCCGTGCCGGGCGGCCGGGCCGCGGAAGGAGCGCTTGGTGTCGGCGGCGGTGGCCACGGTGTGCGCCTTGAGGGCGCGCTGCAGCCGTTCCATCGTGGGCCGGTACCGGCGCTTGGCCTCGGGGTTGAGCGTGACCAGCGAGAAGCCACTGCTGGGGTGGGGCTCCTCGGCGTGATCGAGGCCCAGCTCCTCGGCGATCGCGAGGAATCGACGGTTGTGGTAACGGCCGGCGCGCGAGGTGTCTCGGACACCTCGTGCGGCGGCGATGCCATGGACTGCCTCATGGAGCAGCCGTTCGAAGGAGAGTTCGGCGCCACAGGCGGACGAGGACTCTCCGATCAGGGACTCGGGCGCGGCAAGATCGGGCAGCTCGGGGTGGTACCGCTGAATGTCGGCCCACGCCTGTGCCAGCTCTGCGGCAAGTACAGGTGGTGTCGTGCTCACGTCGTGACAACGAGCGCGGGTGCCCCGGTGTTCCGATTCCGGGCCATCCCAAATAATTTGCACGTACCAGTCAGTTGCCGTTGATGCGTCCTGACGAGGGCGGGTGCGCTGATCTGCGGAGAACTCTCACAGCTCGCACCAAGGTGGTACGTAGCGACGTGTACGCCCGAGCGCGTAAACCGCGCGTACGCCCCCGGGACTCGCACCACCCGGACACCCGGAACCTCGACGGGCGCGTAACGAGGAAACCGACAGTACCGGGGGCCCGTCCCGCCCCGCCCACCCCCTCCCCCGAGCGCTCGACGTGCCCGGCCCCGCCCGCCGGGTGAGACTGGACCGGCGGGCGGCACCGGAGACAACCATTGCCCGTAGACCCCTGGACGCGGCGGCGGATGCGCAGTTCTCTGGCATACGGGGGAAGCGCGGCCGCAGGCACGGGGAAATCGTCCATTCGGACACGACCGACCGGCACCACTGTCATCACCGGCATCTCGGCGGATTGGGGCGCATTCCATGACACCAACGCTCGTCCGGCACCACAGGCACGCGGAGTCGTCCGCTCCGGAGGACACCGGGTCCCGGGCCCGTGACTGGGCCGAGATCCAGGAACGGATGCTCGCGCCGCTGTACGAGGCGGTGTACCGGCGGCTGGAAGTGGGGGCCGCCACCCGAATGCTCTCGCTCGGCTGCGGCTCCGGGCTCGCGCTGCTGATCGCGGCCGGCCGCGGAGCCCACGTCACCGGAATCGACGCCGACCGGAAGCGCCTCGCGCTCGCCCGCACCCGGCTGCGGCCGGAGACCGTGGGCGACGCCGGGACCACGGCCGCCGGGCCCCTGCTGCTGGACGGCGTTCCGGCCGTCGGGACCGGCCACCAGCCGTACGGCCTGATCACCGCCTTCACCCCGATCGGCTGCTCGGCCGACGACGCGGAGGAGCTGGTGGGCTCACTCGGTGCGGCGGTGCCGCTGGCGGCCCGGAACAGCACGGTCGTCCTGACCGGCTGGGGCCCGCCCGAGCGGTGCGCCACGGCGGCGGTGCTGCGGGTGGCGGCCCGGCTCGCGGAGGGGACGGGCTCCCCCGGCGCGGGCGGCTGGCTGGGCGCGCAGCGCGACGACCTGGAGGACGTGGCACTGCGGACCGGGCTGAAGCCGGACGGCTCAGGGCGGGTGGCGTGCCCGTTCGGCTACGCGGACCTGGACAGCGCGGTCCGGGGCCTGCTGTCGACCCGGCTGTTCGACACCGCGGTGCGGGCGACGGACCGGACCCAGGTGGAGAAGGAGGTGGCGGAGGCCCTGCACCCGCACCTGCGCCGGGACGGCACCGTCTGGATGCCCAACGTGTTCCGCTACCTCGTCTGCACGACGTAGCGGCCCGGCCGCGGCGAGCCCGGCGGACGCCGTCGGCCGGGCTGCGCGCGACCTGTGACGGCGGGGAGCCGTCGGCCGGACGTCCTACGGCTTGTCCAGCCGGGTGATGCCGGCGGCCCGGTAGGCGGCCACCTCGTCCAGCGTCTCGTGCTCCAGCAGCGCCCCGGCCAGCGAGTCCAGCCGGTCCCGGTTGTCCGCCAGGAGCCGGCACGCCTCCTCGTAGCACTCGTCCACGATGCGCCGCATCTCGCCGTCCACCGCGTCCAGCGTCGAGGGCGCCGCGCTCAGGCCGTACGCCTGCTGGGCGTCGGCCGGGATCGCCGTCAGCCTGCCCACCTTGTGACTCATGCCCCAGCGGCCCACCATGCCGCGGGCCAGACCGGTGACCTGCTCCAGATCGCTCTCCGCGCCGGTGGTGACGACGCCGAAGACCACCTGCTCGGCCGCCATCCCGCCGAGCGCTCCGATGATCCGGCCGCGCAGGTACTCCTCGGTGTACGCGTACTTGTCGGCGTCCGGCGTGGAGAGCGTGACCCCGAGCGCCCGGCCGCGCGGCACGATGGTGACCTTGCGGACCGGGTCGGCGCCGGGCTGGAGCATGCCCAGGAGTGCGTGTCCGCTCTCGTGGAAGGCGGTCCGGCGCCGGTCCTCGTCCGACATCACGAGCGCGCGTTCCGCGCCCAGCTGGACCTTCTCCAGGGCGTCCGAGAGATCGGCGCCGTTGACCTGCGGCTGCCCCCGCCTGACGGCGAGCAGCGCGGCCTCGTTGGCGAGGTTGGCCAGATCGGCGCCGGTCATCCCCGGGGTCGTCCGGGCCACCTGGCCCAGGTCCACGTCGTCGGACATCGGGATCTGCCGGGTGTGGATCTCCAGGATCGCCTCGCGGCCGCTCTTGTCCGGCGGGCTGACCTGGACGATCCGGTCGAAGCGGCCGGGCCGGGTGAGCGCCGGGTCGAGGACGTCGGCGCGGTTGGTGGCGGCGAGCACGATCACGCCCTCCGAGCCGGAGAAGCCGTCCATCTCGGTGAGGATCTGGTTCAGCGTCTGCTCGCGCTCGTCGTGCCCGCCCATGCCGGAGCCGCCGCCCCGGACCCGTCCGATGGTGTCGATCTCGTCGATGAAGACGATGGCCGGGGCGACCTTGCGCGCCTCCGCGAACAGCTCGCGGACCCGTCCCGCGCCGACGCCGACGATCATCTCGATGAACTCGGAGGCCGAGGCCGAGAAGAACGGCACCCCGGCCTCTCCGGCGACCGCCCGCGCCAGCAGCGTCTTGCCGGTGCCGGGAGGACCGGCGAGGAGGACTCCCCCGGGCATCCTGGCGCCCATCTTCCGGTAGGCGTCGGGGTTCTTCAGGAAGTCCACCACGTCGTCGAGCTCGCCCTCGACCTCGTCGATGCCGGCCACGTCGTCGAAGGTGGTGCGCCGGCCGCCCTCCAGCTCGACCGGCTTGGGCGGGGCCTTGCGGCCGAAGCCGCCCATCCCGCCGCCCATGCCGCCCCGCGACATCCGCCGGGCGATGAAGATCCAGAGGACGACCAGCAGCAGCATCGGCGCCAGCGAGATCAGCAGGTTGGCCAGGAAGCTGCGTTCCTTGACGACCGGTTCGGCCGTGACCGTGACGTCGTCCTTGACCAGCTCGGCCCAGAGGTTGTCGTCGGCGAAGGCGGGCCGCTGGGTGACGAACTTGGTGTACTTGTCGTCCTTCTTGCCCGGGACCTTCGCCTCCTTCTTGAGCTGCCCCTGGATGGCATCGCCCTTGGAGTAGATCTTGGAGACGTTGCCCGAGGTGACCTGCTTGCTGAACTCCGTGTACGCGATCGTCGGCTCCTCCTCCCCGTTGAAGAAGGAGAGCACCAGGTTGGCGATCAGGTAGACGGCCAGCGCGGTCAGCAGCAGTCCGCCCCGGCCCCCGGGCATCTTCCGGCGGGGCGGCGGGGGCGGTGGGGCGCCCTCGGAGCGCCAGGGCTGGTCGGTGCGGTCGCGGGGAGGTACCGGACTGGTCACGCGCGCTCCTCTGCCGACAGCCGTTGAGCCGACATTAAGGGAGAAACGCGGACGAAGCCCTCGGAGCGGTGGTCCGCTGGGCCCATGGAGGGAAGCCACCGCCCCGCACACGCCCGAGGGGGCGCCCGCCGTGAAGCGGGCGCCCCCTCGGGGACGTACATCGGGAGACCGCTGGTCAGCCCATGAACTTCTTGAACTCGGCCGGCAGCTCGAAGTCCTCGGCCGGCTTGCCGTCCTGACCGGCCGGCAGACCGAGCGCGCCGCCCTGCGCCGCCTGCTCGCGGCGGGCGGCCTCGGCCGCCTCCTCCGCCTTGCGCTTCATCGGGTTACCGCTCTTGCGCTTGCCCTTGGCCTGCTTGACCTGCTTCTTCTGCCGGCCGGGGCCGCCACCCATGCCCGGCATCCCGGGCATCCCCGGCATGCCGCCGCCCTGCGCCATCTTCGACATCATCTTGCGTGCCTCGAAGAACCGCTCGACGAGGCCCTTGACGGCGGAGACCTCGGAGCCGGAGCCCTTGGCGATACGGGCTCGGCGCGAGCCGTTGATGAGCGTCGGCTCGGCGCGTTCCTTCGGGGTCATCGACTTGATGATCGCGGCCATCCGGTCCACGTCACGCTCGTCGATGTTGGCGATCTGGTCCTTGATCTGCCCCATGCCGGGCAGCATCCCGAGCAGCTTGGAGATGGAGCCCATCTTGCGGACCTGCTCCATCTGGGCGAGGAAGTCGTCGAGCGTGAAGTCCTTGCCCTTGCTGGACGCCAGCTTGGAGGCCATCTTGGCGGCCTCGTCCTGGCTGAAGGTCTTCTCCGCCTGCTCGATCAGGGTGAGCAGGTCACCCATGTCGAGGATGCGCGAGGCCATCCGGTCCGGGTGGAACGCGTCGAAGTCCTCGAGCTTCTCACCGTTCGACGCGAAGATGATCTGCTTGCCGGTGACGTGGGCGATCGACAGGGCCGCACCACCGCGGGCGTCACCGTCGAGCTTGGAGAGCACCACACCGTCGAAGCCGACGCCGTCGCGGAAGGCCTCGGCGGTGTTGACCGCGTCCTGGCCGATCATCGCGTCGACGACGAAGAGGATCTCGTCGGGGCTGACGGCGTCGCGGATGTCCGCGGCCTGCTGCATCAGCTCCTGGTCGATACCGAGGCGGCCGGCGGTGTCGACGACCACCACGTCGTACTGCTTGGCGCGGGCGTGCTCGATCGAGTCCTTGGCGACCTGGACCGGGTCACCGACGCCGTTGCCCGGCTCCGGCGCGTACACCGCGACACCGGCGCGGTCCGCGACCACGCTCAGCTGGTTGACGGCGTTGGGGCGCTGGAGGTCACAGGCGACGAGCAGCGGGGAGTGGCCCTGGCCCTTGAGCCACAGGCCGAGCTTTCCGGCGAGGGTCGTCTTACCGGCGCCCTGGAGACCGGCGAGCATGATCACGGTCGGCGGGTTCTTGGCGAACCGCAGCCGGCGGGTCTCGCCACCGAGGATGGAGACGAGCTCCTCGTTGACGATCTTGATCATCTGCTGCGCGGGATTCAGCGCCTGGGAGACCTCGACGCCGCGCGCCCGCTCCTTGACGTTGGCGATGAAGGACCGGACGACGGGCAGGGCGACATCGGCCTCGAGCAGGGCGATACGGATCTCGCGAGCCGTGGCGTCGATGTCCGCCTCGGACAAGCGGCCCTTGCCCCTGAGGTTCTTGAAAGTCGCGGCAAGGCGGTCGGAGAGAGTATCGAACACGGCGCTCGTCGGTCCTCAGGGTCGGGGGCGGGATGGGTCAGTCGTTCCCCAGGGTATCCGGACGCCGTGGAACGCAAAGCCCTCGCCCGGTTCTCGTGACGGACGAGGGCTCCCGCACCCGGCGAAAGCGCTCAGCCGAGCGCCTTCTCGACCTCCTGGGCCAGTTCCCCGGCGCGGTCGGGGGACAGCGGCCGCCCGTCCGCGTCCGTGACGTAGAACGCGTCCACGGCGTTGGCCCCCAGCGTCGACACATGCGCGCTGCGCACCCGTACCGCGCTCTGCTCCAGCGCCCGGCCGATCCGGTGCAGCAGCCCCGGGGCGTCCTGGGCGCGCACCTCGATCACCGTGGCCAGCTGCGAGCCGGCCGCCGCGACCTTCACCCTCGGCGGCGGGGCCTTCACCCCGCGGCGGCGCGGGTAGGCCGCCTCCCGCTCGGCGAGGCGGGAGCGGATGTCCAGGGAGCCGTCCAGGGCGCGTACGAGGTCGGCGCGCAGCCGGGCGGCCTGGGGCAGGGACCCGTACTCGGCGGCGACCCGCCAGCTGAGCAGCAGCACCTCGGCGCTCTCGCCCAGTTCGGTGGGGAGCTCGACGGCCCGCAGGTCCGCCGCGCGGACGGTGAGCCGGTGCAGGGCCAGGACCCCGGCGGCGGCGGGCAGGACCCCGGGCCGGTCCGGGAGGGCGATGAGGAGTTCGACGCCGACCGGTTCGGGGGCGTCCTCCTCCTGCGGGGCCTCGGTCTGGGCGTGCAGGGCGAGGACCGGTTCGCCGGTGCGCAGGGCCTCGATGGCCAGCCGTTCCTGTTCGGCGCTCGGGGCCTCGGGCTCGGGCTCCTCGGGTGCCTCGCCGGCCAGGACCGCCGCGACGCGCTTGACCAGGTCGGTGACGAGGGAGGCGCGCCAGGTGGACCAGGCGGCGGGCCCGGTGGCGAGCGCGTCGGCCTCGGTGAGCGCGTGCAGCAGTTCCAGGGTGGAGGCGGTGGAGACGGCGGTGGCGACGGAGCGGACGGTCGCCGGGTCGTCGAGGTCGCGGCGGGTGGCGGTCTCGATGAGCAGGAGGTGGTGGCGTACGAGGGTGGCGATGACGCCGACATCGTGCGGGTCGAAGCCGATCCGGGCGGCCATGTCACGGGCGATGACCTCGCCGGCGACGGAGTGGTCGCCGGGCCAGCCCTTGCCGATGTCGTGCAGCAGCGCGGCGACGAGCAGCAGGTCGGGGCGGCCGACGCGGCGCGTGAGCGAGGAGGCGCGGACGGCCGTCTCGACGAGGTGGCGGTCGACGGTCCAGGTGTGGACGGGGTTGCGCTGGGGGCGGCAGTGGACCCGTTCCCAGTCGGGCAGCAGCCGGGTGATCAGCCCCTCCGCCTCGAGGGCCTCCCAGACGGGCACGGTGGCCTCACCCGCGCCGAGCAGGGTGACGAGCTCCTCGCGGGCTTCGGCCGGCCACGGCACCGGCAGCGGTTTGGCGGTGCCGGCGAGGTGGCGTACGACGTGGCGGGAGAGCGGGAGTTCGGACTGGGCGGCCGCCGCTGCGGCGCGCAGCACGAGCACCGGGTCGCGTTCGGGCCGGGCGGTGCGGGCGAGCACCACCTCGCCGTCGGCCTCGACGACGCCGTCCGCGAGGGGGCTGCGGTCGACGGCCGGGGCCCTGCCGCCGCCGAGCATGGCGCGCAGCCTGGGGCGGACCGAGCGGGCGCGCAGCACCCGGTTGACCTCGCGCCAGGTGACGTCGGTGGCGTAGGAGACGGTGCGGGCGGCCTCGTAGACCTGGCGCAGCAGGGCGTCGGCGTCCAGGAGGCCGAGGGCGCCGGCGACCTGGTCCTGTTCCTGGAGGGCGAGGCGGTCGGTGGCGCGGCCGGTCGTCAGGTGCAGGGCGTCGCGGGCGTCCAGCAGGACGCGGCGGGCCTCGGCGAGGCCTTCACGGGGCGCGTCGGCGACCCAGGAGGCGGCGACGGCGCGCAGGGCCGTGGCGTCGCGCAGTCCGCCGCGGGCCTCCTTGAGGTCGGGTTCCAGGAGGAACTGGAGCTCGCCCTGGCGCTCGGCCCGTTCGCGGCAGAGTTCGTCGAGCGCGGGCAGCCGCTTGGGGGCCTGGTTGCGCCAGTCGGCGAGGATCGCGGTGCGCAGGGTGGCGACGAGGCCGAGGTCACCGGCGACGGGCCTGGCGTCCAGGAGGCCGAGCTGCACCTTGAGGTCCTCGCCCGCCGTCTTGCGGGCCTCCGCCGGGGTGCGTACGGAGTGGTCGAGGGCGAGGCCGAGGTCCCAGACGGGGTACCAGATGCGGTCGGCCAGGGTGGCGACGGCTCCGGCGTCGGCGCTGCCGTCGTGCAGGAGCAGCAGGTCGAGGTCGCTGCGCGGGGAGAGTTCGCCGCGTCCGTAGCCGCCGACGGCGACGAGGGCGGCACCTCGGACACCCGCGTGTTCGGCCGCCGAGGCGAAGAGGGCGCTCAGCCAGTCGTCGGTGAGCGAGGCGAGGGCCGCACGGCGCGGCGGCCCGGACCGGGCCTTCTCCTGGAGAAGGCTCAGCCGGGCCGCCGCATAGCCGCTGGGTCCCGAGTCCTCGGATTCGGTGGTCACTTCGGTACTCGTCACCCAGCTGCCTTTCCGTTCACGGAATCGTCGGTCAGAGTGCGTCGGGGCCGCGTTCGCCGGTGCGGACCCGGACGGCGGTCTCGACCGGCACGCTCCAGACCTTGCCGTCACCGATCTTGCCGGTCCGGGCCGCCTTGACGACGACCTCGATGAGCTGTTCGGCGTCCTCGTCCTCGACGAGGACCTCGATGCGGATCTTCGGGACGAGGTCGACGGTGTACTCGGCGCCCCGGTAGACCTCGGTGTGGCCGCGCTGGCGCCCGTAGCCGCTGGCCTCCGTGACCGTGAGGCCCTGGACGCCGAAGGCCTGGAGGGCCTCCTTGATCTCGTCAAGCCGGTGGGGCTTCACGACTGCGGTGATGAGCTTCATGCGTCCACCTTCTTGTTCGTCGGGGCTGCCGTGGTGCCGGGCGCGGGAGGCGTGGAGCGGGAGGACAGACCGCCGCCGGCACCGCTGAAGTCGTACGCGGTCTCGGCGTGCTCGACCTGGTCGATGCCGGAGACCTCGTCGTCCTCCTCGACCCGCATCCCGATCGTCCTGTCGAGCAGGAAGGCGAGGATCGCGGAGACGACCAGAGAGTACGCGAGGACGGCGAAGACACCGACGGCCTGCTTGCCGAGCTGGTCGAGACCGCCTCCGTAGAAGAGGCCCTTGGCATCGGACTGGACCCCGCCGGTGGCGAAGAATCCGATGAGCAGGGAGCCCGCGACACCGCCGACGAGGTGGACGCCGACGACGTCCAGGGAGTCGTCGTAGCCGAACTTGTACTTCAGGCCGACGGCCATGGCGCACAGCACACCGGCGATGGCACCGACCGCGATGGCGCCGAGCGGGCTGACCGCGCCGCCCGCCGGGGTGATGGCGACGAGTCCGGCGACGGCGCCGGAGGCGGCGCCGAGGGTGGTGAAGGAGCCGTGCCGGAGCTTCTCGTAGCCGAGCCAGGCGAGCATCGCGGCGGCGGTGGCGACCTGTGTGTTGACGAACATGACCGCGCCGACGCCGTCGTCGTTGCCGAGCCACGAGCCGGCGTTGAAGCCGAACCAGCCGAACCAGAGCAGTCCGGCGCCGAGCATCACGAGCGGCAGGCTGTGCGGCCGCATCGGGTCCTTCTTGAAGCCGACCCGCTTGCCGATGACGAGGATCACGCCGAGGGCCGCGGCACCGGCGTTGATGTGGACGGCGGTACCGCCGGCGAAGTCGATGACGCCGAGCTCGAAGAGCCAGCCGCCCGCGCCCCAGACCCAGTGCGCGACCGGGAAGTAGACGACGGTGACCCAGAGGGTGATGAACAGCGCCCAGGAGGTGAATTTGACCCGGTCCGCGAGCGCACCGCTTATCAGCGCGGGGGTGAGGACGGCGAACATCAGCTGGAACACGGCGAAGACGTAGACCGGGATGGTGTAGCCGTCCCAGAGTTCCGTGACGCCGATCCCGCTGAGGCCGGCGAAGTCGGAGCTCCAGCCGATGAAGGACCCGATGTCGGAGCCGAAGGCGAGGCTGAATCCGTACAGCACCCACAGGATCGTGACGATCCCGAGGCTGATGAAGCTCATCATCAGCATGTTGAGGGTGCTCTTGACGCGGACCATGCCTCCGTAGAAGAAGGCCAGGGCCGGGGTCATGACCATCACGAGGGCGGAGCAGATGAGCATGAATCCGGTATTGGCGGCAGACAGCGTCGGGGCGTCTGCTGCGAACGTCGTGATGCCTGGGGGCATCGGCGTCTCCTCGTCGTCATTGCGGCCGCGTGCGGGCGATTGGGGGCACAACCACGTGCGGAACCACGGGGGAAAAGGTGCGTCCTTATGCGCCATGAGATTCGCTCAGCGCCGTTTCCGTGGATGCCGCGCGGTGTTTCGCCGCAGTGACGAAGGCGAGCGACGTGTTACGTCCCCATGAACCGCCCGCGCCGTTGCCGCGCTCGCACCTACTCTGCGGCCGTGGCCGCATACGGTGCGGTTACGACGCTCCGGTACGGGAACGACCACACGAACCGGCCACGGCGACCACCCACTGACCTGGCAATCGGGGGAGCCGAAGTCGGTCTGTGCGGGGTGGCCGTCGTGGCCGGGGCAGAGGGTGCCGTCAGACCGCTTCGGCGGTCTCGGGCAGCTGTTCGGTGAGGAGATCGGTGAGCCGGGCGACCTCGGGGATGTCCCCGAAGTCCCTGGCGGCGGTGTCGACCGTCTTGCGCAGCCGGGTGTTGACGCGCTCGGAGCGGACCTTCTTGGCCACGCGCAGCGCCTTCTCGGCCAGCACGGTGGACTCCTCGGGCTCGCGCTTGAGGAGGTGGACCGTGGCGAGGCCGATGAGGTTGAGGGCGTACGAGCGCTGGTGCTCGTCGTCCTCGCCGAAGAGGTGGACCGCCTTCTGCATGACGGGTTCGGCCAGCGAGGCGTACGTGGGGCTGCGGCCGGCCACGTAGGCCAGGTCGCGGTAGGAGTGGGAGTTCTCGCCGTTCAGCTCGGCGTCGGAGAAGAACCGGATCCAGTCGGGCTCGGGCTCGCCGTCCATCCCCGCGTCGAGGAAGGTGTCCTCGGCCATCCGGACGGCACGCTTGCACTTGCTGGGCTGGCCCATGTTGGCGTAGGCGCGGGCCTCCATCGCATACAGCATCGCCTGGGTCCGCGCGGTGGCGCAGTCGCGGCTGCCGTACTGGGCGAGGTGGATCAGTTCGAGCGCGTCGTCGGGGCGGCCGAGGTGGATCATCTGACGGCTCATGCTGGACAGGACGTACGAGCCGAGCGGCTTGTCGCCGGCCTCCTTGGAGGCGTGCAGGGCGAGGACGAAGTACTTCTGGGCGGTGGGCTGGAGGCCCACGTCGTAACTCATCCAGCCCGCGAGCTCGGCCAGTTCGGCGGCGCAGCGGAACAGTCGCTTGGCGGTGGCGGACGGCTGCGGCTCCTGGAGCAGGTCGGTGACCTCGTGGAGCTGGCCGACGACGGCCTTGCGGCGCAGTCCGCCGCCGCACTGCGCGTCCCACTGGCGGAACATCGCGGTGGTGGATTCCAGCAGGTCCAGCTCGGGGCCGGAGAGCCGGGAGGGCCGGCGGGCTGCGGCCGGGTCCGGCTCGGCGGCCGCGGCGGCGGTGACGGGCACCAGCCAGCGCTGCATGGGTTCGATGAGGGCGGGACCGGCGGCCAGGGCGAGGGAGCTGCCGAGGAATCCCCGGCGGGCGAGCATCAGGTCGCTGCGGGAGAACTCGCTGAGCAGGGCGACGGTCTGCGGTCCGGCCCAGGGGAGGTCGACACCGGCCACCGACGGGGCCTGGTGCGCGGCGCGTAACCCGAGGTCCTCGACGGCGACGACGCTGCCGAAGCGTTCCGAGAACAGCTCGGACAGGATGCGCGGGATCGGTTCGCGCGGCTGCTCGCCGTCCAGCCAGCGCCGCACCCGTGAGGTGTCGGTGCTGATGTGGTGGGCGCCCATCTGGCGTGCCCTGCGGTTCACCTGGCGGGCCAGCTCGCCCTTCGACCAGCCGCTGCGCACGAACCATGATCCCAATTGCCCGTTGGGGCGCTTACCGGCATTCGAATCGCCTGCGCCGCTGCCACTCACTGGAACGCCCCCATCCCGCCGAATACCCTCCGCCGCGAACCACTCTCAGAATGCCGTGATCCGATCCTGTCCATCCTGTCCGTACGCAAGTTGCACACCATCGAACAGAGAATCGGGTTGCCTCCGGCATACCCATGGGCGCACATACTTCCATGGTTCGTGTACCGACGGTAATCCTACGATCACCCCCTCGGGGAGGGTGATTGCGGAAACGCCACCATTCGCCACCCCTTCGGATGAACGCCACCACAGTCGAGCGCGATTCACTTGACAGGCGACGATCGGCAGTAGGCGCAAAGGTGCATTCAGGGGCGTGCGAATGAGCTCGGACACTCCGTTGTGCCCCCCGCGTCCGGCCGGATCAGCAGGAACGGCGGAGTGTCACGATCGGACTCCGTTCCGTAACCACCGGCGAGTTGGACCCGTTGGAGGGGGCATGGGCTTCACGATCGGCGGCATCCGCGAATTACGATCCGGCTCACGGCGCCGCGGCCGTGCGACCGAGGCCACCGCGGTGGCCGAGTACACGGGGCTGTGGGGCTGGGCCGTCGCACCGGGTGCGCGGGCGGCGGACGGCACCTGCTCGTGCGGGGCGGCCGACTGCCCCTCCCCCGGAGCGCATCCGCTGGACTTCGCGCGGGAGGTGCCCGCCGGAGCGACGCTCGACACCGCGGCGCGTGCGTGGGCCGAGGTGCCCGGCGCCTCGATGCTGCTGCCGGTGGGCCGCGGCTTCGACGTCCTCGATGTCGCCGAACAGTCCGGGCGCAGGGCGCTGGTACGGATGGAGCGGATGGGGCTGCCACTGGGCCCGGTGGCGGTGACCCCGGCCGGGCGGGCGCAGTTCTTCGTGGCACCGGGCGCGGCCGCCGGGCTCCCCCAGCTGCTGTACCGGATGGGCTGGGACGACGCGGGGCTGGACCTCAGGGCGCTCGGGCTCGGCTCCCACATCACCGCGCCCCCTTCCGACGAGGGCGGTCTCGGCCCGGTCCGCTGGCTCCGGCCGCCGGCCCTGGACACCGCGGCGGCGCCGCCGGAGGCCCGGCTGCTGCTGGGCACGCTGGCCTACGTCTGCCACCGGTGGGCCCTCTGCGGCTGAGCCGCCCGGGAGACCGCCGCGCAGCGAAAAGCCCGGCCGCACGGAGGTCCACGCGGCCGGGCTTATCCATGTCCGCCGGTCTCAGTCCCCGATCAGGGCGTCCACGAACGCCTCCGGCTCGAAGGGGGCAAGGTCGTCCGGCCCCTCGCCGAGCCCGATCAGCTTCACCGGGACGCCCAGCTCGCGCTGGACGGCGATGACGATGCCGCCCTTGGCGGTGCCGTCGAGCTTGGTGAGGACGATGCCGGTGATGTCGACGACCTCCGCGAAGACCCGGGCCTGCACCAGGCCGTTCTGCCCGGTGGTGGCGTCCAGGACGAGCAGGATCTCGTCGAGCGGTCCGTGCTTCTCGACCACCCGCTTGACCTTGCCGAGCTCGTCCATCAGACCGGTCTTGGTGTGCAGCCGGCCCGCCGTGTCGATCAGTACGACGTCGGCGCCCTCGGCGATGCCCTCCTTCACCGCGTCGAAGGCGATCGACGCCGGGTCGCCGCCCTCGGGTCCGCGTACGGTGCGGGCACCGACGCGTTCGCCCCAGGTCTGGAGCTGATCGGCGGCGGCGGCCCGGAAGGTGTCGGCCGCGCCGAGTACGACGCTGCGGCCGTCGGCCACCAGGACCCGGGCGAGCTTTCCGGTGGTGGTGGTCTTGCCGGTGCCGTTGACACCGACGACCATGACGACGCCGGGCGTGTCCACACCGCTCTCCGTCTTGACCGCACGGTCGAAGTCGGTGCCGAGCAGGGTGACGAGCTCCTCGCGCAGGAGCGTGCGCAGGTCCTCCGGGGTGCGGGTGCCGAGGACCCGGACGCGCTCGCGGAGCCGTTCCACCAGTTCCTGGGTGGGGGCGACGCCCACGTCGGCGGTGAGGAGGGTGTCCTCGATCTCCTCCCAGGTGTCCTCGTCGAGGTTGTCCCGGGACAGGAGCGTGAGCAGCCCCTTGCCGAGGGAGTTCTGCGAGCGGGCGAGGCGGGCCCGCAGCCGCACGAGACGGCCGGCCGTGGGCTCGGGAACGTCGAGCGCGGGGGGCGCGACGGTCTCCGGGGCCGCCTCGTCGGCGGCCTCGGCGGGCGGGAGCCCTACTTCCTCGATGGTGCGGCGCGATTCGTCGCGCGGCGTCTCGGCCTCCTCGCCGACATGGGGCTCGGCGGGAGGAGTGATGGTCGGCGTGCTCGACGGTGCCGGGGGCAGCTGCTTCTTCTTGCGGCTGCTGACCACGAGCCCGCTGATCACGCCGACCGCGACCAGGGCGATGACTACAGCAAGGATGACGAATTCCATAACCCACCCAGTATCAGTCACGAAAGGCGGGGAACCGCAGAAGGTACGAAGCCGTGACCGTGCGCGTACGGGAAATCACGGGCCCCTTGCGCCCGTCCGGGGCAGTCGCCCGCGCATTGCGTCTCCCGGCCGGTCGAGAGGGACCGCGCGAGCCTATGGAGATTCCGGTTCAGCACGGGCCCGCGCGCACAGCCACGCCGCGACGTCCCTGACGACAGCCACGTCCACGTGCTGGGCGGCCAGGTATCCGGCGGGCGTCGACGGACCGGTCCCCGGGAAGAAGAGGTGGTCGTCGGCTTCGTGGATCCGGATGGTGACGTCCGGGCGGTTGGCCAGCCCCGCACGCCAGAGGGACAGGTCGTGCTCGACGGTGACTTGGTAGTCCCGACCGCCCTGGAGGATCAACAGCGGACGGTCCAGGGCGGCGGCGGTGGCGACCGGATCGTAGGAGAGCAGGTCGAGCCAGTACGCGGCGGGAAGCCCGAAGAGCAGGTCCGCCCGGGGCGTGCGGAGGGACAGGGAGGTCTCGATGGTCGCGGCCTGGCGGAGGATCTGCGCGACGGCCGCGTCGGAGTGCGGGCCGGGGTCGAGCGTCGCGAGGTGGCGCACGACCCGGACAGCGGCGCGGTGCATGGGCTCCGCGTCCCCCGCCAGGATCACGACACCCGCGAGGGACGGATCGGCCTCGGCGACCCGTGGAGCGACCTTGCCGCCCATGCTGTGCCCAGCGACGAACACCCGGCCGGGGTCGACGGCCGGCTCGGCCCGGAGCAGACGGGCGGCGGTGACGGCATGGGGGACGTACTCGCGCGTCATCGTGAAGTCGTCCGCGGCAGCCACCTCGGCCGCGTGGGTGAAGGTCACCTTGTCGTGGCGCAGCACCGCCACGCCCCGGCTCGCCAGGCCCCAGGCGAGATCCTTGAGCGGTTTGTTCGGTCCGCTGGTCCCGTCCCGGTCGAACGGTCCTCCGCCGCTCAGCAGCACGACTCCGGGCCACGGGCCGCTGCCGCGCGGAACGGTGACGGTGCCGGCCACGGCGAGAGCACCGGATCCGACCGTGACCTCGTGCTCCTCGAAGGCGTCCGGATTCGCGTAGGGAGGCGGCGTCCAGGGGTCGGAGGGGGGTGCGAGGCGCAGCCCGTTCAGCAGACCGACGGAGTCGACCGACATGACAACGGTGAACCGTCCCCGCTCGCACGCCACGGGGACGCCGACGCGGATCAGGTCCGGCCGCAAAGGTTCGCTCGACGGTTCACCGAGTCCGGTGACCGGACCGGCGGCCGCGGTGTGGGCAAGCCAGGCCGCCTGGAGCGCCCCTGCCGTCAGCGCGGCCCGCAGGGGCGGCGCGAACAGTGCCGCGATCTCCTCGAAACGGCCGGCACGCGCGCACTCGACCACCCGTACCGCGGTCTCCTCCGATGTCCGCATCCCTCACCTTTCTCAAATTTCGAGAAAGGTAGCACGCATGAGAATATTGGGGCATGGACACCCTGGAGCTCCTGGCGCACCCCATACGCCTCCGCGTCGTCCACGCGCTGCGCGGCGGGCGAATCCTCACCACCGGGCAGCTGTGTGCGCTGATCCCGGATGTGTCCAAGGCGACGGTCTACCGGCACGTCGACCTGCTCGCCTCGGGCGGCGTACTCGACGTCGCCGACGAGCGGCGCGTGCGCGGTGCGGTCGAACGCCGGTACCGGCTACGGCACGATCGTGCGGGTATCGACGCGGAGACCGCGCGTGCGCTCACCCCGCGGGACCACGAGCGGGCATTCGCCGCCGCCATGGCCACCCTGGTCGCGGAGTTCGGCGCCTACCTGGACCGCGACGGCAGCGATCCGGTGGACGACCTCGTCGGCTACCGGCAACACGCGATCTGGCTCAGCGAGGACGAACTCACCGGGCTGATCAGCGCGATGCGGGCGGCCATCACCCCGCTCCTCGCCAACGAACCCGCGCCGGAACGCGCCCGCTACCTCCTCAGCCCGATCCTGTTCCCGGCCGAACAGCGAGAAGACCCTTCCTCCTGACCGGCACCGGCCGGGAGTGCGCCGGGCCGCGGGTGCGGAACCTCTGGATTCGCCTGATCGATATAGGCGGTATGCCGGTAAAGGTACGATTCCGCCCGTGGAGACCCGTGGCCTGGAACCCGTGCCCGACGGCGAGCGCACCGGCCGGGCCCGGAGTCTCTTCCCCACCTGGGCCGCCGCCAACACGACCGTGCTGCTGCTCACCCTGGGTGCGGGCCTCGTCGTCTTCGACGCGCTGAACCTCTGGCAGGTGCTGATCGTCGCGACGGCCGCCCCCGTCCTCTCGTACGGCATGGTCGGGCTGGTCTCCGTCGCGGGGAAGTCCGGCGGCGCCCCCGGCATGGCGCTCTCCCGGGCCGTCTTCGGGCAGCGAGGGAATCTGGCGCCCGGTGCGCTGATCTGGGTCGCCCGCTGGGGCTGGGAGACGGTGAACGCGGTCACCGGTGCGTACGCCGTGCTGGCCGTGCTCGATCTGCTCTTCGGGGTCCGGAGCACCACGGCCCTGATCATGGTGACGCTGACGGCGTTCGTGGCGGCGGGTTTCCTGCTGTCGGGGCTGGGGGCACGGGCACTGCGGGTGTGCTCGACCTGGTCCGCGTGCCTCTTCGGCGGATTCAGCGTCCTCGTACTGGTGCATCTGGCCGGTACGACGCCATGGCGGGCCGTTCTGGACCAGCCGGCCGGACCGGCGCCGGTGGTGGTCGCGGGCATTGGCACTCTGGCCGCCGGCGGCATCAGCTGGGCCCCCGCCGGCCCGGACTTCGCCCGCTACCTGCCGCGCACCGTGTCCGGCCGGGCGGTGGTCGCGGCGACCGTGGGCGGCGCGGCAGTCGTGTCCCTGCCGATGGTGATGATGGGGGCGGTGATGGCGGTCGGTACGCCGGGACTGGCCGCCACCCGGGATCCGGTCTCCTTCATCGGCGCGTCACTGCCGGACTGGCTCTCGGTGCCGTATCTGTTCGTCGCCGTGCTCGGCATGGTGCTGATCAATGCCATGTCGATGTATTCGGCGGGATTCACCGCACAGACGCTGGGGTTCCGTGTCCCGCGCGCCTGGGCGGTCGGGGCGAATGCCGCGATCAGCCTGTTCCTGGGAGCGCTGCTGATGCTGGTGGCGAGCAGTTTCATCGATTCCTTCGTCTCCTTTCTGAACCTGCTGGCGGTGACGTTCTCGGCCTGGCTCGGCGTCTTCGGCATGGACCGGCTGAGGGGGCGCGCCTACGATCCGGCGGCGCTCATGGACACCACCCCGAGCAGTGCCTACTGGTACACGGGCGGCTTCGCGTGGCCGGCTCTGGCGGCCTGGGCCACGGGCCTGGCGGCCGGGCTGCTGTTCACCGGCGTGGAGTGGTTCAGCGGACCGCTCGCCGCCACCTGGGCCGGGCGCAACGGGCTCGGCTGGGCGATCACCGTCCTCGTCTCCGGCGTCCTGTACGCGGCGCTGCCGCGCCCCGGCGCGGGGCGGCACGGCAGACCCCTACACTTCTGACGCTGCGTCAGCTACTGTCCGGCCTCGCCCAGCCCGCCCGGCGAAGGGGACAGTGTCATGGCCTTCACAGTCGTCAGGTTCAACCTCGTCGATCCAGCCGCCACGCCCGCGTCGCTCTCGGCCCGCTACCGCGCGGCCCTGGACATGGCCGCGTACGCCGACGAGCACGGCGTCGACACCGTACAGACCGAGGAGCACCACGGCGCCGCCAACTCCTGGCTGCCCTCGCCCTTCACCTTCGCGGGGGCCGTCTTCGGGGCCACCGGCCGGATCGCCGTCACGGTCTCCGCGGTGATCGGGCCGCTGCACGACCCGTTGCGGCTGGCGGAGGACATCGCGGTGCTCGACCTGCTGAGCGCGGGCCGGCTGGTCACGGTCGCGGGGATCGGCTACCGGCCCGAGGAGTACGAGCGGGCGGGCGTCGAGTGGGGCAGGCGCGGCCGGATCCAGGACGAGCTGCTGGAGACGCTGCTGCTGGCGTGGACCGGGGAGCCGTTCGAGTTCCGGGGCCGCACGGTCACGGTGACGCCCCGCCCGTTCACCCGGCCGCACCCGCTGCTGCTGGTCGGCGGCAGCTCCCGGGCGGCGGCGCGGCGGGCGGCGCGGCTGGGGCTGCCGCTGTTCCCGAGCGCGCATCTGCCGGAGCTGGAGGCGTACTACCAGGAGCAGCGCGCGGAGCACGGCACCGAGGGCTTCTGCATGATGCCGGCGGCCGAGACGCCGTTGCTGCACGTGTCCGAGGACCCGGACCGGACCTGGGCCGAGTACGGGGAGCACTTCCTGCACGAGGCCCGTACGTACGCCTCCTGGCAGTCCAAGGACATCCGCTCGGCCGTCCGTTCGGCGGCCACGACGGTGGCGGAGCTGCGCGAGGAGGGCGTCTACCGGATCGTCACCCCTCAGGCCTGCGCGGAACTGGGCCGGGAGCTGGACAGCCTGGTGCTGCATCCGCTGTGCGGCGGGATGCCGGTCGAGGAGGGGTGGCGCAGTCTGCGGCTGTTCTGCGAGGCGACCGGCGGCTGACGGAACCGGCCGCACGGCCCGAGCCGCGCGGGTCAGCCCATCTCCTCCAGGGCCTTGCCCTTGGTCTCCTTGACGAACTTGATGACGAAGGGGATCGAGAGCGTCGCGAAGCAGGCGTAGATGATGTACGTGCCCGACAGGTTCCAGTCGGCCAGGCTCGGGAAGCTCGCGGTGATCGCCCAGTTGGCGATCCACTGCGCGGACGCGGCGACACCGAGGGCGGCGGCACGGATCCGGTTCGGGAACATCTCACCGAGGAAGACCCAGACCACCACACCCCACGACAGGGCGAAGAACAGCACGAAGACGTGGGCGGCGACGAGCGCGACCACGCCCTGGGTGTTGGGCAGCTTGCCGTCGACCAGGTTGGCGGAGAAGGCCCAGGCCTCGAAGGCGAGCGCGACGGCCATACCGCAGGAGCCGACCAGAGCCAGCGGGCGACGGCCCACCCGGTCCACCAGGACCATCGCGATCACCGTACCGATGATGTTGATGATCGACGTGGTGAAGGAGTAGAAGAACGAGTCGGTCGGGTCGATGCCGACGGACTGCCACAGCGTCGCCGAGTAGTAGAACGCGACGTTGATGCCGACGAGCTGCTGGAAGACCGACAGGCCGATACCGACCCAGACGATGGGCAGGAAGCCGAAGCGGCTGCCCAGCAGATCCTTGAAGGTCGACTTGTGCTCGCGGTGCATCGCGGTCTCGATCTCGGCCACCCGGGCGTCGAGGTCGACCCCCTTGCTCTCGACCTCCGCCAGGATCTGGCGGGCCCGCTCCTTCTTGCCGACCGAGATCAGGTACCGGGGCGACTCGGGGATCGCGAAGGACAGCACCCCGTACAGAACGGCGGGCACGACCATCACGCCGAGCATCCACTGCCAGGCTTCCAGGCCGCCGATCTTGCCGCGCTGGTCGCCGTCGGCGATCTGCAGGATGCCGTAGTTGACCAGCTGGGAGATGGCGATGCCGATGACGATCGCCGCCTGCTGGAAGGAGCCGAGACGGCCTCGGTAGGCGGGCGGCGAGACCTCCGCGATGTACGCCGGGCCGATCACCGAGGCCATGCCGATGGCGAAGCCGCCGATGATGCGCCACATCGCCAGGTCCCAGAGCGCGAACGGGAGCGCCGATCCGACGGCGCTGATGGTGAACAGGACCGAGGAGATCTGCATGCATCGGATACGGCCGATCCGGTCGGCGATACGGCCCGCGGTGGCCGCGCCGATCGCACAGCCGATCAGGGCGATCGCGATGACCTGGGCCAGCGTGCCGGAGCCGATGTCGTACCGGCTGCGGATCGCCTCGACGGCCCCGTTGATCACGGAACTGTCGTAACCGAAGAGGAAACCGCCCATCGCAGCGGCTGCCGTGATGAAGATGACATGGCCGAGGTGGTCCGGGTGGGCCGCTCTGGCTCCGGACTCTGGTCCCTGCGATGTGCTGGTCACGTGAACTCCTGGTGCCTGGCCGCAGACGCAGGCGTGGGGGGCGAGCTGTTCCCAGTGGCGCATACGTTCACCGCCGCCACCACTTGGAGGTGAACGCGTCGTCACCGGGAACACCTGCCCGCTTTTCGCGGCCTGAAGAGGGCTCAGCGCAGCCGCTGGCTGATCACCTTGGAGACGCCGTCGCCCTGCATCGAGACGCCGTAGAGCGCGTCGGCGACTTCCATCGTGCGCTTCTGGTGCGTGATCACGATGAGCTGGGAGCTCTCCTGGAGTTCCACCATGATCCGGATCAGCCGCTGGAGGTTGGTGTCGTCGAGCGCTGCCTCGACCTCGTCCATCACATAGAACGGGCTCGGCCTGGCCTTGAAGATCGAGACGAGCAACGCCACTGCCGTCAGCGACCGTTCACCGCCGGACAGCAGCGACAGCCGCTTCACCTTCTTCCCCGGCGGGCGCGCCTCGACGTCCACACCGGTCGTGAGCATGTTGTCCGGATCGGTCAGGATGAGCCGGCCCTCACCGCCCGGGAAGAGACGCGAGAAGACGCCCTCGAACTCGCGGGCGGTGTCCCGGTAGGCCTCGGTGAAGACCTGCTCGACGCGCTCGTCGACCTCCTTGATGACCTGCATCAGATCGGCCCGGGTCTTCTTCAGGTCCTCCAACTGCTCGGAGAGGAACTTGTGCCGCTCCTCCAGCGCGGAGAACTCCTCGAGGGCGAGCGGATTCACCTTCCCGAGTTGCTGGTACGCCCGTTCGGCCGACTTCAGCCGCTTCTCCTGCTCGGCCCTGACGAACGGCTTCGGCTGGTTGCGCGGATGCTCCGGGTCCTCGGGCAGTTCCTCGCCCTCCGCGGCCGGGGACGGTGGCACGAGCTGGTCGGGCCCGTACTCGGCGGCCAGCCCGGCCGGCTCCACGCCCAGCTCCTCCAGGGCCTTCGCCTCCAGCTGCTCTATCCGCAGCCGCTTCTCGGCCCCGAGCACCTCGCCCCGATGGACCGAGTCGGTCAGCTTGTCCAGCTCGTCCTTGAGCGCCCGGCCCCGCACGCGCTCCGCCGCCAGCTCCCGTTCCCGCTCGGCCTTGGAGGCCTCCGCGGCGACCCGCTCCTGCTCCGCCCGTACGACGGACACCTCGACGTGGGCCAGCAGCTGACGGGCGCCGGACGCCACGGCGGAGGCCACCTCGGCCTCATGGCGCAGCCGCGCCCTGCGCTGCTCGACGCGGGCCCGCGCCTCCCGCTCCGCACGGGCGCCCCGGTCCAGGGAGTCGGCGCGGCCGGCCAGCGCCTTGACGCGTTCCTCGTGAGTACGGACCTGGAGGCGGGCCTCCATCTCGGTCTGGCGGGCGTTGGCACCGTCGGCGGCGAGCCGGTCGCGGACCGCGCTGTCCGGCTCCTCGTCCCCGCCGTCCTGCGCGGCCTCCTCGGCGACGAGCAGCCGCTCGGCGAGCTCCTCCGCGTCCTGGGTCGCGCGCTCCAGCGCCTCCTGCGCCCGGGCGGCGGAGGCGGCCATCCGGTCGGCCTCACCGGCCGCGCCCCGTGCCTGGCCGGCCAGCCGACCGAGCTGCTGGGCCACCCCGGACTTCTCCCGCTCGGCGGCCCGGCGCCGCTCCCCCAGCTCCTCGACGAGCGCCGAGACGGTGGAGCGCCGCTGGGCGGCGAGCTGCTGCGCCTCGGCGAGCTCCGTGCACCGCACCGCCAGGTCGGCCAGCTCGGCGGCTGCCTCGTCCACGGACGCCTGGACTTCGAGGAGGCTGGGCGCACCGGCGGAACCGCCGTGCGCGAAGTGCGCCGAGAGCACGTCCCCCTCGCCGGTCACCGCCGTCAGCTCCGGGCGGGCGGCGACCAGGTCCTCGGCGTCCTCCAGCGTTCCGACGACCACCATGTCCCGCACCAGCCTGCGCACCGCGGCCACCAGTTCGACGGGACCGGTGACGAGGTCGGCGACAGCGGGGTTCCGCAGGCCGTCGGGGACGGGCGCGGCGGGCCGGCCGGCCGGAGCCGTTCCGGTTCCGGCCGCGCCCCGCAGCACCGGAAGCCGCTCCGCCCCCTGGCCCGGGACGTGAACGGTCTCGCCCCGGGGCGCGGGGTCCGCCTCGCCCCGGAGCGCGGCATCCGTCTCGCCCCGGGGCGCGGGATCCGTCTCGCCCTGGGCGAAAACCGCGGCCGCGTGGTCCGCCTCCCCACGGGGGAAAGCTGCGGGCGCGGGGTCCGCCTCCGTGCTCTGCCCGGGTACGTGAGCGCCTGCCCCGCCGCCGCCCAGCAGCAGCGCGGCCCGGCCCGCGTCCAGTTTCCGCAGCAGCCGGATCGCCTCGGCCGCCGTGGCCGGGTCCGTCACCGCCACCGCGTCCGCCGCCGCGCCCAGTGCGGCGGCCACCGCGACCTCGTGGCCCGGGGCCACCGTGAGCAGTTCCGCGGCCGGTCCGAGCAGGCCGGTCAGCCGGTCCCGGGCACCGAGCAGCACCCCCGTACCGTCCTTGCGGCGCAGCCCGAGGGCCAGCGCGTCATGGCGGGCCGCGACGGCGGCGCGCTTGCGTTCGGCGGCGGTGGCGGCCTCCCGGGCGGCGGAGAGCGAGGCCTCCGCCTCCTTCAGCTCGCTCCGGGCGGCCTCGTGCCGCTCACCGAGCTCGGCGTCGCCGGCGTCCAGGCCGTCGACCTCCGCCTTGAGCTGCTCGTACTCCTCCTGAGCGGCGACCGCCCGCTCCCGCGCCTCGTCGCGCGAGGCGGCCAGCCGGTCGATCTCCGACTGTGCCGAACCGGCCCGGCTGCGGGCCGCGTTGACCTGGCCGCTGAGCCGGGCGAGTCCTTCGCGGCGGTCCGCCAGGGCGCGGGCGGCGTCCTTGAGGCGGCGCTCCTCGGCCGCCAACTCCCTCTCCAGCTCGGACCGGTGGGATGCGGTGTCCTCCAGCGCGTGTTCGGCGGCCTCCAGCGCGGCGGTCAGCTCGGCCTCCTGCTCGCGGATCCGGGCGGCCTCGCGCTCCATGTCCTCCGGGTCGCGGCCGCGCCGCTCCTCCTCCGGCGGGGCGGTGGCGCTCTTCACCCGGGCGTCGGCCAGCGAGATCGTGCCGCGCACCCGTTCGGCCAGCTGCGACAGCTCGTACCAGGTCTGCTGGGCGCGCTGGAGCCTCGGCGTGAGCCGACGTACCTCGTCCTCGAGTTCGGCCTCACGCCCCAGCGCCGCCTTGAGCTCCGCCTCGGCCGTCTCCCGCCGCTGTTTCAGGGCCGCCTCGTCGGCGATCTCGCCGCGCAGCGCGGTGTGCAGCCGGACCAGGTCGTCCGCGAGCAACCGCAGCCGGGCGTCGCGCAGATCGGCCTGGATGACGGCGGCGCGGCGGGCGACCGCCGCCTGCCGGCCGAGCGGCTTCAGCTGTCGCCGCAGTTCGTCGGTGAGGTCCTGGACCCTGGCCAGGTTCGCCCCCATCGCGTCCAGCTTCCGCAGCGCCTTCTCCTTGCGCTTGCGGTGCTTCAGTACGCCCGCGGCCTCCTCGATGAACGCCCGGCGCCCCATCGGATCGGCGTGGAGCACTGAGTCCAGCTGGCCCTGGCCGACGATGACATGCATCTCGCGGCCGATGCCGGAGTCCGAGAGGAGTTCCTGGATGTCCAGCAGCCGGCAGGTGTCGCCATTGATCTGGTACTCGCTGCCGCCATTACGGAACATGATCCGAGTGATCGTCACTTCGGCGTACTCGATGGGCAGCGCGCCGTCGGAGTTGTCGATGGTCAGTGACACCTCCGCCCTGCCGAGCGGGGGCCGCCCGGTGGTACCGGCGAAGATCACGTCCTCCATCTTGCCGCCACGCAGGGATTTGGCACCCTGCTCCCCCATGACCCAGGAAAGCGCGTCCACCACATTGGACTTGCCCGACCCATTGGGACCGACCACGCAGGTGATCCCGGGTTCGAACCGCAGGGTCGTGGCGGAGGCGAACGATTTGAAACCACGCAGGGTCAGGGCCTTGAGGTGCACGCCGCCGGACTCTACCTTTCGCTCTCGGTTTCGCTGATGAAGGTGCAGGGCACATCAGACGGTAAGGGAAGGGGTGTACGTCCGGGGCGGGACGGGCGCGGTTCGGAGGGGAAAAGAAAGAAGGGACGCCGAAGCGTCCCCGGTAAATCTTGTGCATTGTTAAGTCGACGGATCCGGGCGTCTCCGTGGAGACGCGCGTGCCGGATCAATGACATGCAGATGAAGACGCAGATCAAACGCGTTCGATGAGCAAGCGATGATCAGGCGCAATCGATCTTCAATGATCCGGTGACGATCCGGCGAGAAATCCGTGCGGCTGACGCGTGCAGCCCGACCGGCCCTGGGGCCATGGGGTCAGGTCAGCGCCGGCTCCGCCTGAGGTACGTCGATGTCGATGCTGTCGAGCAGCGACTCTTGGTGCTGAGCGGCGGCGTTGAGCGCGTCGTTCTCGTCCTGAATCCGTACGATCTCGGATTCAAGATCCTGGACGCGCTGCTGGAGCCGTCGCATCTCGGCGAGGAGTCGCGGGTCGGAACCGCCGACGTAACCGAGAAGCGCCTTTGCCATGAGGATGGTCCTCCACACTGAGTGACCGACCGATGCGGTGTGGGTCGTGAGGGAATCGCACCCGCGGTGCTCGGCAGTGCTCTGTGTTCACTGCTGTTCTGCTGCCAAACAGCTCTGCCGAACAGCTAAGGTGCGCGGGGTTTTCAGCGTCTCACCAAAAAGTTTGACGGTCAACACGATCACACCCCGTATAGAAGGGCGTCCCGGGGGCGCGCGGCCTGGCGATCATGCGGCGCGACTCTCCTGCGGGGCCCTCAGGGGCACGGAGATCATCCTTCTCGCCGCAGCCTCGCACGGCAACCGATCCTTGGCAACCACCGGGTCATTCCGCAGGTCATTTCATGTGTACGGACAACGACGGCCCTCGCCGTCACCCCGCGCGGCACCTCGAACACAGCCCGAACACGGGACTTCTTCCGCGCCCCCGCGAGCACCGGATCAACGGATCGCGAACCCCTCGTATCCGCCCCTCGGGGTGTCCCAGATCTCAGTGACTCCGTCAACGCGGCCGGGTGTGTCGTCCGAACGCAGCCAATCCAGCAGACGGTGGCAATTCTCACGCCGTCCCTCGGCCACCACCTGCACCCTGCCGTCGTCGAGATTGAGGGCGAATCCGGTGAGGTCTCCGATCTCCAGAGCGTTTGCCCTGGTGAACCAGCGAAACCCTACTTGCTGTACTCGGCCGCGTACCCAGGCGGTGAGCCGTACATCTTCGTTCATGCCCGAACGCTAACTGCCCAATTGCACTCGGAGCACTTCTCGGCGAAAGCCCATGGCGTACAGTCCCCTCGCAAAAGCTTCACTCGATCGGGTGAGCCATGGTGGCGTCGAAAACGGCGTCCAGGTCGTCAGAAGGGCACAGCAGATGGGACGCCATCGACGCTCCGCCGCAGCTCCCACCGCTGAAGCAACCGCGGAACGGGACGCGGGCCAGAGCCGGGGAGAGCGCCGCAGGAAGCGGTCGGGTCTGCCGGTGCGTACAGGACTGCTCGGTGTCTCGGCGGCCATGGCCGTCGGGGCCGTCGCCGTCGCCTCCGGTCTGGTGCCCGGTGGGGACAACTACCTGAGCGGCGGTTCGGCCGCCGACCAGGTCCGCTCCCAGGGCGCCCCGGACCTGCTGACCCAGGGCGGCTCCACGACCCCGCCGGCCGACCGGGGAACCGTCTCCGACACGGCCAGCCGGGGCACCGGCCGCGCCGACGGTCCGACTAAGTCGAGCCCCTCCGCGGACGGCAAGCCCTCCTCCTCCCCTTCCAGTCCGTCCGGACCCGCGAAGGAAGCCGGGAAGAAGGCAGCGGAGAAGACCGAGGCCGCGAAGACGGAGCCGTCCCGGAAGGCCTCCGCCTCCAAGGCCCCGGCGGCCCGCGCCACGAAGAGCGCCACCGCGCCCGCGAGCCCCTCCAAGTCGGCTCCGGCCCCCTCGACCTCCGCACCGGCCGCCCCCCGGACCACGGCTCCGCCGGCCGGTACCTCGGCCCAGGCCGCCGTGCTCTCCCTGGTCAACCAGGAGCGCGCCAAGGTGGGCTGCAGCCCGGTCACGGCGAGCGGTCCGCTGACCTCGCTGGCCCAGGACTTCAGCGACGACATGGCGGCCCGCGGCTTCTTCGACCACACCGACCCCGACGGCAAGACCCCCTGGGACCGTGCCGCCAAGGCCGGCGTGGACGGGCTCGGCGGCGAGAACATCGCCCGCGGCCAGGCCGACGCGCAAGCCGTGATGGCTGCCTGGATGGACAGCGACGGCCACCGCGCGAACATTCTCAACTGCGACTACAAGACGCTCGGCGTGGGTGTCCACTTCGGCGCCGGCGGTCCCTGGTGGACCCAGGACTTCGGCTTCTGAGGTCTGCCCGCCCGGACACCCGCCCGCATCACCACCCGCACCGACCTCGTACGCCCCACCCGCTCACCCATGGATTGCGCGATCCCATGGAGAGCGCTGTGCGGGCGTACGCTGGTTTCCATGGACGAGAACGGCGGCAGCGGGACGGACGACTGTCCGGGCGACGAGTGGCTTTTCGACGTGTTCTCCAAACGGTGCCCCTCACGCGCCACGCTGGAGCACGCCACCGGCCGCTGGGGAAGCCTGACGCTCGGCGCGCTGTACGAGGGCAGCCTCCGCTTCAACGCGCTGCGCCGCCGGGTCGACGGGGTCAGCGAGAAGATGCTCTCCCAGACGCTGCACGCGCTGGAGCGGGACGGGCTGGTGCACCGCGAGGCGCAGCCGACCAACCCGCCCCGTGTCGACTACGAGCTCACGCCTCTCGGGCGGCAGGTCGCCGAGCGGCTGCTCGCGCTGATCGGCCTCGTCGAGAACCGGATGTCCGAGGTCATGACGGCCCGCGAACGTTACGACGAGACCCACGCGGCCCAGGCGTCCAGGTAGGACTGGCCTCGCCCGACGGCTTCTGCCGTGCCGGGCCGGGTTCTCAGCCGGCGGCGCGCGGCGGGCGCTGGCAGCGGGGGCAGAAGTAACTGGACCGGTTCATCCAGGCGCGGCGCCTCATCGGCGTACCGCAGCGGTGGCACGGCTCGTCCTCGCGCCCGTAGGCGTCGAGCGACCGGTCGAAATAGCCCGACTCGCCGTTCACGTTGACGTAGAGGCTGTCGAAGCTGGTGCCGCCCTGTTCCAGTGCCGCGTTCATCACATCGCGGACGTGACCGAGCAGCTCGGCCGACTTGGGGCGGGTCAGGGTCGCGGTCGGCCGGTCGTAGTGCAGCTTCGCGCGCCACAGCGCCTCGTCCGCGTAGATGTTGCCGACACCGCTGATCAGCGACTGGTCGAGCAGGGCGCGCTTGACCGTGGTGCGGCGCAGTCGCAGCGCGGTGTGGAACGCGGCGTCGTCGAACTCCGGGTCCAGCGGATCGCGGGCGATGTGCGCGATGGTGTCGGGCACGCCCTCGGGGTTGTTGTCGTGGAGCGAGAGGCCGCCGAAGGTCCGCTGGTCGACGAAGCGGAGTTCGGTGCCGATCGAGTCGTCGAACCGGATCCTGATCCGCAGGTGCTTCTCGTCGGCGGCGTCCTGCGGCTGCACGAGCAGCTGACCGCTCATGCCGAGGTGGCCGAGGAGCGAGCCGGCCGTGTCGTCCAGCGGCACCCACAGGTACTTGCCCCGGCGCATCGCCGGCCCGAACCGGGTGCCGCCGAGCCGGGCGGCGAAGTCCACGCCCCCCGCGAGATGGCGGCGGACCGCACGCGGGTGCAGTACCTCGACCTCACCGACCGTGCGCCCGGTCACCCAGCGCTGGAGACCGCGCCGTACGACTTCGACCTCGGGCAGCTCGGGCACGGTGTCGCTCCTGTATCTGGAAAGGATCCGGATCTGACGTCCGGACAGAGAGAACCCCCCGGTGCACAGGGCACCGAGGGGTCTCGGGTCAGGCCGGAGCGACGTCCGTGGACGGCGGCGGGTCGGCAGGGGTGTCGGCGGCCCCTCCGTCGGCGGCGGCCTTGTCGGCCACAGCTTCCCGCGCCTCCGCGGCGGCGCTGATCTCGCGCCAGGCGGATTCCGCCGCCTGTTGCTCCGCTTCCTTCTTGCTACGGCCGGTGCCGGTGCCGTACGAGACACCACCGACGCGAGCGGCAGCAGTAAAGGTCTTCTCGTGGTCCGGGCCGGTCTCCGTGACGAGGTACTCGGGCACGCCGAGGCTCTCGCTCGCGGTGAGCTCCTGGAGACTGGTCTTCCAGTCCAGGCCGGCGCCGAGGTTGGAGGACCTGTCGATCAGCGGGTCGAAGAGCCGGTGAACCAGCTCCGAGGCCGCGCCGAGGCCCTGATCGAGATAGACCGCGCCGAGCACCGCTTCAAGGGTGTCGGCGAGGATGGACGCCTTGTCCCGGCCACCCGTGCCCTCTTCACCGCGGCCGAGCCGGATGAAGGAGCCGAGTTCGAGGCCGCGGCCCACTTCCGCAAGCGCACGCGAGTTGACCACCGCGGCCCGCAATTTGGCCAGCTGGCCTTCAGGCAGGTCGGGGTGAGTGCGGTACAGCGTGTCCGTGACCACCAGGCCGAGCACCGAGTCCCCGAGGAACTCCAGCCGCTCGTTGGTGGGCAGACCGCCGTTCTCGTACGCGTACGAACGGTGGGTCAGCGCACGCACCAGAAGGGCGGACTCGAGGTGGTACCCGAGCCGCCCTTCCAGAAGCGTGTGGGACGAGGCTGTGTTGACGTTGTCTGCCTGCTTCTTGGCGTGGGACAACTCAGACATCGGGCCTCTCACCAGCCGCTCAGACCTCGAGGACCTGGCGCTTGTTGTACGTGCCGCAGCTGGGGCACGCGATGTGCTGCAGCTTCGGCTCCTGGCAACGCTCGCACGAAACCAGGGTGGGGACCGCAGCCTTCCACTGCGACCGGCGGTGGCGCGTGTTGCTGCGCGACATCTTCCGCTTCGGAACAGCCACGGCTACTTCTCCTGCTTCTCGTCGACGCCAGGTTCGGCGCCGCCCATGTTGTCCTTCTCGCCGTCCTGAACGGTCTCGGCGAGTCCTTGCAATGCCGCCCAACGGATGTCGAGGGCTTCGTGGTGGTGACCGGGGTTCTCGTCCAGCCTGACTCCGCATTCGGAGCACAGACCGGCGCAGGTCTCCCGGCACACCGGCTGCATCGGCAGTGCGAGCACCACCGCATCACGCAGCACTGACTCGAGGTCGAACAAGCCGTCCTCGAGGAAGAACCTGTCCTCGTCGTCCTCGGCGTCGTCGACCGGGTCCGCCGTCTTGCTGCGGTTCCGGTCATCGGCGTCAGGGTACGAGAACATCTCCTGGAAGTCCGCCTCGACCTCAAGGCTCAGCGGCTCCAGACACCTTACGCACTCCCCCTCGGCCGATGCACGGGCGGTGCCTGTGACAAGCACACCTTCCATGACCGATTCGAGGCGGACCTCCAGCTCCACGGGTGCGCCTTCCGGCACACCGACGACTCCGTCGATACCGAAGTCCTTGGGGGCGTCCACCGGGCGGGTCAGCCGCTTCATGGCACCCGGACGCCGACCCAGCTCGTGCGTATCGAACACGAGAGGGTTTCGGTGGTCGAGGTGGCCGTTCAGGGCTTTTCCTGCTTTCGAATCATGCGCATCACGCGTGGTGGGGAAGGGCCGACCGGCTCCGGAGTCGAAGCGGGCAGCCTGGATCGCGGACATACGCGCGACCGAAGAACCAGGATACTTGACGCGCCGCCCAGCTCCCAATCCGGCCTTCACCCCGCACGACCCGGCGTCCGATCCGGCGCCGGATCAAGGGCCCCCGCCGGTCAGCGCTCCTGTTCGTACCGGCGGAGCTGGTCCAGGTCGATCATGCTGGTGTCGAACAGGCTGGTCTCGTCCAGAGCGCCCTCACCGTGCTGCTGGAGGGGCTGCTGCTGCGCCTGGGCGGGCTGCTGCTGCTGCTGCCAGGAGGTGTCGTAGCCCTGGGCGGGCAACGGGACCTGGTTCTGGTCGTAGCCCTGCTGCTGGTACCCAGCGTAGGGGTCCGGCTGCTGCTGGTAGCCGTACACGTCCTGCTGGGGCTGGTCCTGGTACGCGTAGGTCTGCGCGTACTGGGGCTCCGGCTGCACGGGGTACTGGGACTCCGGCTGCACCGGGTACTGCGGATCGCCCTGCTCCGGGTACTGCGGATCGGCCTGCCGGGGCACCTGCTGCGGCTGCGGGGTGGCGATCTCGGCCAGTCCCGCCCAGTGGTCCTCGTCGCTGGTGTGGCCCTGGCCGCCCGCGGCGTCCTGGGCGGCCATGTGCGCGCCGAGGTCGTCGGTGGCGACCCGGCCGTGCAGCTTCTGCCGGCCCCGGCCCACCGCCTCCAGGGTCTTGGCGAGCACCGCCTCGAAGGCGCCGAGCTTGGTGTCCACGTACTCGTCGGCCCGGCGCTGGAGCGTGGCCGGGTCGGTACTGCGCTCGGGGGCCTCGGCGAAGTCCGGGTCCTCGTAGCCCTGCTCGTCGAAGCCCTGGCCCCGGCCGAGGAGCTTCTCGCGGCCGCGGTCGACGGAGCCGATGGTCTTGGTGAGGACGACCTCGAAGTTGGCGAGCTTGCTGTCGACGTACTCGTCGGCCTCGGCGCGGATCTCGTCGGCGTCCTTGCGGGCCTCACCGAGGATCCGGTCGGCCTCGGCCTGGGAGCGCCGGGCGATCTCGGTGTCCGAGACCAGCGAGCCGCGCTCGGCGTGGGCGGTCTCGATGATCCGGCCCGCCTCCTGCCGGGCCTGCTGGACCAGCTGCTCGTGGCCGCCGATCAGCTCGGCGGCCTGTGCGAGCGAGCCGGGCAGGGCCTCGCGCACCTCTTCGAGCATCGCGAGCAGGTCGGCGCGGTTGACCACGCAGGACGCCGACATGGGCATCGACCGGGCGCTCCCGACCGCTTCGACGATCTCGTCGAGCTTCTTCTGCACGTCCACCGTGTGCTCGCCACTCTCTACTGCCGATTGGAGACGGACGGAACGACTGTAAGGCCAGTCGGCTCCCGCCCGACACCTGGTGACGGACTGTCAGCGCCTCACTGCTGAGCGAGGCGTTCGGTCAGGGCCTCCCGGACCAGCGGGGGCAGCAAGTGCGAGACGTCTCCGCCCCAGGTCGCCACCTCCTTGACCAGGGAGGACGACAGGAAACTGTAGGTCGGGTTGGTCGGCACGAAGAGCGTTTCGACGCCCGAGAGCCCGTTGTTCATCTGGGCCATCTGGAGCTCGTAGTCGAAGTCGCTGACGGCCCGCAGACCCTTCACGATCGCCGGGATGTCGCGCTGCTTGCAGAAGTCGACCAGCAGTCCGTGGAAGGACTCGACCTGCACGTTGCCGAAGTCCGCGGTGACCCGGCGGATCATGTCGATCCGCTCGTCGACCGTGAACAGACCCTTCTTGGACTGGTTGATCATCACCGCGACATGTACGACGTCGTACAGCTTCGAGGCGCGGCCGATGATGTCGAGATGTCCATTGGTGATGGGGTCGAACGACCCCGGGCAGACGGCGCGGCGCAACTTGATTCCCTCGCTCTCCGGTCCGGTCATCGTGCGTCTTCGCACGTAGCGGCGGCGCGACCGTACCAAAGCGTTCCCTCGCCGTAGCGACGGGCCCGCAGTGGCTCGAATCCCTTGGGCCAGCTGAATTCTCCGCCTCTGGTGCTGCGCTCCACGGTGACGAGCGCATCGCCGGAGAGCCACCCCTGGGAACGGAGTGTGACCAGTATCTCGCCAAGATCGTCGTCGGTGACGGCGTACGGAGGATCCAGGAAGATCACGTCGTACGGCTGCGCCGGCGCCGGTCCTGTCACGATCTGCTCGGCTTTGCCCGCCCGGACCTCGGCGCCGGGCAGGCCCAGGGTGCGGACGTTGTCCCGGACGGTGCGGACCGCCTTGGCGTCGGCCTCGACGAGCAGGGCGTGGGCCGCTCCCCGGGAGAGCGCTTCGAGGCCGACCGCGCCGGAGCCCGCGTAGAGATCGGCGATCCGGATGCCGTCGAGGGTGCCGAGGAGCGCCTGCCAGGTGGAGAACAGGCCCTCGCGCGCGCGGTCGGAGGTGGGGCGGGTGCCGGTACCGGGCGGGACGGCCAGGCGGCGTCCGCCGGCCGAGCCGGCGATCACGCGGGTCATGGGTGTCTGATCCTCGGGTCGGGGCGGCGCGCAGGGTGCTGCGGGCGCCGTGCCACCCACGATATGGCGTCGGCGCGGCCGGGGCTCCCCGGGGCGGACACCCCCGTCCTCACCCCTTGTCGAGGTACTCCTCGCGGTCCTTGTCGAGCAGCGCGTCGAGTACGAGGCGCAGCTCGGGCAGGTGTTCCAGCTCCGGGTCGGCGGCGACGACCTCGACGGCCTCCGCGCGGGCGGCGGCGATGACCTCCTCGTCGTCGATGACACTGAGGACCCGCAGCGAGGAGCGGACGCCGGACTGGGCCTGGCCGAGGACGTCGCCCTCGCGGCGCTCCTCCAGGTCGATCCGGGACAGTTCGAAGCCGTCGAGGGTGGCGGCGACGGCGGCGAGCCGGCCGCGGGCGGGGCTCGCCTCGTGGGCCTCGCTGACCAGCAGGCAGAGCCCGGGGGCGGAGCCCCGGCCGACCCGGCCGCGGAGCTGGTGGAGCTGGGAGACGCCGAACCGGTCGGCGTCCATGATCACCATCGCGGTGGCGTTGGGGACGTTGACCCCGACCTCGATGACCGTCGTGGCCACCAGGACGTCGGCCTGGCCGGCGGCGAAGCGGCGCATCACGTCGTCCTTCTCGTCGGGGTGCATCCTGCCGTGCAGCACCTCGACGCGCAGACCGGTCAGCGGGCCCTTGGCGAGCTGCTCCGCGATCTCCAGCACGGCCAGCGGCGGGCGCTTCTCCCCATCCTCCTCGGCCGCCTTCTTCCCCTTCTTCGCGGCCGCCTCGTCCTCGTCGTCACCGATCCGGGGGCAGACCACGTACGCCTGGTGCCCGTTCTCCACCTCTTCGCGGACCCGTTCCCAGGCGCGGCTGAGGAAGTGCGGCTTGTCCTTGGCGGGGACGACGTGGCTGGCGATCGGGGAACGGCCGGCCGGCAGCTGGTCCAGGACGGAGGTCTCCAGGTCTCCGAAGACGGTCATGGCGACCGTACGGGGAATGGGGGTGGCGGTCATGACGAGCAGGTGCGGCGGCTGCTTTCCCTTGGATCGAAGGGCGTCGCGCTGCTCGACCCCGAAGCGGTGCTGCTCGTCGACGACGACCAGCCCCAGCTCGTGGAACTTGACCTTGTCCTCGATCAGCGCGTGGGTGCCGATGACGATCCCGGCCTCGCCCGTGACCAGGTCCAGGAGTGCCTGGCGGCGGGCGGGCATGCCCATGGAGCCGGTGAGCAGGACCACCTTGGTGCCCAGCTCGGCGCCGCCCAGCATTCCGCCCTCGGCGAGTTCGCCCATCATCTCGGTGATGGACCGGTGGTGCTGCTGGGCGAGGACTTCGGTGGGCGCGAGCATGGCGGCCTGTCCGCCGGCGTCCACGGTGGTGAGCATGGCGCGCAGCGCGACCATCGTCTTTCCCGATCCGACCTCGCCCTGGAGCAGCCGGTGCATCGGGTGCTCGGTCGCCAGGTCGTCGAAGATCTCCCTGGAGACCTTGAGCTGGCCGTCGGTGAGGGTGAAGGGCAGCTTGGCGTCGAAGGCGTCGAGGAGTCCGCCGGGCACCGGGCGGCGGGCGACGGCCGGCAACTGGGTGTCCGCGTACCTGCGGCGGGCCAGGGCGACCTGGAGGACGAAGGCCTCGTCCCATTTGAGCCGGTCCCTGGCCGCCGCGACGTCGGCCTTGGTCTGCGGGCGGTGGATCTTCAGCAGCGCCTCGGGCAGCGCGGTGAAGCCCCGGCCCTCGCGCAGTGCGGGCGGCAGCGGGTCGACGGCCTCCTGGGCGCTGGGCAGCACCGCGTCGACCGCTTTGGCGATCCGCCAGGAGTCGAGCTGCTTGCAGGCCGGGTAGATCGGGAGCAGCTTGCCGGCGAAGGCGTCCACGGCCTCACTCGCCCCGGCCTCGTCGGTGAGCTCGGCGTCCAGGAGCTGGTAGGTGGGGTGGGCCAGCTGCATCTTGCGGTTGAAGACGGAGACCTTGCCGGCGAACATGGCGCGCCGGCCAGGCAGCAGCTCCTTGTGCGGCTTGTGGACGCCGTGGCCGAAGAAGACCAGCTGGAGCCGTCCGTGGCCGTCGGTGAGGGTGACTTCGAGGCGCTTGCCTCGGCCGCCGTTGAACGCCATCACGCGTGCGTCCGAGACCTGGGCGACGACCGTCACGTGCTCGTCCAGCGGGAGGTCGGTCAGCGCCGTGAGGCGGCCGCGCTCCTCGTACCGCCGCGGGTAGTGGTGCAGCAGATCACCGACCGTGTGCAGGTCGAGGTGTTCGGCCATCACCTTCGCGGTGGCGCCGCCGAGCAGCTTCTTGAGGGGTTCGTCGAACGCAGACACGCGATCCATTGCACACCACGCCACTGACAGTTGTCCGAGGGGCACCACCGGAGCCCGGGAATCTCGTGGCCGGAATGGTGCCCGCGACCCTGGGATCGGCTCCCACGCTTCTCGTTCGCGATCGCCTCGCCAGGGGTCGCCCGACCCGCGCTGTCGCAAGTCCCCCCGCCGGCGCTGCGACGATGACATCTGAGACCTCAGCGAATTCCGCGTCCACCGAGTCCGCCGCCGTCCAGGAACCGCACACCTTCCAGGTGGATCTGCGCGGACTGGTCGACCTCCTCTCCCATCACCTCTACTCCTCGCCCCGCGTCTGTCTGCGCGAACTGCTGCAGAACGCCGTGGACGCCGTCACCGCCAGGCGCGCCGGGCAGCCGGACGCGCCCGCCCTGGTGCGGCTGTACGCCGAGGACGGCCGGCTGCGCGTCGAGGACAGCGGCATCGGTCTGACCGAGACGGATGTGCACAGCCTGCTCGCCACGATCGGCCGCAGCTCCAAGCGTGAGGGGGCGGCGGGGCTCGCCTCGGCGCGTGCGGACTTCCTCGGCCAGTTCGGGATCGGGCTGCTGGCCTGCTTCGTCGTCGCGGCGGAGATCCGGGTGGTGAGCCGCTCCGCGCGGACGCCCGGTGCCCCGCCGGTCGAGTGGTGCGCCCGTGACGACGGTTCGTACACCGTCCGTACGCTCCCCGCCAGTGCGCGCCCCGAGCCCGGCACCACCGTGTATCTGACGGCGCGCCGGGGCAGCGCCCAGTGGCTCGCCGAGGAGCGGGTCCTCGCGCTGGCCCGGGACTTCGGTTCGCTGCTGCCCTACGACGTACGGGTCGGCGAGGCGGCCGTCACCGATCTGCCGGCGCCGTGGGACCGGTCGTACCCGAGTCCGGCGGGCCGGCGGGTGGCGCTGGCCCGCCACTGCCACGAGCTGTTCGGCTTCACCCCGCTGGACACGATCGATCTCGATCTGCCGCTCGCCGGGATCCGCGGGGTGGCCCATGTCCTGCCGTCCGCGGTCAGTCCGGCGCAGCGCTCGGGTCCGACACTGCTCGCCCACGCGTGCGAGGGCGAGCCCGGCGAGGCCGAGGACGATCCGGCGCGGATCGCGTACGAGGAGGCGCTCGGGTACGTGGAGCGGGCGTCGGCGGCCTTCGACGAGGCCGGCCCCGGCCACCTCGGCCGGCGCACGGCCGCCGGCCTGATGGCCGGCTGGCTGCAGGCGGGCCTGGGCCGGGCGGACGCGGCGCTGAGGCGGGCCGCGGAGGTCCTCGCGGCGTACGAGGGGGTGCCGGCGGGCACGGACGGCGCGGCGGACGAGCGGCGGTCGGAGGCGGAGTCGCTGCGGAGGTACGTGGCTCCGGCGGCCGCGGGAGCGTAGCGCCGGGAGGTGGCCCGGTGCGGCGCCGCTGCTGAGCGCCGCCGCTACTCGACGCCGATCAGCAGCGGGGCGCACTGGTGGCCGCCGCGGTAGACCACCGTGTCCACCGCCAGGTAGCCCTCGCGGACGTGTTCCTCCAGGGTGTCCGCCAGTGCGTCGGGGATGTCCTCGCCCAGGACCAGGGTGACCAGTTCGCCGCCGGCCGCCAGCATCCGGTCCAGCACGCTGCGGGCGGTCTCCGGGACGTCCTGGCCGATGACGGCGACATCGCCGTCGATGAGGCCCAGGATGTCGCCGGCCTGGCAGATCCCGGCCATGGTCCAGGACTGCCGCTCGGCGACGGCCAGTTCGGCGTAGCGGGTGGCGCCGGCCGCCGCGGTCATGGCGACCACGTCCTCGTCGAAGCTGCGGTCCGCCTCGTGGACGGCCAGCGCCGCGATGCCCTGGACCGCGGCCCTGGTCGGGATGAGGGCGACCCGGATGCCCTCGGCGCGGGCCTGCTCGGCGGCGGCCGCCGCGGTGTGGCGCAGGTCCGCGTCGTTGGGCAGGAGCACCACCTCGCGGGCGTGGGCGCGACGGATCGCGTCGACCAGTTCGCCGCTGGCGGGCGGCTCCCCGGGGCGGGCGAGGACCGTCGTGGCCCCGGCCTCCGCGCACAGGCCGCCGAGCCCGTCGCCGGGGACGACCACGACGACGGCGCGCTGGGCGGGTTCGGGGCGGGCGTGCGTCCGGTCCGCGGCGAAGTGGGTGATCCGGATGCGGTACGGCCGTCCGGCCTCGACCCCGGCCTCGACCGCCGCACCGGCGTCGTCGACGTGGACGTGGACGTTCCAGAGCCCGTCGCCGCCCACCACGACCAGGGAGTCGCCGAGGGCGTCGAGCCGGGTGCGCAGCCGCTCCACGGCGTCGTTCCCGGCCTCCAGCAGGTAGATGACCTCGAAGGCGGGCCCGTCCTGCGGGTCATCGGGCGCGGGGCAGTCCCCGATCGCGGCGGCGAGCGGGGCGGGTGCGGCCGGTGCCTGGTACATCCGCTCGGGGGTCCGGCCCGAGACCGCCTCGACCAGCGCCCCCAGGACCGCGACCAGTCCCCGGCCGCCGGCGTCCACGACCCCGGCCCGGCCGAGCACGGCGAGCTGTCCGGGGGTCGCTTCCAGGGCGGTGCGCGCCCCTTCGTACGCGGCTCGCGCCACCGCGCCCGTTCCGGCACCGGCTGCCGTGCGCCCCGCGGCTTCGGCGGCGGCGGTGGCCACGGTCAGGACCGTGCCCTCGACGGGGTGTGCGACGGCCTCGCGCGCCGAGGCCGCGGCCCGGGTCAGGGCGAGCCGCAGCCGGTCCGCGCCGGTCCGCTCGCCGGGTTCGCCGGCCAGCACCCCGGCCATGCCGCGCAGCAACTGCGCCAGGATCGTGCCGGAGTTGCCCCGGGCGCCGATCAGCGCCCCGTGCGCCATGGCCCGTACCGCGTCGGCGGTGGAGGGGGCCGAGGTGCCGGTCTCGTGGGCGGCGAACACCGCCTCGACGGCCGCCGCCGCGGATTCCGCGGTCAGGTAGAGGTTGGTGCCGGTGTCCCCGTCGGCGACGGGATAGACGTTGATCGCGTCGATCGCCTCGCGCTCCCGGCCGAGTGCGTCCAGCGCCAGTGAGCACCAGGTACGCACCGCGACGGCGTCCAGGTCGTCGGCGGTCTGCGGCACCTGATGGTCCTCCTCGGAACGGGGCCTGGGGCGGCGGGCTGCACCGCAGGGTAGCCCCGGCCGGTGGCCCCCGGCGGGGTCAGGGGCGGGGCGGGCAGCTGTGGATCCCATGGTAGTTTCGTATCTCCGACGCAGCCGTTGTATGCTGCTTCGGTTGCCCGACGAGAGTCGGGACATTCCCCCGGTACCGCCACTTCAGTCAATGAATCCGGCGTGCCGGAATTCACTGTAAGTGCATCTGAAGTTTTGGAGTGACCCGTGGCTGCCAACTGCGACGTTTGCGGCAAGGGGCCGAGCTTCGGCAACAGCATTTCGCACTCGCACCGCCGTACGTCCCGTCGCTGGAATCCCAACATCCAGCGCGTGCGTGCCGTGGTCGGGCGGACGCCGAAGCGGCTCAACGTCTGCACCTCGTGCATCAAGGCCGGCAAGGTCGCGCGCTGACGTTCCCGTCGTAGCGCAGCCCTACCGGTTGCCCAAAAAGCCGGTCCACCTCGGTGGACCGGCTTTTTGCTGTGCCCGTACGGGCGGGGGCGGTCAGCCGGCGTTCCGCAGCTGCCAGCCGTGGTCGACCGGGCCGATGCCCGCGCCCAGCTCGAAGCCCGCCGCGATGGCCCCGGTCACGTAGGACTTCGCTCCGCGTACCGCTGTGGGCACGTCCTGGCCCCGGGCCAGTCCGCAGGCGATCGCGGAGGCGAGGGTGCAGCCCGTGCCGTGCGTGTGGCGGTTGTCGTGGCGGGGGGCGCGCAGCCAGTGCTCCTCGGAGCCGTCCGTCAGCAGGTCCACCGGATCGCCCGGCAGATGCCCGCCCTTGATCACCACCCAGCGGGGCCCGAAGCCGAGCATCTCGGCGGCGGCCCTTCGCATCCCGGCCTCGTCGGTGACCCGCACGCCCGTGATCTGCGCCACCTCGTCGAGGTTCGGGGTCGCCACGGTCGCGACGGGCAGCAGCTTCGTGCGGACCGAGTCGAGCGCCTCGGCGGCGAGCAGCGGGTCGCCGTGCTTGGAGACGCCGACCGGGTCCACGACGGCCGGGGCGTCCGTCGCGGCGATCAGTGCGGCGACGGTCTCGACGAGGCCGGCGCTGGACAGCATCCCGGTCTTGACCGCGTTCACGCCGATGTCGTCCACGACGCTGCGGTACTGGGCGCGCACGGCCTCGGCCGGCAGCTCCCAGGCGCCCTGTACGCCGAGCGAGTTCTGTGCCGTGACGGCGGTCAGCACGCTCATGCCGTGCACACCGAGCGCCAGCATCGTCTTCAGGTCGGCCTGGATGCCCGCACCGCCGCCGGAATCGGATCCGGCGACGGTGAGCACGCGGGGCGGTACGGCGGAAGGTATCGGCATACGCCGCAATCTACTGGGCGTCCTCGATGTCGCCGAAGTGGTCCCACCCGTTCTTGGCCGTCCAGGGCGCTCCGTCGACCGTCACCTGGGGCAGCGCAGACGGGTTGAGGACCTCGCCGATCACCTTCCAGCGGGCCGGCAGCTTCACGTCGGGCGGGAACGTGGCGACGATCGCGTGGTCCTCTCCCCCGGTGAGGACCCACTGGAGGGGGTCGACGCCGACGGCCTGCCCGATGTCGGACATCTGGGACGGGATGTCGATGCGTCCTGAGCGCAGGTCGATGCGGACCTTGCTCGCCTCCGCGATGTGCCCGAGGTCGGCCACCAGTCCGTCGCTGACGTCGGTCATCGCGGTGGCGCCGAGCCCGGCGGCCGCGGGGCCCGCGTGGTACGGCGGTTCGGGCCGCCGGTGGGCCTCGACGAAGGCGCGGGGCGAGCGGAAGCCGCGGGAGAGCACGGCGTACCCGGCGGCGGACCAGCCGAGCCAGCCGGTGACGGCGACGACGTCGCCGGGCTGGGCGCCCGCCCTGGTGACGGGTTCGTGGTTGCGCAGATCACCGAGGGCGGTGATCGCGACGGTGATGGTGTCGCCGCGCACCACGTCGCCGCCGACCACGGCCGCCCCCGCGACCTGGCACTCGTCGCGGATGCCGTCCATGAGTTCCCCGGCCCAGGTCACCGGGAGTTCGGCCGGGACGACGAGGCCGAGGAGCAGTGCGGTGGGCACGGCTCCCATCGCCGCGATGTCGGCGAGGTTCTGTGCGGCGGCCTTGCGGCCGACGTCGTACGCCGTCGACCAGTCACGCCGGAAGTGCCTTCCCTCCAGCAGGATGTCGGTACTGGCCACGACCCTGCGGTCGGGAGCGGTCACGACCGCGGCGTCGTCGCCGGGGCCCAGCCGTACCGCCGGAGTGGTGGTGAGCCGGGAAGTCAGCTCTCTGATGAGCCCGAACTCCCCCAACTCGCCCACGGTTCCCTTCACCGAGTGTCACCCCTCATCTGTCGCGCCGGACGGACGTCCGGCCTGTTTCGGCGGCCTGCGGGTGCCCGGACGACGGACCGGCCCCGGGGGCGGTCCGTCCTGGTGGTCACGGGCACGCGGGTCCCCCGTCCGCACCGCTGGACTTGCGGTCGCGGGCCGTCACTGCTGTCGGTACTGTTCTGAGATACGTCAACTTGTGTGTTCTGTACGCCACGCTGTGGGCGTCATCCGGCCCGCAGGTCTCCCCGCGGCCCGCGGCAACGCGATACCGTGGCGTCCCTTTCCCCCACATGATCCTCGTGGCCGCCCTGGAGGTTCCGTGGTACAGGCGTACATCCTTATTCAGACCGAGGTGGGCAAGGCGTCGACAGTCGCCCAGACCATCGCCAAGATCCCGGGAGTGATCCAGGCAGAGGACGTCACCGGACCCTACGATGTGATCGTGCGCGCCCAGGCCGACACGGTCGATGAGCTCGGACGCATGGTGGTCGCCAAGGTCCAGCAGGTGGACGGCATCACCAGAACCCTGACCTGCCCGGTCGTGCACCTGTAACCCCCGTCTAGGCTGGGCCGGTGACGTCTTCCCGCCGCCGGCTTTCCCGTCCCGTGTTCCTCGGTCCGTCCGCTGCCCTGGTGCTCATGGCCGCGGCGGGCTGCTCCTCCGGCGATGCCACGGCATCGGTCACGGTCCCCACCCCGTCGCCGGAAGCCGCAGCCTACTGCCGTGCGTTGCACAAGCAGCTGCCGATCGCCGTCGCCGGTCAGGAGCGCGACGACCCCGGGTCCGGCTCGGACCTGACCGCCGGGTGGGGGGACGGGGAGATCGTACTGCGCTGCGGTGTCCCGCGCCCGGCGAAGATGGACGACGCCCAGTCGAAGGCGATCGACGCGAACGGCGTCAACTGGATGCTGGAACAGCAGGACGACGGCCGGCCCCGGTTCACGACCACCTTCCGCAAGGCGTACGTCGAGGTGACGATGTCGGTGGCGTACGCGCATGACGCGAGTCCGCTGGCGGCCTTCGCCCCGGCGGTCCGGAAGACCGTCCCCAACAGCCTTTAGGGCGTGTGCTCCGGTGCGGAGCACACGCCCCCGGCCGTTGTCCGGGGCGGCGCGTCCGGGTCAGCGCAGTCCGGTCGGCCGGTTCAGCGCCGCCTGGATGAGCCGGTCCACCAGCTGCGGGTAATCGACCCCGCTCTCCTGCCACATGCGCGGGTACATGGAGATCGGGGTGAAGCCCGGCAGGGTGTTGATCTCGTTGATGACGAAGCCGCCGTCCTCGGTGAGGAAGAAGTCGGCGCGCACCAGGCCCTCGCAGGACGCCGCGTCGAAGGCCTCGACGGCGAGCCGCTGGACCTCGGCGGTCTGGTCCTCGGTGAGCGGGGCCGGCACCAGGCCGGACGCCGCGTCGATGTACTTGGCCTCGAAGTCGTAGAAGTCGTGCGAGGTGACCGGCGGGATCTCGGCCGGCACGCTGGCCCTCGGCCCGTCCTCGAACTCCAGCACGCCGCACTCGATCTCGCGGCCCCGCAGCAGTGACTCGACGAGGAACTTGGGGTCGTGGCGGCGGGCTTCCTCGATCGCCTCGTCGAGGCCGGAGGCGTCCTCGACCTTGGTGATGCCGATCGAGGAGCCGGCCCGCGCGGGCTTCACGAAGAGCGGCCAGCCGTGGTCACCGGCGAACTCCACGATGCGCTTGCGGGCGGCCTGCGGGTCCTGGTCCCACTCACGGGGGCGTACGACGACGTACGGGCCGACGGGCAGCCCGAAGGAGGTGAAGACGCGCTTCATGTACTCCTTGTCCTGGCCGACCGCCGAGGCGAGGACGCCGGCGCCGACGTACGGCACCCCGGAGAGCTCCAGGAGGCCCTGGAGCGTGCCGTCCTCACCGTAGGGGCCGTGCAGAACGGGGAAGACGACGTCGACCTCGCCGAGCGCCTTGGGGACGGCGCCGGGCTCGCTGTAGACCACTTCGCGGCTGCCGGGATCGACGGAGAGCACCACGCCGCCCTCGTCGGACTCGGCCAGCTGGGCCACGTCCGGCATCTTCCGGTCGGTGATGGCCATGCGTTCGGGTTCGTCGGCGGTGAGCGCCCAGCGGCCGTCCGTCGTGATGCCGATCGGCAGGACGTCGTACTTCGTCCGGTCGATGGCGTTCAGGACGGCACCGGCCGTGACCACCGAAATGCCGTGTTCGGAGCTGCGGCCGCCGAACACGACGGCCACACGCGGCTTGCGGAGCTGCTGCTCCGTGCTCTGGGGGAGGTTCTCGCTGCTCATATCGCGATGAGCGTACCTGCTGGTACGGGTCGCGTCAGCGCCGCCGGTGCCGCCCGCCGGGTGAACCCGGCCCCTCAGCGGGCCGCGGGCCTCAGCGCTGCCGCTCGGCCTTGGCGCTGCGCGACATCAGCTCCTTGACCGCGACCACCGGCGACTTGCCCTCGTGGACGATGGCGACGACCGTCTCGGTCAGCGGCATCTCCACACCGTGGCGGCGGCCCAGATCGAGCACCGACTCGCAGGACTTGACGCCCTCCGCGGTCTGCTTGGTGACGGCGATGGTCTCCTGGAGCGTCATGCCCCGGCCGAGGTTGGTGCCGAAGGTGTGGTTGCGCGAGAGAGGCGAGGAGCAGGTCGCCACCAGGTCGCCGAGACCGGCCAGTCCGGAGAAGGTCAGCGGGTCGGCGCCCATCGCGTGTCCGAGCCGGGTGGTCTCGGCCAGGCCGCGGGTGATGAGCGAGCCCTTGGCGTTGTCCCCGAGCCCCATGCCGTCCGCGATGCCGACGGCAAGGCCGATGACGTTCTTGATGGCGCCGCCGAGCTCGCAGCCGACCACATCGGTGTTGGTGTACGGGCGGAAGTAGGGGGTGTGGCAGGCGGCCTGGAGGCGGCGCGCCACCGATTCGTCCTGGCAGGCGACGACGGCCGCCGCGGGGCGGCGTTCCGCGATCTCCTTGGCGAGGTTGGGCCCGGTGACGACGGCGATGCGGTCGGCGCCGACCCCGGTGACGTCCTCGATGACCTCGCTCATCAGCTTGGCGGTGCCGAGTTCGACGCCCTTCATCATGGAGACCAGCACCGTCTTGGACTCCAGGTGCGGGACCCAGGAGGCAAGGTTCTCGCGCAGCGTCTGGGAAGGCACGACGAGCACCGCGAAGTCGGCCCCGCGCAGCGCCTCGGCGGCGTCCGTGGTGGCCCGGACCGATGCGGGGAGTTCGATGCCCGGCAGGTAGTCGGGGTTGGTACGGGTCGTGTTGATGGTCTCGGCGACCTCGGCGCGGCGTCCCCAGAGGGTGACCTCGCAGCCCGCGTCGGCCAGGACCATACCGAAGGCCGTACCCCATGAGCCGGTTCCGAAGACGGCTGCTTTTACGGGGTGCGTCACTTGGGTCCCTCTCGTTCGGACTTGCGCCGCTGCTGCGCGCGGGCCTTACGGTGGTCGTAGAGCTGTGTGGGGGCCTGCTGTCCGCGTACGTCCGCCAGCTGCTCGGTGATCGCGAGCATGATGACCTCGGTGGCCTCGCGCAGGACGTCGGGCGTCGGCTGCCTGTCGTAGAACCGGGAGAGGTCGACCGGCGGACCGGCCTGGACCTGGAGGGTCTTGCGGGGGAAGAGCCGCAGCTTGTTCTCCGTGGCGTAGGGCGGCATCGCCAGGTTGGCGCCCCACTGGGCGACGGGGATGACCGGGGCCCTGGTCATCAACGCGACGCGGGCGGCGCCGGTCTTGCCGCCCATCGGCCACATCTCGGGGTCGCGGGTGAGGGTGCCCTCCGGGTAGAAGGCGACGCACTCACCGCGCTCGATGGCGGCGACGGCGGCCCGGAAGGCGTCCAGGGCGTTGGTGGTCTCGCGGTACACGGGGATCTGGCCGGTGCCTCGCAGCATCATCCCGACGAAGGGGGTCTTGAAGAGGCCCGCCTTCGCGAGGAGCCGCGGCACCCGGCCGGTGTTGTACTGGAAGTGCCCGTACGAGAGCGGGTCCAGATACGAGTTGTGATTGACCGCAGTTATAAAGCCGCCATCGGCCGGAATATGTTCCATCCCTCGCCAGTCGCGCTTGAACAGAACCACCAGCGGCGGTTTTGCGATGACCGCTGCCAAGCGGTACCAGAAGCCGATTCTGCGGCGGGACACCCGGACACCCTTCTCTACGGACCTGACTGTGAAGCTCTACTGACTGACTACCGACGGTCAAGTCTCGCCCCAGGCCCCTGCTCTGTCGAGAACACCGTACGCCTCACCTTCGGGACCGACCCTCCAGGTTGTCGCACCGGCAGGCGAGAATAGGCGCTGATGCGCATCGAGGGGGAGACCGCCACGAACACCGACCCGACCGGCCGCTGGTCCCTGGTCGTCCCGTTGAAGCCCCTGGCGCGGGCCAAGAGCAGGCTGGTGTCCGCGTCCGGCCCCCTGTTGCGGCCCCGGCTGGCCCTGGCCTTCGCCCAGGACACCGTGTACGCCGCGCTGGCCTGCCGGGCCGTCGGGGATGTGGTGGTAGTCACGGACGACGCGACGGCCGGTGCCGCGCTGGCGGCCCTCGGCGCCCGGGTCGTGGCCGACTCCCCCGCCGCCGGGCTCAACGCGGCCCTCGCGCACGGTGAGCGCGCGGTGCGCATGGCCCGGCCCGGAGCGGCCGTCGCCGTGCTCAACGCGGATCTGCCGGCACTGCGCCATACGGAATTGGCCCGGGTGCTCGATTCCTCAGCCGCTTTTCCCCGGGCATTTGTGACCGATGCGGCGGGAATCGGAACCACATTTCTGTCCGCTGGGCCAGGAGTGGAATTGCGCCCCGCTTTCGGCGGTCCGTCCCGGGCCCGGCACCTCGCGTCGGGCGCCGCGGAAATAGCGCTCTCCGGTATCGATTCGGTCCGCCAGGACGTGGACACCGGCGACGATCTGCGGGCGGCGCTCACCCTGGGGGTCGGCCCCTACACGGCGGGGCGCTGGGCCGCCGGGGTCCCCGCGATGGACCGATAGGCTGCCGCTCATGCAGGCGACCTCGTACACGTACGACCCCGAGACCCGGACCGGCAGTGTGCTGCTCGACGACGGCACCCCGGTGGATTTCGACGCCCAGGCCTTCGACGCCGGCGGTCTGCGGCTGCTGCGGCCGGGCCAGCGGGTGCGGATCGAGGGCCGGGGCGAGGGCACCGGGCTGCGGATCACGCTGGTGACGCTGCAGACCTTCTGAGCCCTTCGGCGGCGCCGGGCGGCTGAACGGCCCCGGGCGCCCGCGCCCGAAAAGCCCGCAGGGCCGCCGGGCCCCGTGGGACCGTGCCCCGAACAGCCCGCGGGCCGGGCTCCCCGAGGGGAGCCCGGCCCGGCGCGTGTGATGAGCCCTGTGCTGCTGGGTCTCACTTCTTCCGTGCGGTGGCCTTCTTGGCCGTGGTCTTGCGCGCGGTGGTCTTCTTCGCGGGCGCCTTCTTCGCCGTGGTCTTCTTGGCGGGCGCGGTCTTGCTGGCGACGGCCTTCTTGGCGGTCGTCGTCTTCTTCGCCGCCGCGGGGGTCGCCTTCTTCGCGGCCGCCGTGGTCTTCTTCGCCGCCGCGGACGTCTTCTTCGCGGTCGCCTTCTTGGCGGTGGCCGTGGTCTTCTTCGCCGCTGCCACGGTCTTCTTGGCGGTGGCCTTCTTCGCCACGGCCTTCTTCGCGGTGGCCTTCTTGGCGGCCGCCTTGGCCGTCGTACGGGTGGAAGAACCGCCCGAGAGGCTGCCCTTGGGCGCCTTCTTCACGGCCACATCGTTCTTGGGGAGCTTCTTCGAGCCGCTCACCAGGTCCTTGAAGCCCTGTCCCGCACGGAAACGGGGCACGGATGTCTTCTTGACCCGTACGCGCTCACCCGTCTGCGGGTTGCGGGCGTAACGGGCCGGGCGGTCGACCTTCTCGAACGAGCCGAAGCCGGTGACCGAAACGCGGTCACCTGCGACAACCGCACGAACGATCGCGTCGAGCACCGCATCGACGGCGTCCGCGGCCTGCTGTCGGCCGCCGACCTTGTCGGCAATCGCTTCTACGAGCTGCGCCTTGTTCACGTCTTCCCCTTCGGAGACATAGCCAGAACGAGAGTGTTCAAGCCTTTTTCGCACGTTAGGCAGATATATACCGCAAATCAAACACGAAACGGGCTAATCACCCTAGTGCCGCAACGAAGTCGACCGCTGCGCAGTTCCGCAGAGTCAGTCACCTTCGGGGAATCGGCCCTCATCGAGGTCCTTCATCAACCGGTCCAGACGCCTTGCCGCATCCGGTAGATCGTGCTTCGCCGCGGCCGTGACGACCAGCAGCTTCCGGGACAGCGCCATCCGTACGCCCTCCGGGACTTGCAGTGCACGCACTCGTGAGTGCGCTTCCTTCAATTGGTCGGCGACTTGGCCGTAAAGCTTGAGTTGGCTGTCGCGTTCCATGCACCGATTGTGCCATCTGGGGCGAGTTGTCGCCCGACGGGGTCTCAACAAGCGACTGCGCCCCCTACCAGAAGGCAGGGGGCGCAGTACTGGAAACGGGCTGCTCAGGCTTGAATTGTACGTGGCTTGTGGGCCGGCCTGGTCGTCTCGTAGGCCGCGATGTCCGGTTCGTTCTGCAGGGTGAGGCTGATGTCGTCCAGCCCGTTCAGCAGCCGCCAGCGGGCGTTCTCGTCGAGCTCGAAGTCGGCGGTGACACCCTTCGCGAGGACCTGCCGGGACTCCAGGTCGACCGTGATCTCGGCCTCCGGGTCGGCCTCCGTCAGCTCCCACAGGGCGTCGACGACCTGCTGGTCCAGGACCACGGTCAACAGCCCGTTCTTCAGCGAGTTACCGCGGAAGATGTCGGCGAACCGGGAGGAGATGACGGTCTTGAAGCCGAAGTTCTGCAGGGCCCAGACGGCGTGCTCGCGGGACGAGCCGGTACCGAAGTCGGGGCCGGCCACCAGCACCGAGGCGCCCTTGCGCTCCGGGCGGTTGAGGACGAAGTCCTCGTCCTTGCGCCAGGCCTCGAAGAGGCCGTCCTCGAAGCCGTCCCGGGTGACCTTCTTCAGCCAGTGGGCGGGGATGATCTGGTCGGTGTCGACGTTGCTGCGGCGCAGCGGGACGGCCCGGCCGGTGTGTGCGGTGAAAGCTTCCATGATTCTCAGACTCCGGCGGGCGTACGGACGTCGGACAGGTCGGCCGGCGAGGCCAGATGGCCCAGCACGGCGGTGGCGGCGGCGACCTGCGGGGAGACCAGGTGGGTGCGGCCGCCCTTGCCCTGCCGGCCCTCGAAGTTGCGGTTCGAGGTGGAGGCGGAGCGCTCGCCGGGGGCCAGCTGGTCGGGGTTCATACCGAGGCACATCGAGCAACCCGCGTGCCGCCATTCGGCGCCGGCGGCCTTGAAGACCTTGTCCAGGCCCTCCTCGATGGCCTGCAGGGCGACCCGCACGGAGCCCGGGACGACCAGCATCCGTACCCCGTCGGCGACCTGACGGCCGTCCATGATCGCGGCCGCGTTGCGCAGGTCCTCGATCCGGCCGTTGGTGCACGAACCTACGAACACGGTGTCCACGTTGATCTCGCGCAGCGGCTGCCCGGCGGTCAAGCCCATGTACTCCAGGGCCTTTTCCGCGGCGTTGCGCTCCGAGGCGTCCTCGTACGAAGCGGGATCGGGGACGCTGGCCGACAGCGGTGCGCCCTGGCCGGGGTTGGTGCCCCAGGTGACGAACGGCGCCAGTTCGGCGGCCTCGATGACCACCTCGGCGTCGAAGACCGCGTCGTCGTCGGTGCGCAGCGTCTCCCAGTACGCCACGGCGGCGTCCCAGTCCTCGCCCTGCGGGGCGTGGTCGCGGCCCTGCAGATAGTCGAAGGTGGTCCGGTCGGGGGCGATCATGCCCGCCCGCGCTCCGGCCTCGATCGACATGTTGCAGATGGTCATCCGGGCTTCCATCGAGAGCTTCTCGATGGCGGACCCCCGGTATTCGAGGATGTAGCCCTGGCCGCCGCCGGTGCCGATCCGCGCGATGATCGCGAGGATCAGGTCCTTGGCGGTGACGCTGTCGGGCAGTTCGCCCTCGACGGTGATCGCCATCGTCTTCGGACGGGCCAGCGGCAGCGTCTGGGTGGCCAGCACGTGCTCGACCTGGCTCGTGCCGATGCCGAACGCCAGCGCGCCGAACGCCCCGTGCGTGGAGGTGTGGGAGTCGCCGCAGACGACCGTGGTGCCGGGCTGGGTCAGCCCCAGCTGCGGGCCGACCACGTGCACGACGCCCTGCTCGACGTCGCCCAGCGGGTGCAGCCGGACGCCGAAGTCCGCGCAGTTCTTGCGCAGGGTCTCCAGCTGCGCGCGGGAGACCGGGTCCGCGATCGGCTTGTCGATGTCGAGGGTCGGGGTGTTGTGGTCCTCGGTGGCGATGGTGAGGTCGAGGCGCCGCACCGGGCGTCCGGCCTGCCGCAGACCGTCGAAGGCCTGCGGGCTGGTCACCTCGTGCAGCAGGTGCAGATCGATGAAGAGGAGGTCGGGCTCGCCTTCGGCGCGCCAGTGGGGGCTCCCCTGGTCGAGCGAAGTCGAGACCTTGGGGATGACGTGGTCGTCCCAAACCTTCTCCGCGAGTGTCCTACCCATCGCTTTCCCTCCGACCGGCGTCGTCGCCGGCCCAACTAGAGATTCGGTGCGCCCCCGTCCGGACCCCCGTGCGGGGCGGTGGCTACGGGCCGTTGTGGGGCCGCCCGTACAGGTTCGCAACTTCCCTGGAAAATTGAACTTGCGTTTCACAGAGTGAGACGCGAGTATCGTCGTATGGACAACTCTAGCGGCGTCGGCGTTCTCGACAAGGCAGCTCTGGTATTGAGCGCCCTGGAGTCCGGTCCGGCCACCCTCGCCGGGCTGGTCGCGGCGACCGGGCTCGCACGACCCACGGCCCACCGGCTGGCCGTGGCACTGGAACACCACCGCATGGTGGCGAGGGACATGCAGGGCCGCTTCATTCTCGGCCCCCGGCTGTCGGAACTCGCGGCGGCGGCGGGCGAGGACCGGCTGCTCGCCACGGCGGGACCGGTGCTCACTCACCTTCGCGACATCACCGGGGAGAGCGCCCAGCTCTACCGCCGGCAGGGCGACATGCGGATCTGCGTGGCGGCGGCGGAGCGGCTGTCCGGTCTGCGGGACACCGTGCCGGTCGGCTCCACGCTCACCATGAAGGCGGGCTCCTCCGCGCAGATCCTGATGGCCTGGGAGGAGCCGGAGCGCCTGCACCGGGGCCTCCAGGGCGCCCGCTTCACCGCGACGGCGCTCTCCGGCGTACGGCGCCGGGGCTGGGCCCAGTCGATCGGCGAGCGGGAACCGGGCGTCGCCTCGGTCTCGGCACCGGTGCGCGGCCCCTCGAACCGGGTGGTCGCGGCGGTATCGGTCTCCGGGCCGATCGAGCGGCTGACCCGTCACCCGGGCCGGATGCACGCCCAGGCGATCATCGACTCGGCCGCCCGGCTGAGCGAGGCGCTGCGCCGCACCGGCTGACCCGCCACGCCCCACCTTCCAGCACCGGCCGCCCCAGCGTCGTGGCGGCCCCCTTCAGATCCGGCGCAGGTCTCGTACCACGCCCAACTCCCTTACCGGTGGGGGTGGACCACCGCCCCGGAGATATGCCCGCTCCCCCGCCACCCACGGAGCGACGCGTCAACTGCCGGTCCACGGCCCCCATATGCACGAGCCGCCGGCCTCTTCCGCCCCGGCCGGTCCGAACTGTCCGCGCACACAGGCGGATACACGACTGAGGCCCCTCACCGAAGTGAAGGGCCTCTGTCTCTTGCTCTGTTGTACCCCCGACCGGATTCGAACCGGCGCTACTGCCGTGAGAGGGCAGCGTGCTAGGCCGCTACACAACGGGGGCCTGTGTCCTGCGATTTACTTGTCTTGCGCTGGGCTACCAGGACTCGAACCTAGAATGACGGTACCAGAAACCGTAGTGTTGCCAATTACACCATAGCCCATGGTGTTGCAAGTACCCCCGACCGGATTCGAACCGGCGCTACTGCCGTGAGAGGGCAGCGTGCTAGGCCGCTACACAACGGGGGCCCTAGCGATCCTGCATCGAGAGCGTGGGTGCGACCCAGATGTTCTCGCGGGAAGGATCTGTACCCCCGACCGGATTCGAACCGGCGCTACTGCCGTGAGAGGGCAGCGTGCTAGGCCGCTACACAACGGGGGCGTGTTTTACAGATGAAGCTCTGCGCTGGGCTACCAGGACTCGAACCTAGAATGACGGTACCAGAAACCGTAGTGTTGCCAATTACACCATAGCCCACTGAAACGCAACCCCAGGAGGGGTCTTATTTCCGTGTGCGCTTCCCGATCGAATCTTTCGGCCCGCTCGGGCGGCGCAGGAAGAACATTACCTGAAGGTGTCCGGCGCTCCAAAACGGGTATTGACCGCCAACAGGCCGGGCAGCTGATCGAGACCGGTGATCCGGGTCAGTTCGGGCCGCCCGCCACGTCCGCTCCGGTCCAGCCACACAGCGCTCAGCCCCGCCGCCACCGCTCCGGCCGCGTCGATATCGGGGTGGTCGCCCACGTACACGACCTCCCGGGGCTCCAGCCCCAGTGCCTCTACGGCGGCGTGGAACGCCCCGGCCGCGGGCTTGGAGACGCCCAGTTCCACGGCGCACACCAGGGCCTCGAAGCGGTCGCGCACGCCGAGGACGCGCAGCTTGCGGTCCTGGTTGATGATGCTGGAGTTCGTCAGCACGGCATGGCGGTAACGGCCGGCCAGCAGGTCGAGGGCCGGCACCGCGTCCGGGAAGAGCGACCAGGCGGCCTCGTAGTGGCTCGCGTGCCGGGCGAACCAGGCATCCGCCTCGGCGTCCGTGAGCGGCCGCGCGACGAAGGTACGGACCCGCTCGCGCCGCTGCCCCCGGAAGTCGGTCTCCCCCGCGGCGAAACGCGCCCACTGCGCGTCGGTGATCGCCCGCCACGCGTCGAGGGCCTGCTCGACGGAGCCGTATCCGGCGGGCAGGCCCTCGCTCTCCAGATGCCTGCGCATGCCGACGTTGTCGGCGCCGGTGTAGTCGAAGATCGTGTCGTCGATGTCCCAGAGCACTGCTCGGATCGGCATACGCCCACGCTACCGCCGGTCCGGCCGGCCCTGCGGCCCCTGCGCGGACAGGGCCTCACCCTCGGGGCGCACAGCCGGAGGTCACTCGCCGCTCAGGTGGTGAGCAGGACACCCCCGTAGCTCGCCGCCGCGATGACCACCCAGGAGGCGAGTCCGAGAACGGCCGTCCTGGCGCCGGAGCGGGCGAGTGTCGGGAGGTGGACGGCAGTGCCGAGGCCGAAGAGCGCGGCGGCCAGGAGCAGTTCCTGGGCGGTGGCCGCGGCGTCCAGCGCTGCGGCGGGCAGCAGTCCGGTGCTGCGCAGGGCGGTCATCGCCAGGAAGCCGATCAGGAACAGCGGCACCACGGCCGGGCGGCGCCCGGACGCCGGAGTACTCGACGCCTCGCCCGCCGCCCGCCGGTCGGCGGCCGCCTCGTGCGCCCGCCTGCCACAGGCCACGGCGACCCCGGCTACCAGCGGTGCGAGCATCGCCACCCTGATGAGCTTGACCAGCACGGCCTCGCCGAGCGCGCCGGGCCCCGCCGTCTGGGCGGTGGCCACGACCTGGCCGACGTCGTGGACGCCCGCGCCCACCCAGCGGCCGAACTGCACGGTGTCCAGGCCGAGCGGATGCTGCAGCAGCGGCAGTACGGCGATGGCGAGGGTCCCGCACAGGGTGACCAGGGCGACCGAGGTCGCCACGTCGGCCGCGAGCCGTTCGTCGTCCTCCTCCTTGCCGAGCGCGCCGCTGACCGCGCTGATCGCCGAGGCGCCGCAGATCGAGTAGCCGGTGGCGATGAGCAGCGGCTGGTCGCCGGGCAGGCCCAGCTTGCGGCCGAGCCACCAGATCCCGAAGAAGGCCACCAGGACGACGCCGAGCACCATGGCCACCGTCTCCCAGCCGAGCCCGATGACGTCTCCGATGCTGAGCTTCAGCCCGAGCAGCACGATGCCGGCGCGCATCAGCCGCTTCCCCGCCGTCGAGAGTCCGGCCCTGCCCCGGCCGCGTACGAACGGACGGGCCCCGGGAAGGTGCGCGGCCCCGACTCCGAGCACCACGGCCACCGTCAGCATCGGCACGCCGGGCAGCAGGGCGTGCACGCCCTCGGCCAGCCCGAGCCCGATGGCGGCCAGCGCGAGGCCGGGAGCGTTGCGGCGCACCGGGGCCGGCGTGGACGCGCCGCTCCCGGGAGACGGCTTCGCCGGCTGTCGCACGGTCCGCGAGCGGGGGTTCTCGGTGTCCAGGGTCATGATCACCAGCGTGGCCGGGTTCCCCGCCGCCCGGTAGACACGAACCTGAGCCCAGGTCATAGGGTTGCCCTATGAAGGTTTCCCTATGACCGAGCGTGCCGAGAACCGGGATCTCGGGCAGCTCCCGCTGCCCGACCTGCAGTCGCTGCAGCTGCTGGTCAGCGTGGCGGAGACTGGCAGCCTTGGCCGGGCGGCGGCCCGGCTGCTCATCAGCCAGCCGTCGGCCAGTGCCCGGATGCGCACGCTGGAGCGCCGTCTCGGGCTGCAGCTCCTGGACCGCTCCACCGCGGGGTCCCGGCTGACCCCGGCCGGAGCGGTGGTGACCGACTGGGCGCGGACGGTGCTCGAAGGGGCCGCGGCGCTGGTCGAAGGGGCCGCCGCGCTGCGGTCGCGGCAGGACAGCCGGCTGCGGGTCGCCGCCAGTCTGACCATCGCGGAGGAGCTGATGCCCGGCTGGCTCGTCACCCTGCGCGAGAGCACACCGGACGCCCATGTCGGGCTGACGGTGACCAACAGCTGGGGCGTGGTCGAGGCGTTGCGCCGAGGCGGCTGCGATCTGGGATTCATCGAGGGGCCGAGGGTCCCCGACGACCTGCACCGCTCGGCGGTGGGGCGGGACCGGCTGGCGGTCGTGGTGGCCCCCGGTCACCCCTGGACCCGCCGTCGCAGCGCCCTGACCGGACGCGAACTGGCCGACACCCCGCTGCTGCTGCGGGAGGCGGGCTCCGGTACCCGGGAGACGCTGGAGCGGGCGCTGCGCGCGTACGACGGAGTCGCCGTCCCGGTCCTCGAGCTCGGTTCCACCGCCCCGCTGCGCAGCGCGGCGGCCCGGGGTCTGGCTCCCGCCGTCCTCTCCGCGCTCGCCGTGCGCGAGGACGTGGCGTCGGGCCGTCTGGTCGAGGTCGAGGTCAGCCCCGCCGTGCGGCTGCAACGCGTCCTGCACGCGGTCTGGCCCAAGGGCCATGAACTGCCGGAGCCGGCCCTTCACCTGCTCCGGGTGGCAAAGCACCCGTAGCGGGGAAGAGCCGGCTCACCTGGCCGGGGACCGCTCTCAGGCGGTCAGCTTCGCCAGCGCCGCGTCCACCCGGGCCAGGGTCTTCTCGCGGCCCAGGATCTCCAGGGACTCGAAGAGTGGCAGGCCGATCGTGCGGCCGGTGACGGCGACCCGGACCGGGGCCTGCGCCTTGCCGAGCTTCAGGCCGTGCTCCTCACCTGCGGCCAGGACGGCGGCCTTCAGGTCGTCCGCGTTCCACTCCGCCTCGGTCAGCTTGGCGCGTGCCGTCACGAGCAGGGCGTAGGAGCCCTCCTTCATCGCCTTGGCCCAGGACGCCTCGTCGGTCGCGGGCTCGTCGAGGAAGAGGAAGTCGACGTTGGCCGTGATCTCGGAGAGGACCGTAACGCGGGTCTGGGCGTGCGGGGCGATCGTCGCGAACAGGTCCGCGTCGAAGGCCTCCGGGGCCCAGGGGGCGAACGGCGCCTTCAGCCAGGGGCCGCAGGCCTCGGTGAAGGTCTTCACGTCGAGCCGGCGGATGTGCTCGGCGTTGACGTGCTCGCACTTCTTGAGGTCGAAGCGGGCCGGGTTGGCGTTGACGTCCTCGATGTCGAACGCGGCGACCATCTCGTCCATGTCGAAGATGTCGCGGTCCTCGGCGATCGACCAGCCGAGCAGGGAGAGGTAGTTGAGCAGCCCCTCGGGCAGGAAGCCGCGCTCGCGGTAGAGGTTGAGCGAGGCCTGCGGGTCGCGCTTGGAGAGCTTCTTGTTGCCCTCGCCCATGACGTACGGCAGGTGGCCGAACGCGGGGGTCTGCTTGGCGATGCCCAGTTCGGCGAGTGCCCGGTACAGCGCGATCTGGCGGGGGGTGGAGGAGAGCAGGTCCTCGCCGCGCAGGACGTGGGTGATCTCCATGAGCGCGTCGTCGACCGGGTTGACCAGCGTGTAGAGCGGGGCGCCGTTGGCGCGGACGATGCCGTAGTCCGGCACGTTCTCCGGCTGCACGGTGATGTCGCCGCGGACCAGGTCGGTGAAGGTGATCGCCTCGTCGGGCATCCGGAAGCGGACGATCGAGGTGCGGCCCTCGGCCTCGTAGGCGGCCTTCCGCGCGTCGCTCAGGTCGCGGCAGTGGCCGTCGTAGCCGGACGGCTTACCAGCGGCGCGGGCGGCGTCGCGGCGGGTGTCGAGCTCCTCGGTCGTGCAGTAGCAGTGGTACGCGTGCCCGGCGGCAAGGAGCTTCTCGGCGACGTCCTTGTAGATGTCCATGCGCTGCGACTGGCGGTAGGGGGCGTGCGGGCCGCCGATCTCGGGGCCCTCGTCCCAGTCGAGACCGAGCCAGCGCATCGAGTCCAGGAGCTGCTGGTAGGACTCCTCGGAGTCGCGCGCCGCGTCGGTGTCCTCGATGCGGAAGACCAGGGTGCCCTGGTGGTGCCGGGCGAAGGCCCAGTTGAAGAGAGCTGTCCTGACCAGGCCCACGTGGGGGTTGCCGGTCGGGGAGGGACAGAAACGTACACGGACCGGTCCGTTAACCACGCTTGATCACCTTGTTGGTGAGAGTGCCGATGCCTTCGATGGTGACGGCGACCTCGTCGCCGACGTGCAGGGGTCCGACCCCTGCGGGGGTGCCGGTGAGGATCACGTCGCCCGGGAGCAGCGTCATGGCTTCCGTGATGTGGACGACCAGGTCCTCGATGGAGCGGATCATCTCGCTCGTCCGGCCCAGCTGGCGTTGCTCGCCGTTGACCGTGGCCTGGATGGCGAGGTCGCCGGGGTCGAGGTCGGTCTCCACCCAGGGGCCGAGCGGGCAGGAGGTGTCGAAGCCCTTGGCCCTGGCCCACTGCTTCTCGCGCTTCTGGGCGTCACGCGCGGTGACGTCGTTGGCGCAGGTGTAGCCGAAGATGACGTCCTTGACCCGCTCGCGGGGCACTTCGCGGCACATCCGGCCGATGACCACGGCCAGTTCGGCCTCGTGGTGCACCTCTTCGGAGAAGGAGGGGTACTCGATGGCGTCGCCGGAGCCGATCACCGAGGTGGTGGGCTTGAAGAAGGCGACGGGGACGTCGGGGACCTCGTTGCCGAGTTCCGCGGCGTGCTCCGCGTAGTTGCGGCCGATGGCCACGACCTTGTTGGGGAGCACGGGCGGCAGCAGCCGGACCTTGTTCAGCGGGACCTTCGTCCCGGAGAGCTCGAACTCGGCGTACGGGATGCCCTTGATGATGTCGAGGACGAGACCATCGGGCCCGTCGCCCTCGACGGCGCCGAAGGCGACATTGCCGTCGATGGAGAACCTGGCGATGCGCACGGGAAGCTGTGGCCCCTCACTTGCTGGGTTGCTTGAAGACTGACGCTCCAGGCTAACGCGGGTGAGGGGGGAGGCCGCGCGTATTACTCGGCGGCGGCCGTGGCGGTCGCGGGGGCCACCATGAGGATCGTGCGGCGCGGGTTGGCCGTCTGTGCCGGCAGTTCGAGCGCGTGCTCCGGCCGCTCCGGCGTCTGCAGCGCTTCGGCGTCCTTGAGGTGCGCCAGCGTCGTGCGCCGGGGGTTGGCAATGTTGCGGAACATCATCGTCGTCTTCATCTGCCGTTCGGACCCTGTCGGTAGGGGCGCCGCCCGGAGGGGCGCCAGTTGTCGGTTTTGCCATCCCTGTAAAGCATCAGGCTAAACATCCAATTCCCACCGGGAGACCGGAAGAGACGACGATCATCATGTGAGTTTGCTCACCCGTGACCCGACAATCGACCCAATCCGGGCGGCCGACCCGATCAGCCAAACCGGACATTGCATCACTGAATGAGTCATTCCGCTCCTGATCATGTCGTCTGGGACACCCGCCACCCCTAACTGATTCACCCTCAATAGTCCGATATGGCAGTGAACCGGCTCCACGGCTTGTTACTCCGCCATCACAACGTGTCACCCAGGTCACAGCCCGGTACCTGGCCCTTGTTGGAGATCCTGCACTGTGCTGGAATTCCACGCACCGCCGCAGGTTTCAGGCCGGCGCGCAGGGGGCGCAATGCAGCGCCGATCCGAGTGGCGGCGGAAGGGGAAGGACGCCGGTCACTCAAGACCACCATGGGGCGGTACAACGCCCCACGACGCCGACACCGTTCCATCCGTCCATGACGGGGGGAACGCCTGGTCCAGAGGTTGCGACGCTAGTGCAGGGACGTTTCAAGAGGGATGGCAGCGCAGCGGCCGAACAGGAGCCGCGCGGCGGGACCGACCGCGGCTCCTCGGCCCAGCACGCCCAGAACCCCGGACCGGCCGCGGCCGGCGACACCACCGACCGCGCCAAGCGCTCCGGCGCGACGGCGGGCGACAGCTCCGATCCCGTCGCGTCACCGAAGCCCCAGGGCCCGGTCAACACGGGATCGCGGGTAGCCCTGCGCAACTGGCGCATCAGCACGCGCCTGGTCTCCCTGCTCGCCCTCCCCGTGGTCGCGGCGACCACCCTGGGCGGCCTGCGCATCAACGACTCCATGAACGACATCCAGCAGCTGGAGCACATGCAGCTGCTGACCCAGATGACCAAGCAGGCGACCTCGCTGGCCCAGGCACTCCAGGAGGAGCGCGACCAGTCGGCCGGCCCGCTGTCCAACGGAGTCCCGGCCACCGACTTCAAGGTCACCACGCCGCGGAAGAAGACCGACCGGGCCAAGAAGGCCTTCTTCGACGCGACGAACGAAATCGGCGACACCGAGGGCGACGAGGCGCTGGAGAGCATCCACTCCAGCGTCCAGCAGATCGCCTCCCAGCTGGGCGGCATCCGCGACATCCGCAAGCAGGCGTTCACCGACGGCTCCCCGAGTCTGCAGACCGTCGACGCGTACAGCCAGCTGATCACCTCGCTGCTGAGCCTCTCGCAGGACATGGCGCAGGCGACCAGCAGCCCCGAGATGATCAAGCGGACCCGCGCCCTGGCGGCCTTCTCCTCCGCCAAGGAGTACGCCTCGGTCCAGCGCGCGATCATCGCCGCGGCGCTGCCGGGCGGCAACGACAAGCAGCCCAAGCTCGACTCGAACGACCGGCAGTTCGGCCTGGCGGCGCTGCGCAAGGAAGCCCTGGCGCGTCGCTCGTTCGAGCTGATCTACACGACCACCGGGAACAGCGCGAGCGATCTGACCGCCACGCTGGACGACGGCAACCCCGAGATCAAGGCCGCCGACACCTACGCCAAGAAGGTGCTCGACAGCCCGACCAGCATGACCGGGACGGCCCGGCGTTCGTACCTCGACTGGTACGACCAGGACTCCACCAAGATCCAGGCCATGAAGCAGATCGAGGAGACACTCCTCAGCGACATGGAGGGCAAGGCGCGCGAACTGCGCGACGAGTCCCAGCGCGAGGCGATCATCTCCGGTGCGCTCATCCTGCTGGTGCTCGGTGTCTCGCTGGTCGGCGCCTTCGTCGTCGCCCGGTCCATGATCCGTTCGCTGCGCCGGCTGCAGGACACGGCGACGCGCGTCGCCCAGGACCGGCTGCCCGAGCTCGTCAAGCAGCTCTCCGAGGCCGACCCGCAGGACGTCGACACCTCCGTCGAGTCGGTCGGTGTGCACTCCCGGGACGAGATCGGCAAGGTCGCCGCGGCCTTCGACGACGTGCACCGCGAGGCCGTCCGGCTCGCCGCCGAACAGGCCCTCCTGCGGGGCAACGTCAACGCGATGTTCACCAACCTCTCGCGCCGTTCGCAGGGCCTCATCCAGCGTCAGCTCTCGCTCATCTCCGAGCTGGAGTCGCGCGAGGCCGACCCGGACCAGTTGTCCTCGCTCTTCAAGCTCGACCACCTCGCGACCCGTATGCGCCGTAACGGTGAGAACCTCCTCGTCCTCGCGGGCGAGGAGCCGGGCCGCCGGTGGACCCGCCCCGTGCCGCTGGTCGACGTGCTCCGTGCCGCCGCCTCCGAGGTGGAGCAGTACGAGCGCATCGAGCTGGCCGCGGTGCCCGCGACCGAGGTCGCCGGCCGGGTCGTCAACGACCTCGTGCACCTGCTCGCCGAGCTGCTGGAGAACGCCACGTCGTTCTCCTCGCCGCAGACGAAGGTCCGGGTCACCGGTCACGCGCTGCCCGACGGCCGGGTGCTCGTCGAGATCCACGACACCGGCATCGGCCTCTCCCCCGAGGACCTCGCGGCGATCAACGAGCGGCTCGCGTCGCCGCCCACCGTGGACGTCTCGGTCTCCCGCCGCATGGGTCTGTTCGTGGTCGGCCGGCTGTCCCTGCGTCACGGCATCCGTATTCAGCTGCGGCCCTCCGACTCCGGCGGTACGACCGCGCTGGTCATGCTGCCCGTCGATGTCGCGCACGGCGGCAAGATGCCGGTGCCGAAGCAGGCCCAGGGGCAGCAGCCCGCTCCCGGCGGCCTGCTCGCCGGTGGCGGTCCCGCGCCCCGTCCCGGTCTCGACAGTGCTCCGTCGGCGCCCGGCGGCCGGCTCCCGGCCGGTCCGGGTGCCACCCGCGGCCAGGTCGGCGCGGGCTCCGGTCCGCGGGCCGCACTGCCCGCCCGGGACACCGCCGGCCGGCCCCAGAACCCGCAGGGCCAGGGCGGTCCAGGCGGCCAGGGTGCGCCGAACGGCAGGCCCGGTCAGCCCGGTCAGCAGGGCTCCGGCTTCCAGAGCGCCGGGTTCCCCGGCACCGGCCCGCAGCCCAGGCAGCCGCAGGACGGCTCCCGTCAGGAGCCGCCGCGTCAGGGCGGCGGCCTCTCCGGCGCCTTCGGCGGCGGTGCCCGGCTGGGCGCCCGGGGCCAGGGCGACGGCGCCGGGCGTACGGACTCGGGGCAGCCCAGTCTGTTCGGTCAGCGTCGTCCGGAGCAGAACGGCCAGGGCGGCGGGAACGGCCCCGGCCGGCAGGCTCCGCAGGGCGGGCCGAACCAGGCCGGCCAGGGCGGCTTCCAGCAGCCCGGCGGTCCGGGCGAGAGCAGCCGTCAGCTGCCCCCGGTCGGCGGTCCGCGTGCCGAACTGCCCGGTGGCAACCCCTCGCCGGACGCTCCGGACCGGGGATACCCCGCTCCGCAGCGCCCGCAGACCACCAGCTGGGGCTCCGACGAGCAGTCCGCGCCCCAGCAGCGCTCCCCGCTCGACGCCCCCCGCGGTCACGAGGAGCCCGAGTCCACCAACCAGTTCCAGCGGCCGCTGAGCCCGCCGCCGCTCACCCCCCGCCGGCCGATGGACGACCGGCAGGGGCCGGGCTCCACCTCGGAGTTCGCCCGCCCGGACTTCTCGTCACCCGCTCCGGGTGCGCAGACGCCGGACCCGGCGAGCACCGCGCAGTTCGCCCGCCCCGACTACAGCCGTCCGCAGGACCAGGGACAGGGCCTGCCCGCGCCGTTCGGTGGCGACCGGGGCAACGAGGACTTCGGTGCTCCGCGGCCGCCCGCCGCACCGGCGCCGGACCAGCAGTACCGGCCGGCCCTGCCGCAGCAGCCGCAGCAGCCCGAGGCGCTTCCGCCGGCCTCCGGGCCCGGCGACGGCCGCACGCCGCTGTACGACACGCTGGAGACGAACTGGTTCCACGGTCCGCAGCAGAACGGGCAGCAGCACAGCCAGCAGAACGCGCAGCAGAACGGCCAGCAGCAGTACGGTCAGCAGCCGCCCGCCGCGCCGCAGCCGTCCGGCTTCCCGCAGCAGCCCGCCGAGGAGCGTCCCGCTCCCCCCGCACCGCAGCGCGGTCCGGGCGACACCAACGGTGTCACGAGCTCCTGGCGCGCCTCTCCGAACGACGAACTCGTCCGGCAGGCGGAGCGGGTGAAGAAGCCCGCGGCAGGCGGAATTACCACTTCCGGTCTGCCTCGCCGGGTACCGCGTGCCAATCTGGTGCCGGGCACCGCCCAGCAGCAGAATCACCAGTCAGGTCCCCAGGTCTCGCGTGCGCCCGATGATGTGCGTGGGCGTCTTACCAATCTCCGCCGGGGCATCCAGCAGGGACGTCAGGCCAACAACGGCCAGTCGACCGGCAGTTTCCCAATCGGCCCCACTCACCAGCAGGAGCGTTAGTTGAGCCCGATGAGTCAGGCCGCGCAGAATCTGAACTGGTTGATCACCAACTTCGTGGACAACACCCCCGGGGTGTCGCACACGGTGGTGGTCTCCGCAGACGGCCTGCTGCTGGCGATGTCCGAAGGTTTCCCGCGCGACCGCGCCGACCAGCTGGCGGCAGTAGCCTCCGGTCTGACCTCGCTGACCGCGGGCGCCTCCCGGATCTTCGAAGGCGGCGCCGTCAGCCAGACCGTGGTGGAGATGGAACGCGGGTTCCTCTTCCTGATGTCCGTCTCGGACGGTTCCTCACTTGCCGTACTCGCCCATCCGGACGCCGACATCGGTCTGGTCGGATACGAAATGGCTCTGCTGGTGGACCGGGCGGGCACTGTCCTCACCCCGGACCTCCGCGCCGAGCTCCAGGGCAGCCTGCTCCACTAGGCGGCCGTGAATCGGTGACACAGACGATTACCCCAGGTACTGCAATCAACCCTCGCCCGTCCGGCCGCTTACAGCCCCCCACCGGCCCCTTCCGACGGCAAGCCGACATCCTGCTGTCACGCCCGGAGGATTCATGACCCCGCCACCCGCCTCACCCGATCCGTACGGCGCGCTGAACCACGCGTCGTACGAAGGTGAAGGCGACCAGCCGCTGGTTCGTCCCTACGCCATGACCGGCGGCCGGACCCGACCGCGCTACCAGCTAGCGATAGAGGCCCTGGTCAGCACCACGGCCGACCCCGCGCACCTGGGAACGCTGCTCCCCGAGCACCAGCGGATCTGCCACCTGTGCCGCGAGGTCAAGTCGGTGGCCGAGGTGTCGGCCCTGCTGTCGATGCCGCTCGGCGTGGCCCGGATCCTCGTCGCGGACCTGGCGGAAGCCGGCATGGTGGCCATCCACCAGCCGGGCAACGGAGAGGCCGGCGGCGCGCCGGATGTGACACTGCTCGAAAGGGTACTCAGTGGACTTCGCAAGCTCTAGTGGCGGTGCGGCCCGCGCCACCACCTCGGCGAAGATCGTGGTGGCAGGCGGGTTCGGCGTGGGTAAGACCACGTTTGTCGGTGCTGTTTCGGAGATCAATCCGTTGCGCACCGAAGCCGTGATGACGTCCGCGTCCGCGGGCATCGACGACCTGACACACACCGGAGGCAAGACCACCACGACGGTGGCCATGGACTTCGGACGCATCACCCTGGACCAGGACCTGATCCTGTACCTCTTCGGTACACCCGGCCAGGACCGCTTCTGGTTCATGTGGGACGACCTCGTACGCGGCGCCATCGGCGCCGTCGTACTCGTCGACACCCGCCGACTCGCCGACTGCTTCCCCGCCGTCGACTACTTCGAGAACAGCGGACTCCCCTTCGTCATCGCCCTCAACGGCTTCGACGGACACCAGCCCTACACCCCCGACGAGGTCCGCGAAGCCCTCCAGATCGGACCCGACACCCCGATCATCACGACCGACGCCCGGCACCGCGGTGATGCCAAGAGCGGTCTGATCACGCTGGTGGAGCACGCGCTGATGGCACGGCTCAAGTAGGCACAAGTCGGTATTGCCATACGGCAGTTAAAGTAGTCACACGGGGGCGGGCTGTGTCCTTTGACACGATCCGCCCCCGTGTTCATAACGTTTCGAGAGAGAATTACCTCACGGTCGACACCCGATGCGTACGCGCGGTATCACTGTGCTCACATGAGCCCCGCCTTTTGGCGGGGCTCGTTCTTTATGCCCGTTTTATCTGAGGCCTGCGCCACTTGGAATCGGCCGTTCCGACTGTTTGGAACGCGGCCGTTTCCCGTGCTGCAATTCGACGAACTCCCGAGTAAGTACGGCCCTGAACAAACACGGCACAGCGTAGGTGCCGACGCCGAGAGGTTGTTGGTCGAGTGAGGCGTAACAACGAGGGCTCCACGGCGCAGCCGGAACGGGGCAACTTCACCCCGCCGCGCGCCGCGGCGTCGTCCGCCAACGTGTCCGAAGGGGCGTCCGCCGGTGGCAGCACCAGCCGGATGTCCCCGCGCAACTGGCGGGTGCCCACCCGGCTGAACGCGATCCTCCTGATCCCCGTACTGGTCGGCCTGGTCATGGGCGGCTTCCAGGTGAAGGGATCGATCGACACCTGGCAGGAGGCCCAGGACGCCGAGAAGACCGCGCTGATCGTGCGGGCGGCCTCCGAGTACGGCCAGGCGCTCCTGAACGAGCGCGACCTCAGCGCCCAGCCACTGCTGTCCAACAAGCGCGACGCGGCGTCGGTCACCGAGGTGCGGGCCACCACGGACGCGGCCGCGGACAAGTTCGACGCGGCCGTGAAGGACATGCCGAAGAAGGAGGGCCTGGAGCGCCGCCTCAAGCTGTTCCGGCTGGAGGAGCCCACCCTTCCCGACCTGCGCAAGGCCGCCTACGCCGAGGCCATGGACCCGGTGAAGACGGAAGAGGGCTACGTCCAGGTCCAGCACTCCCTCATGGAGTTCTGCAACGAGCTCGGTCTCGGTACCGGCAACATCACCAGCTACGGCCGTACCGTCTACGCGATCGAGCTGGCCAAGGCTGCAGAATCGCTTCAGCGCTCCATCGGCATGCACCTGCTGGTACGGCCCAGCCAGGAGAACGGCAAGTTCAACGACCAGGTCAAGGCGTTCGGCTCGTACAACTACCTGGAGCAGATCGCCCTCGGCGAGTTCGTCTCCGGCGGTACGGAGGCCGATGCGGCCCGGCTGAAGAAGGTCATGGCGGGCAAGGCGGCCGAGGGCGCCGCCCAGGTCAAGGCCGCCAAGGAGAAGGCCGACGCGGCGGGCGTCACGTTCGTGACGCCGCCCACCGTGAACGGATCGGTCTTCGACGGCATGGCCCAGCAGCTCGGCCTGGGCAGGACCCCCGCCCAGCTGAAGGCGAAGGGCATCACCCCCGAGACCTGGATGGCCGCGGCCACCGCGAAGTTCGACGGGTACACCACGGTCGAGGAAGAGCTCGTCGACAAGGCCGTGACCGAGGCCGCGGACATCTCGTCCAGCGCCCGCACCGACGCCATCGTCAACGCCGCGATCGTGATCGTCGCCCTGCTGGCCGCGTTCGTCCTGGCCGGTCTCATGGCGCGCCAGATGAGCCGCTCGATGCGCCGGCTGCGCAACGCCGCCTTCGGCATCGCGGAACAGCGGCTGCCCTCGCTCGTCGACCAGCTGTCCCGGACCGATCCGGGCCGGGTGGACACCCGCGTGCAGCCGATCCCGATCAACAGCCAGGACGAGATCGGCGAGGTCGCCCGCGCCTTCGACCAGGTGCACCGCGAGGCGGTCCGGCTGGCGGCCGAGCAGGCCATGCTGCGGGGCAACGTCAACGCGATCTTCACCAACCTCTCGCGCCGCAACCAGTCGCTCATCGAGGGCCAGCTGACCCTCATCACCGACCTGGAGAACAACGAGGCCGACCCGGACCAGCTGGAGAGCCTGTTCCGGCTGGACCACCTGGCGACGCGCATGCGCCGCAACGGCGAGAACCTCCTGGTGCTCGCCGGCGAGGAGCCCGGCCGCCGCTGGAACCAGCCGGTGCCGCTGGTGGACGTACTGCGCGCCGCCTCGTCCGAGGTGGAGTCCTACGAGCGCATCGAGCTCTCCGGGGTGCCGGAGAGCGAGATCCACGGCCAGTCCGTCACCGACCTCGTCCACCTGCTGGCCGAGCTGCTGGAGAACGCCACCACGTTCTCCTCGCCGCAGACCAAGGTGCGGGTCACCGCGACCCGGCTGCCCGACAGCCGCGTGATGATCGAGATCCACGACAAGGGCATCGGCCTCACCGCCGAGGACTTCGCCGACATCAACCACAAGCTTGCCAACCCGCCGACGGTGGACGCCGCGGTCTCCCAGCGCATGGGCCTGTTCGTGGTCGGCCGGCTCGCCGACCGGCACGGCATCCGGGTCCAGCTGCGCCCCTCGGGCGAGCAGGCCGGAACCACCTCGCTGGTCATGCTGCCCGACGCGATCACCCACGGTGGCGGCGGCGAGGGCGCACCCACGCCGGACGACTTCACGGTCTCCTCGATCATTCCGCAGCAGCAGGCGTTCGACGCGCCGCCGCTCCAGCCCCAGCTGCGTACGGCGGCGGAGCTCGGCTTCGACGACTCGCGCTACGGCGAGGTGCCGCAGGATGCGGCGCAGCTCGACCCGGTGGGCCGTTCGCTGATGCGCGAGGAGCGCCGTGCGGCCCTGGAGACGCAGGCCGGCGGCGAGGAGCGTCCGGTGTTCCCGCAGCAGGAGTCCCAGGAGCAGTACGCACAGGCGGCGTACGAGGAAGGCCCCTACGCCTCCTCGGACCAGCAGTACGCCCTGGAACCCCAGCAGGGCGCCCAGGACGGCGGCCAGTACGCCCTGGAGCCGCAGCAGGACGGGCAGCAGGAACAGCAGTACGGGCAGGCCGCGTACGAGGGCGGCTACGACCCGTTCCGCGGTGACACCGGCTACGTCCAACAGCCCGGCTATCAGCAGCAGAACGGCTATCCGGAGTCGGCATACCCGGCCCCTGAGGCACCTCAGCAGGCCTATGACGGGCAGTACAACGCCCAGCCCCAGCAGGAAGAGTGGCCAGTTCAGGGCGGGTACCAGGGGGCGTACGAGCCCTCGGCGCAGGCCGAACCGGAATCTGATGGGAGCGCCCCCGCCGAATCGCGGGACAGCGTAGGCTTCGATCGTTCGGGCCCCGTGCCGAGCTCCGGCCACGAGATGACCGAGGCCGGTCTGCCGCGCCGGGGCGGCCAGCAGCACTGGCAGCCCACCGGACGCGGGAACGAGCGGCCCGCCGCCGCCCAGGAGGAGCCGCAGCGGCAGGAGCCGCCGCAGCAGCCTCTGCCCGAGCGGCAGGACACGGACGGTGCGAGCGGAACGGACGACTGGCGATCGGCGAACGACGAGCGCTGGGAGCGGGCCGAGCAGCTCCGGGACCCGAAGGCGGGCGGGGTCACCCCCTCCGGTCTTCCCCGGCGCGTCCCCAAGGCCAACCTGGTCGAGGGCAAGGCCGAACAGACCCAGCAGGGCGGCCCCCAGGTCTCCCGCGCTCCGGAGGACGTGCGTGGCAGGTTGAGCAACCTGCGCCGCGGTGTCCTGCGGGGACGTAACGCGGGTTCGGACAGCAGTAATACCTACAACCAGGAGCGTTAGTGTGAGCCCGATGAGCCAGGCGGCGCAGAATCTGAACTGGTTGATCACCAACTTCGTGGACAACACCCCCGGGGTGTCGCACACGGTGGTGGTCTCCGCCGACGGACTCCTGCTGGCGATGTCCGAGGGATTCCCGCGTGACCGTGCCGACCAGCTGGCGGCAGTGGCCTCCGGTCTGACCTCGCTGACCGCGGGCGCCTCGCGGATCTTCGAGGGCGGCGCGGTGAATCAGACAGTTGTGGAGATGGAGCGAGGATTCCTCTTCATCATGTCCGTCTCCGACGGATCTTCCTTGGCCGTTCTTGCACACCCTGACGCCGATATCGGTCTGGTTGGGTACGAAATGGCGCTTTTGGTGGACCGCGCCGGCGGTGTCCTCACTCCGGACCTCCGCGCCGAACTTCAGGGAAGCCTTCTTAACTAGTAGACAGACAGTGCGTTTCGCGTCACCGCGCCATAAGGTGCGGTGGCGCGGACCCACTGGGACCGGGACCGGCAGGCGGAGGAGGAATCGTGGGTACACCCCCAGGCGGACACCAGTTCAACGGTGGTCAGCAGGTACCGGGTGAGCACAGGGGCGATGGCTTCGACTTCCCCTCCCCGCCCGGCAGACAGGGCGGGCAGCAGCCTTTTCAGCCGTTCCGGCAGGCCCGGCGCGCCCAGGGCTCGGACGACTGGCCGCAGCAGGACGCGCGCGGCTCGGACGACTGGCCCCAGCAGCCGCAGCAGCCCCAGCGGCCGCAGCGCCCGCACCGGTACGACTCCCCGCAGCCGCCGCCCCGTATCGAGCCGGTGCAGCCGCGGTGGACCCCCGAGCCGTCCGCTCCCGCAGCGCACAATCCGCTGGTTCGTCCGTACGCCATGACAGGCGGCCGGACCCGACCGCGCTACCAACTCGCCATTGAGGCGTTGGTCAGTACTACGGCTGATCCGTCCCGGCTGCAAGGGCAGTTGCCCGAGCACCAGCGGATCTGCCGGCTGTGCATCGAGATCAAGTCGGTGGCCGAGATCTCGGCCCTGCTCTCGATCCCTCTCGGCGTAGCCCGGATCCTCGTAGCCGACCTGGCTGAGGCCGGACTCGTCGCTATCCACCAGCCCGGCGGCGAAGAGTCCGCCGGCGGCCAGCCAGATGTGACACTGCTCGAAAGGGTGCTCAGTGGACTTCGCAAGCTCTAGCGGCGGAGCGGCCCGCTCCACTACCTCGGCGAAGATCGTGGTGGCAGGGGGCTTCGGCGTGGGTAAGACCACGTTTGTCGGTGCTGTTTCGGAGATCAATCCGTTGCGCACCGAAGCCGTGATGACGTCCGCGTCCGCGGGCATCGACGACCTGACACACACCGGGGACAAGACCACCACGACGGTGGCCATGGACTTCGGACGCATCACCCTGGACCAGGACCTGATCCTGTACCTCTTCGGTACACCCGGCCAGGACCGCTTCTGGTTCATGTGGGACGACCTCGTACGCGGCGCCATCGGCGCCGTCGTACTCGTCGACACCCGCCGACTCGCCGACTGCTTCCCCGCCGTCGACTACTTCGAGAACAGCGGACTCCCCTTCGTCATCGCCCTCAACGGCTTCGACGGACACCAGCCCTACACCCCCGACGAGGTCCGCGAAGCCCTCCAGATCGGACCCGACACCCCGATTCTGACCACGGACGCGCGGCATCGGGCGGATGCGAAGAGTGCGCTGATCACGCTGGTGGAGCATGCGCTGATGGCGCGCCTGCGCTAGGGCCTGCGGCCCGCGCACCGTTCACGACGAGAGGCCCCACGCTCCCTGGAGGAGTGCGGGGCCTTCGTGGTGTGCGCCCGGCGCGCGGCCTTCGGCCGGGCTCCGGGGTGGGGCGGTGGTCAGCCCTGCCAGCTGTGGGGGGCGCGGAAGCCGGGGGTGCGCTCCAGGCGGCGCCAGCCGGCTGTGTCGCGGCCGCGGTGGGCGGGTGCTGTCGCGGGCTGGGCGGCGGCGCGGGCGAGCAGGACCGCGGTTATGGCGGCCAGCTCCTCGGGGTCGGCAAGACCCTTCTCGACGCGCAGCACGGACTCGGCGGCAGTGGTCATGGGTGTCTCCGTCTTCTCGGCAGGGCTGTGGACTACTGCGGGGGGTTGCCGTGTTTGCGGGACGGCAGGTCTGCGTGCTTGGAGCGGAGCATGGCCAGTGAGGCGATCAGGACTTCGCGGGTCTCGGC